>JAQURK010000004.1 GCA_028715645.1 Candidatus Omnitrophota bacterium | reverse complement strand
ACCTTCTTATGGAGGATATTTTAAGCGGAAAGACGGTTATCGCAAACAACAAAAAAAGAAGGATACCGCGGGTTTGCGTGATAGGAAGCGGCCTAAAGACCAAGGTCAATGCCAATATAGGCACTTCGGCGGACAGGCCGGATTTGAGGGCGGAACTAAAAAAGCTCGAGGCCGCGGTAAGGGCCGGCGCCGATACGGTAATGGACCTTTCCACAGGCGGAGACCTCAAGAAAATAAGGAAGCAGATCCTTAAGGAATGCTGCTTACCCGTCGGGACCGTGCCAATATATGAAGCGGCTGTAGAAATAACCCGGCGAAACAGACAATTTAAGGACATAACCGCCGCGCAATTTTTTGATTGCCTCGAACGGCAGGCGGAAGACGGCGTGGATTTTTTTACCATCCATGCGGGGGTCACCAGGGAAACCGTAAAAAGGCTCCAGGATCAGGGCCGCATACTTGATATCGTCTCAAGGGGCGGGGCGATATTGGCCGAATGGATGCTCACGAACGACAGGGAAAATCCTTTTTTTGAAATGTTCGACAGGGTCATTGACATCGCTAAAAGATACGATATCACCTTAAGCCTTGGGGACGGCCTCAGGCCCGGGGCCTTGGCCGACGGGACTGACAGGGCGCAGGCTCAGGAGCTTATAATACTTGGCGAACTCGCGAAAAAGGCGAAGCAAAGCGGCGTACAGGTAATGATAGAAGGGCCGGGCCATTTACCGCTTGACCAGATAGAAATGAACGTAAAATTGGAAAAATGTCTATGCGGCGGCGCGCCTTTTTATGTGCTCGGGCCGCTTGTAACGGATATCGCCCCGGGTTACGACCATATTACCAGCGCGATAGGAGGCGCCCTGGCCGCCGCCTGCGGGGCGGATTTCCTTTGCTATGTAACGCCTTCAGAACATCTTCGTCTCCCGTCAGCGGAAGATGTTGAAATGGGAGTGGTCGCGTCGCGTATCGCAGCTCACGCGGCCGATATCGTAAAAAAAGTGCCCGGCGCCCTCGACTGGGATATAAGGATGTCCAAGGCGAGAAAAAAGAGGGATTGGCCAAGGCAGTTTGAACTGGCCTTAGAGACAAAAAGGCCCAGACAATTCCGAAAAAGTTCAAGGCCGGGCGCCGAAGATGTCTGCACCATGTGCGGCAAATATTGCTCCATGAAGATAATGGATACCTGTCTTTCAAAATGAGTCTATTGGTTGTCGGTTCCGTAGCGCTGGATTCCATTGAAACGCCGTTTGGTAAAAGAAGAGAGATACTGGGCGGTTCCGCGACTTATTTCTCCATAAGCGCCTCTTTTTTTACCGGTGTCAGGCTTGTCGCGGTCGTAGGCGCTGATTTCCCGAAGCGCTACGCCCAAAAGCTGGAGGAAAGGGGCGTTTCACTGGAAGGCCTTGAACTCAAAAAGGGCGGCCGGACATTCAGGTGGAAGGGCCGGTATGAATATGACATGAATGCCGCCCATACTATATTCACGAAGTTAAACGTGTTCAAAAACTTCTCTCCCAGGATACCGGATGAATACCGGAAGACGCCTTACGTATTCCTGGCTAATATCGATCCTGACCTTCAGCTGGCCGTTTTAAAAAAGGTTCTGGCGCCGCGGCTTGTAGCCTGCGACTCCATGAATTTCTGGATAACAAACAAATCAAAGGCCTTAAAAAAATTGCTGGGCAAAATCGACCTTTTTTTCTTAAACGACAGCGAAGCAAGGCTGATTTCCGGCGAGGTAAACCTCATGAAAGCGGCAAAATACGTCTTTTCGCTGGGCCCTCAAAGGATTATAATAAAAAGAGGCGACAGCGGGGCGCTTTTTATGACAAGGCAGGGCGGCTGCTTCAGCGCGCCGGCACATCTTATGGAAACTATTAAGGACCCAACCGGCGCCGGGGATTCGTTTGCCGGCGGATTCATGGGTTATCTGGGCAGGACGAATGACCGCGGAGACAAGGCGGTGAGGAAGGCGGTCATATACGGCACAGTTATGGCTTCATTTTGTGTCCAGGATTTCGGGCCGGAAAGATTATTAACATTAAAACCCGCGGATATTAAAAAGAGATTCGATGATTATAAAAAAAATACGTGTCTATAGGGTATTTCGTCCCTCGCCACCAAATTTCGGGCTCAAGGGTGGCTCGGGACGAATTTTGCTGCGCAAAATTCGCGAGCGTAGTTCAATGGTAGAATACCAGCTTCCCAAGCTGGCTACGGGGGTTCGATTCCCCTCGCTCGCTATCGTCTTTTGTCTAATCCTGGCGGGCTGCGCGACAGCGCCCTACCAACCGCCTGTCATCCGGGCTGTCCCCGGCCTGACCGGAGGCGTTTATCATGAAGTCCAGAAGGGCGATACTCTCTGGAGGATCGCTAAAACTTACGATATCGACCTGTCATACATAATAAAGATGAACAATATCTCTGACGCCACAAAGATCAGCCCCGGCGACCGGCTTTTTATTCCCGGCGCTAAGGAACCGCTTAAGGTAACCACAGATAAGATAAGTTTATTTGAAAAGGATTATTTCATCTGGCCCCTCCAGGGGGATATTATTTCATTCTTCGGAGAAAACGCCTACGGGGCGAAGAATAAAGGGATAGACATAAGGGCCCGGCGGGGGACAAAGGTATTTGCCGCTAAAAAAGGCGAGGTTGTTTACGCCGGAGAAAGATTTAGCGGGCAGGGCAACATTATTGTGATAGACCATCATGACGGGTTCTTTACGGTGTATTCAAGGAATTCAGAAAACCTGGTCAAGACCGGCGAAATTGTAGATCATAATAAGGCGATAGCGCTGGCCGGCTCGACAGGCAGGGGGGAAACGGCATATCTGCATTTTGAGATAAGAAAATACGGTAAGCCGCAAAACCCGCTTTATTATCTTCCCTAAAAATGCCAATAAACGCGCCAAGGGTCTTTGTAGGAAGAGCGGACATACTGGACACCCTTAATAAAAGGGTGGAGTCCCTTAAATCAGGTTATCGCCAGAACGTCGCTCTTACAGGGCAGAAGCTCTGCGGAAAGACATATATCCTGCAGAATTTCCTTTCCAATCTAAAGAGCGGCTCCGTCATCCCCGTCTATATAGAGGTCCTTACCGAGCCCTTTGAGGCCTTTTCAAAAAAATTCATAGGGACCATCCTCCTTAATTTCCTAAAGGGGCGGAATGAGGAGATAAAAGAGGACCTCGATTTCCTAATCTCGAAGGCAGAGGCCTTTATACCAAAAACAACTGCCTCCATAAAAGAAATCCTGCGGCTCCTTGAAAAAGGGGACCATCAGGAGGTCTATTCGGGGCTATTTAACCTTACCTCTTACATAAAGGAAGAGACCGGGAAATCCTGCATAATCATCTTCGATGAATTCCACAATCTCTCATTTTTTAACCTTAAGAACCCGTTTGCCGTTTTCGGCAAAAAGATCATGGTGCAGAAGGACACCATGTATGTCGTTACGAGTTCCCAGGTTTCATCGATAAAAAGGATACTTAAGGAACGGCTCGACCTTTTATTCGGCAATTTCGAGATCATAGAAGTAAGGGATTTTGACTGCGCGGTCAGCAAAAATTTCCTTGAAAGGCGCCTGGAGGCGATCAGGATGCAGGAGGAATTAAAGGACTTCCTGGTCTCATTTACCGACGGCAGGCCGTTTTATCTCGATATAATCTCATCAGAATTGAACAATTGCTCCGCGCAATTACAGTTCAAGTGGGCCGGGCCCGGAGTTATCTCGGAGGCCTTTAATAATCTGCTGTTTGATTCAAAGGGCGCGATAAACCAGTATTTTCAGAATCTCGTGGGCGCCTTCCCACAGTCAACCTTAAATGATTATCTCGATATCTTGAGTGCTGTCGCTGAAGGCAACAACAAGCTCGGCGGCATCCGCCAGAATTTCAGAGGCAAGAAGGCGGATTTGCCGGCAAGGATAGAAAAACTGATAGAGGAAAATTTCCTTGCAAAGAACGGCTGCGTCTTTTATTTTAACGACAAGGTCTTTGAATTCTGGCTCAGGTATGTCTATAACAAAAAACGTTACTCCCTGCTAAGCGATTTCCAGGAGAGGGCCGCCATGTTTAAAAAAGACGTGGAGGCGATGGTCGCCTTTTTCCTTGCGGAGAATAAAAAGGATACCGGCGCCAGGATAAAGGAATTAGTCTCTTCCTTTAACAATGAGATCATCAAACTTGGCGAAAAAAACCTGAAGTTCCCGCGGTTCTCGCGGATTGAAATAAAAAATTCCGAAAATGAGGGGGAGATCCTGATCGAGGCCGTCTACGACACAAAAAAGCAATGGGCATGGCAATTCAGCCCGCAGCCGGTAGATGAGGCCGTAATGACAAAGGTCATAGATAGATTCAAGGCTATCGAGCCGGCGCCCCAAAGAAAGATATTGATTCTTTCATCGGCCATAGATACGAACGCGACGCTTATCGCCAAGGAAAATAAGGTCTGGGTATGGGGCAAGGAAGACCTTAATTTCATATTTTCACTCTATAACAAGTTTAAGATGCTAAAATGACCATACGGATCGGCGTTCTATCCGATACCCATATACCCATAGCCGCGGCGGTCATTCCTAAAGAGGTGGTGGAAGGCCTGGCAGGCACAGACCTTATCGTGCACGCCGGCGACCTGGTCGAGCCAAGCGTCCTTAAAACCCTCTCGGGCATCGCCAAGGTGAGGGCGGTCAGGGGAAATATGGATAGCGCCGAGGTGCGTTCAAGCCTGCCTGACAAGGATATTATTGAGATAGGCGGTATTTCTATCGGTCTCATGCACGGCTGGGGGCCGCCGTCAGGCCTCATAGAATTGGCCGAACGTGAATTTAAGGGCGCGGACGTGATAATATTCGGCCATTCCCATAATCCGCTTATTGAAAATAAAGGCCGGGTATTGTTCTTTAACCCGGGCAGCCCCACAGACAGGATATTTGCCCCATATAATTCATACGGTATCCTTGAGATTGAAAATAAAATAGTTACCCCGCGAATCATCCGACTTCGCGGCAAATAAGATGCTGACCAGACGCGACATAGAAGAAAGAGAAGCTCAGTTTCTCGCTCCCTACGCGCAAAAAAGCGCCGATTCCAGGGGCAGGAAATATAAGGAACCCGAGCACGACTATCGTTCCATATACCAGAGGGACAGGGACAGGATCATATATTCCTCCGCATTCAGGCGGCTTGAATATAAGACGCAGGTGTTTGTAAACCATGAAGGTGACCATTACAGGACTCGCCTTACTCATACCCTGGAGGTCGCCCAGATAGCGAAAACCATCGCAAGGGCGCTAAGGTTAAATGACGATCTCGCGGAAGCGATCGCCCTTGCCCATGATCTCGGGCATACGCCTTTTGGACATTCCGGCGAAGACGCCTTAAGGGAGCTAATGAAGGACCACGGGGGGTTTGACCACAATTCTCATGGCCTCAGGGTGGTTGATTTCCTTGAGGAGCGCTATCCGGGATTCCCCGGCCTGAATTTGTCATGGGAGGTGCGGGAGGGCATCATAAAACACGCCACGCCGTTTGACAGGCCCAGACCATTCATACCCTTCGAGGAAAAAACGCTGCCTACGCTTGAGGCCCAGGTAGTGGACATCGCGGATGAGATAGCGTATGACAATCATGACCTTGACGACGGTATCGCGAGCGGCCTCATCAAGGACGACGCCCTGAAAGGGGTCGGACTCTGGAAACAGGCCGCCCAGGCAATCAAGAAGACCTATCCCTCGGCAAAGCGGGAGATCCTTAATTATCAGATCGTCAGATTATTGATCAACGAACAGGTGACCGATCTTGTGATCGAGACGGAGAAGAACATCAAAAAGTTGAAGGTGCGTTCACCAAAGGACGCCAGGTGGCTCCCCCACAAGATTATTTCGTTTGGCCCTGCCATGGAAGAGGCCCGGAAGCCGCTAAGGGAATTCCTGGTAAGCAACCTTTACCATCATTACAGGGTAGTCAGGATGTCTAATAAGGCCTCCAGGTTCATAAATGAACTTTTCAAGGTATATCTTGACAAGACCGAACAACTGCCTCCCACCACGCAATCTCACCTAAAAAAGGAAGACACCCACAGGGTCATATGCGATTACATCGCGGGCATGACCGACAGGTACGCGCTTGATGAATATAAAAGGCTTTTTGAGCCTTATGAGCGGGTCTAATCCTCTAACCTTTTTTATTGCAAATTTAATATAATAATATTATAATAGGCGATATGAAAAAAATCAGGGAAATGAGTTATGAAGAAAAATTCTTCAATAAACTCATTAAAAGCGATGACCTGAAAAAAGAGAAGGCGATCCTGGGCGCTTTTTTTAAACATCCTGTATGGTGGCTCATAAAGTCCGTTAAAAAGAACCCGCCCAAGTTTAACGAAACCTCGCTCGCGCAGTGTGATTTCTGCGGTCCATACGCGAAAAAAAGAGGCGCCTGCATGCGCAACATCCTGAGGGTCGTCCTGAAATCAAAAAAAACAAAAAAGTTAGAGAAGTTTGTCTGCCCAAACCATCTAAGCGGTTTTTGCCTGCCGCTCATCCAGGGCGATAAGATCTACGGCTATATAGGGTTGTGCCATCTCGACAGCGAAATGCCTGAGATTGCGCCTGAGCTCTTTGTCAATTTCATGCATACGCTTATAAAGGACATTCAGAAGGAACTTGAGCTTTCCAAGCTGTACGAGACCATAAGGCCGAGGGCGATTGCCCTTTCTACGGTTCATACGATACACAGACTGATAAGCTCCACCCTGGACCTTGATGAGCTCCTGCCCCGTATCGCGAGATTGTGCATGCAGGTAACGCAGTCAAACCGCTGTTCGGTCAAGCTGCTTGATGAAAAAAGGAATGTCTTGAAACCGATAACAACCATAGATATCCGCTCAAAAAGGAAACTTTACCCAAAGGAATTAAGGGTAGGGAAGGGCATACCGGGCAAGGCGGTAAAGGCGGAAAAGGTCCTGAGGGGCCATGATTACATCTCGGTCCCATTGATCGACGAGAATGTTATCGGAGTAATAACCATATACGACAAGCTGGGCGGCAAGGCCTTTACGCAGTTTGACCAGGAGATATTAATGACCATAGCCGAGCAGGCCGTAATCGCCATAAAAAACGCCCAGCTCTACAAGGAACAGGAAAACCTGGCAATCAGCAGCATAAAATCGCTGGCGACGATTCTCGATACAAGGGGCCCATCCACATTCATACCGCGGACCGCGTTTGTAAAGATCGTCATGGCCATGGGGAGGGAGATGGGGCTTAACCCGACTGAGGTCAGGAGCCTCCAATGCGCCGCGCTGCTGCATGACGCGGGACAGCTCTTTGTTCCGGATGAGATACTGTCGAAACCGTCAAAATTGACCGGTAAGGAATACCAATTGATAAAAGAGCATCCTGCCAAGGGAGCGGAGATGTTTGAGCCGACTAAATACCTGAAACCCGTCATACCCATAATCCTGCATCATCATGAAAACTACGACGGAAGCGGATATCCGAACAACCTTAAAGGCGCCGAGATACCGTTGGGTTCCCGTATAATGGCGGTAGTAAGCGCGTTCCTGGCAATGATAACGCCAAAATCATACCGGGTGACCAAGACGGTGGAAGAGGCCAAGCAGGAGATAATCAGGAACAGCGGGACCCAGTTTGATCCCAAGGTAGTCGCGGAATTCCTTAAGATAATCGAGCAGAGGGAAATAAAGGAAACGATAGCGAAAGAGCGCGGACATGAAATTGCATAAACTCATAAAGATCCCAATATATTTTAAGATAATAGCGTTCTTTCATGAAAACCCCGCGAGCATCGATACACCCAGAGGGGTAGCCGCCTGGACGGGAGAAAACAGGCAGGACGTAAAAAAGGCGCTTTTAAAATTAGCGGAACTAAAAGTCCTCACGGCTCACAAGGTCTCATCGACAACCGCCTACAGCTTTACGAGAAATTCAAAATTGATCGCCCAGATCGATTCCGCTATCAAAAAAGAACGACAGGAGGGCGAGAGAAGCTAAATGTCTATTGAAAAACAGTCCGAATTATTCGGCGAATTCAAAAATCAGGAAGAAAGGGGCAGCCTGTTAAATAAGGGGGCCTTCCCTGAAAAGAGTTTTACTTTTATCTTAAGCCGCGATAAGCTTATTCTTGTCAGTGTGGGACTTATAATCCTTCTTATAATCGTATTCGCGCTTGGTTTCGAGAAGGGCAAGGGGAGAACCGCTCTTTCCTCCAGGCCGGCGGCAGCGCCTGCGCAGCGTCAGGTATATGCGCCGGCACCGGTCCCTCTTCAAGAGGCCAAAAAACCGGCCGCGCAACAACCGCAGGCCCTGAAACCATATACCATACAAGTCGCGACTTTTAAGTCAAAGGACCTCGCGCAGCAGGAGACGGCAAAACTTAAAAAACTTGGTTTTCCGGCGGTAATACTCGAGGGCAACGGCCTCTACGAGGTACGGGTAGGAGAATTCGCCGACACCAAGGCGGCAACATCGGCGTTGAATACCTTAAAGAGGGTCTATAAAGACTGTTATATCAGAAAGAGGTGAAAAAATATGTCGCAGCATCCAAGTCTATTGGGCAGCCAAAAGGGAAAAAGGCACAGGTCGGTACTTAAACGCTATGAAAAATTAAAATACCTTGTGGAAAAGGATAAATGGGAGGAAAAGGATTCCATATTCAGCCTTCCAAAGATCAAATCCATAAAATTCAAGGTTAAGAAAGAAAAGGCCGCGGCGGAAGGCGAGGCGCCCGCAGGCGAGGCCGTTGGCGGCGCGGCAGGCGCGCCGCAGGCTCAAGCCGCGGCTGCAGGTCAGGCCGCAAAACCGGGCGCGGCTCCGAAACAAGGCGCAACTCCGAAACAGGCCGCCGCGCCGAAACAGGCCGCCGCCCCAAAAGATAAAAAGGGCAAGGCCTAAAAAAAGGCTGATGAAAAAAATAAAGGTCGCTTTAGATGGAAGAAGCTATGAGATCGTCATAGGGAATAATTGCCTTCCTTATCTCGGCGTCTTTTTAAAAAAATGCGGCTGCGGCGATAATTGCGCCGTAATAACCAACCCCGGCATTAAAAAGATTTGGGGTAAAAAACTGGCGGCCATACTCAAGCGCAGCGGGATAAATCCGGCATTTGAAGTAATAGCCGATACAGAAAAAAGCAAGTCCATAAAAACCTCTCTTGAACTGCTGGACAGGATAGCATCCCTTGGCAGGTCGAGAGAGGTTTTTATTATCGCTTTCGGCGGTGGCGTTGTAGGCGATGTGGCGGGATTTATTGCCTCCATATACAAAAGAGGCGTGCCCTATGTCCAGATTCCGACGACATTACTGGCCCAGGTAGACTCCGCGATCGGGGGGAAGACGGCCATAGACCTTAAGGCCGGTAAAAACCTGGCAGGGTCCTTTTATCAACCCCGTCTCGTATTTTCGGAAACCAAATTCCTTAAAACGCTGCCTGACAGACAATTCGTAAGCGGCCTTGCCGAGGCAATAAAGTGCGCCGTTATAAAAGACGCCGCCCTATTCAAGTTCCTCGAAGATAATCTCTCGGCCGTATTAGCCCTTGAAAAAAGCCCTCTCGAACGAGTCATCTCGGCTTCAGCGAAAATAAAGGCCAGGACCGTCGAGCTCGATGAGCTGGACAGGTCCGGCATAAGGGCCCTGTTAAACTACGGCCATACGATAGGCCACGCCATAGAAAACGCCGCGGGGTATTCAAAGAGATATACGCACGGCGAGGCGATTAGTATCGGTATGGCCGCCGCCAATCTGATATCCGAGCGGATGGGCATGATTCCGCGGGCGGCGGCAACCAGGATAGAGGCGCTGCTTAAAAAGACCGGTCTGCCCGTCAGGGCGAGGGCGGTGAGCGCCGGAAAGATTTACGACGCCCACCTGTATGATAAAAAATTCGTTAAAGGAAAAAACAGGTTTGTGCTGCCTGTCCGCGTAGGCGAGGCAAGGGTCGTGGAGGGCGTTCCTGAAGGCCTGGTAAAGAAGGCCATAAATTCAATTTGCGGCAAGGAGTAAAGGAAAGATGAAGATAAGGAAATTTTCGGAAGGCGACGGACCAAAAGTAAAAGAGCTTATCCTCTCTATACTGGAAACCGAATATCCGTTTGACAGGAAGGCATATTCGGATACAGACCTTGAAAATATCGTCTCGGCCTATGGCGGAGCACGGGATACCTTTTTTGTTATCGAGGAAGGGGACAGGATAATAGCCACCGCCGGCATAAAAGAGGATACGAAGGAAACGGCCCTCTTAAGAAGGGTGTTTGTCGACCCGTCGCGGCGGCGGCGCGGTTACGGCGCGCAGCTTCTTGACGAGACAATAAAATTCTGCAGGGAGTCGGGCTATAAGGAATTGGCTTTCAGGACAACAAGCAAGATGACGCAGGCGATAGAATTATGCAAGAAAAAGGGGTTTTCAGAAAAAGAAAAGATAGACCTTGGCGGGTTTTTTATCCACAAATTTATCCTGCAGCTTTTTACTGCGCATTAAGCACGATCTCTTTGTCATTATAAATAAATTTAACGCTATTCCTTCCTATTTCGACCAGGGCCGCCCCGTCAATAACGTCTCCCTTCATCATTACCTTGTTATTAACAATCGCGTAGGGCCTTTCCTCGTCATAAACAATACCGTTTAGGTTAAGGATCGGCGTCTCCGGCGCGGTCGGAACAGCCGCAGGCGGCGGGACGACAGGAATTGTTTTTTGAGGAGGCGGGACGACAGGAATCACATCCGGCGGGATTACACGATTATGCCTTACAATAAAAAATGCCGCGGCCGCCGCCGTAAAAATGACAAAAATGAAAAGAATCATTTTCCCGGGGTGTTTTGCGGGTGGGCCGGGGGTGTGACGCGGTTCGCCCGCCTTTTTCAAGGCCTCATTTATTATACTCATACACGTGCCCTTTGATTTCGTCGACCGCGCGCCTTGTGATGTCGGCGCTTATTTCATTTACTTCGAGTATATAAGAAAAAAGCAATACCCTGTCGCAGACCATGTTAATCAGCCTCGGGACTCCGTCGGAAAATTTATATATCTCTTCTAAGGCCTCGTAAGAAAAATTAATGCGGCCGTCTGAGCCGGCGACCTTGAGCCGGTGGCTGATATAATCCCGGATCTCTTCCTTGTCAAGCGGTATGATGTGATAACGAACGCTTATCCGCTGCTTCAGCTGGGCAAGCGAGGGCGAATCAAGTTTATCGCGCAATTCCGGCTGGCCTACAAGGACTATCTGTATCAATTTTTCCTTTTCTGTTTCAAGGTTCGATAAGAGCCTTATCTGTTCAAGGAGAGAGGGTTTAAGGTTCTGCGCCTCGTCGATTATAAGGACAACGTTATTTTTAAGCGAGAGCTGGTGGATCAGGAACTTATTCAAGAGATGGAATATTATGAGCTTGTTTGCCTTCTTAGGCAGCTCCAGGCCGAAATCCTCGGCTATGGAAGAGAGCAGCTGAAGTTCGGACAGATCCGGATTGATAATAAAGGCGGTCTTTACCCTGTTATCCAGTTTGTCAAGCAGGGCCCTGCAAATGGTGGTCTTGCCGGTGCCTATCTCGCCGGTAACCTCCAGAAAGCCTTTTCTTTGCTCTATCCCGTAGATCAGGAAGGAAAGGGCCTCCCTGTGTTTTTTACTCATGAATAAAAAAGCGGGGTCGCTGGTTACGTTAAAAGGGTTTTCCCTGAGGTTATAAAATTTCGTATACATCTTCTTTTATAATTATACTAAATATAGGATCATATTGCAAATTTTTTCGACGGACACATTTTTCTTGCTTTTGTCGATAATTAACTGTATACTAACTGCAACGGAGGTGAATCAATGAATAAAAAAGTTACCAGCGGCCTTATAGTAATTATATCCATATTTTTTATACTTAATATCGCATCCGTATGCTATGCCCAGGATGCGGGCAAGAAATTGGGCAGGGGCCTCGTAAATATCCTTACGGGCTGGCTGGAACTGCCTAAAAATATCTATGAAACAAGCGCCAAAAGCAATCCGCTGGCGGGTATCACAATAGGCCTGGCCAAGGGATTGGGCATGACCGTAGTCAGGACGGGCGCCGGTATTTATGAAACGGCGACATTTCCGCTCGCGCTGCCCCAAGACTATAAACCCATACTGGAACCGGAGTACGTATTGAATAAAGAGAAGTAGACTAACCCTGGAGTAAAATGAACGAAAGAAGAAAATTCTTGCGTTTTACTACAGATGTCGGGATGGAATACAGGACTTATCAGGATAGACAAATCACAGGTCTATCTTTTATAAAAAACATAAGCAGGGAAGGGATAGGTTTTTTTATTTCGCGTAAACTGGAAAAAGGCGCTTTGCTCGACGTCAAATTTGCCCTGCCGGGAGACACCAGGCCCATATACCTGACGGGCGAGGTCGTATGGATAAGCGAGAGCGCTGAAAAAAAGGATTTTGAATACGACGTAGGCGTCAGATTTTTTAAGATCGATACCCTTGACAGGGGAAGGCTTATAGACCACGCCTACACGGAATGGTTGAAATCAAGCAGGCACCCTTAAACTATACGGAAAGGAATTAAAAATAAAGGCAATGGAAGAAGCTAAACCCGCAACAAAACCTACAAATTGCGCAAAGTGCAATAAGGTCCTCAAAAAGAAGATATGGTATTACCGCAACGGTAAATACTTCTGCAATAAGACCTGCTGGCGCGCGTCCGTTGTAAAAGCAGAGAAGCCCGCCGCTGGCGAGGCCAAGCCGGCCGCATAGCGCCTTATGGACTATATAGCGCCTTCTTTATTGTATTCGGTAATGTGCGACGATGTAAGGCGCGAAGATAACGGAAAGTTTATCCTTATAGGCTTATTCGAGGCCATAGGCGCAAAGGCATTCCCGATCACCCACCCGACATTTTACGTCATAAATTGCTGGTGCAGCGGCCTTGGAAGTTTTAAGCAAAGGACAAGGATCATAAACAAGGACGGGCTTGTCCTGGCGGAAGACGTCGAGACCCAATTTTCGCTGCCCAATCTTAAATCAAAATACAAGGTAGTGGCCTGTTTCCGCAATCTAAAACTTGAAAAACCCGACGAATATTCGGTGGAAATCATGCTGAACAACGACCTTAAGATAAGGTATCCGTTATCCGTTGAAAAGGTTGACAAATGATAATATACATCCAGATAATTCTCATTGTGGTCCTGCTTTTGATCCTGGCAGCGCTTTATATCGAGGAAAGACAGAAAAAAGCGATCAATATCCCAAGGGGACGGCTGACCCATTTTTGGGACGGAAGGGAAAGAAGGCGTTTTGTAAGGGTATCCGCTAATATCCCGGTCATCTATAGCCTTCCAAAAGGGTCTAGCAATCTAATAGTAAGGGGGACAAAGGATATAAGTATCGGCGGGATATGCATAACCATAACGGAAAAATTATCGCCTCGTTCAAACATTTCACTCGCGATCGAGATAACCGGCGGCGCAGAGCCTATCATTGCCAGCGGGGAGGTAGCCTGGACAAAAGAAAACACTGAGATTGACGATAAAGAGGGCATAAGATATTTTGACACGGGCATAGAATTCAAGGGTATCATACCCAAAGACAAGGAACGGCTTTTTGCTCTCATAAGGGAGCACGAGAATAAACAACGTGGGCAGGATTGAGATCCCAAAGCCGGTCAAGCTTTTTACCGGTTTTATCACAAATGACATTGCCCTGATGGAAGCGGCCCAGGGCGCGCTTGAGAAAAAGTTTGGTGAAATAGATTTAAGAAGCGATTGCCTGGATTTTGATTTTACGGATTACTACAATAAGGAAATGGGAGCGGCCCTTAAAAGAAGGTTCATTGGTTTTAAAAAACTTGCCGCCCCCGAAAAAATAAACAGGGTAAAGATGTTTACCAACAAGCTTGAGGCGAGATTTTCAAGCCGGGGAAAAAGGAAAATAAATATTGATCCCGGATATATCTCTCTTAGCAAACTGGTGCTTTTGACAACGAAGGATTATTATCACAGGCTCTATCTGGGAAAGGGCATATACGCCGAGGTAACGCTTTATTACAAGGACAAGGCCCTTAAGGCCTTTGAATGGACCTATCCTGATTTTAAATCGCCCGCGTATATGGATTTTTTTAACCGTCTTCGCGCGGTTTATTTCTCGCAATTAAACGGGCCGGATTAAATGTTAAAGAAAAAAAACATATATGTGATAATCATCTCCGTCCTGATCATCCTTCTTATTATCCTTTCTACATTTATCGGGCTGATAATATATCTGAAATGCCGGCGGCTCATTTGACAAAGGCCCGATCGTATGGTATACTCCTTTTAAATTATAATAAGAAGGAGGTGAATATATGCGTAAATTTTTAACCGTATTATTGGCGATAGTTTTGATTTCGGCCTTTACAGCCGCAGCATTCGCGTCAGAGAGGGGCACTGCCGTACAGGAGAAATTGTCCAGGGGCGCCAAGAATGTGGCGCTGGGTTGGACAGAGATACCCAAAAATATCGTTAGCACCACAAAGGAATCCAACGCGGTAGCGGGTATTACCGTTGGGACAGTAAAAGGCGTCCTCCAGGCATTCGCCCGAACCGTATCAGGTTTGGTTGACATCGTGACATTCCCGATCGGGAGATATGACAGGCCCGCCGTAAAACCGTCCATGCTTCAGGAAACGGCAAAATAAATCCTATATAAACTTTTAGAGCGCCCCCACCATTTTAGAAAAAAAGAGGATGGTGGGGGTTTTATTTAAACATGAAAATTTATAAATTCTTATTGAGCTTGTTATTCCTGGCTGCCGCCTCATCCGCGCAGGGCGATGAATTCCGGCTTCCTGAAAAAGCGCTTGTAACGCGGGTAGTGGATGGCGATACGATTGTTATACAGGGCGGGCTCAAGGTCAGGTATATAGGCATAAACACCCCTGAAACGAAACATCCAAAGAAACCGGTAGAATATTTCGGCAGGGAAGCCTCGGAATTCAATAAAAAACTCGTACAGGGCAGGCAGGTGAATCTTAAGTACGATGTCCAGAAATTCGACAAGTATGGCAGGCTGCTCGCCTATGTCTATGTGGACGGCAAATTCGTCAACGCAAAACTGGTGGAAGAAGGCTACGCCCAGGTCTTTACAATGCCGCCGAACGTCAAGTACGCCGATCTGTTTCTTGGCCTGCAAAGAAAGGCGAGGGACGAAAAAAGAGGGCTTTGGCAAAAATATTGACGAACCCGCGCTAATGTGTTATACTTTATAATTAAATTAATGGGGAGGCAATGGCAAGATCGCTTGAGGAAAAACGCCGATATCTACGTTTAAATAACGCCCTTGCGATAGAATATATTCTCCCCAACTCCGACAGGGTTTATACAGCGACTACAAAGGATATATCGGCTTTAGGCATAAGGTTCACCTCGAATGACAGGATGCAGATCGGTTCGCTGCTTGAAATAAAACTTTCGCTGCCGAATGCCGAAAGCGCGATCCATGCCTCGGGACGCGTGGCATGGTTAAAAAAGATAGGCCTTGAGGATAACGCGCCTTTTGATATCGGCATAGAATTCCTGAAAATTGAGGAAGATAATAAAAACACGTTCCTTAAATATCTCTGCGATCTGATATATGGATAAAATACCCAGCATTGGAAAACTATTGCTTTTTGCGGTAATACTGTCGAGCGCCGTAATTTCCGCCGGATGCGCAGGTATAGAGCCGCCGTCGCCTGACAAGATATTGAGCCATCCCCTGGGCATGGGACCCATCGACATAGGCATGGCCAAGGCAGAGGTCAAGGAACAATGGGGGGAACCCGATATAATCCGGAACATCGGCGAGAGCAATGATATAGGGTCGACGCAGAAAGAGGAATGGGTTTATTACGGCCGCATGAGAAACCTGCCTGTAAATTACGGATACCTCGCAAAATCACTTCATCTTTATTTCGACGGAAATAACCTGACAAGCTTTAAAGAAGAATGAAAAAGAACTGGCTCTATTACTTTGCCTGCGTTCTGGCGCCCCATATCATGCTAGTTGTGGGATTGATCTATCTGACAAGGCAGGGCAGGCAGCGCGTATTGGGCAAAAGGTTATGCGCCATTTCTACGATAGTTTTAATAGTCGGGAGCCTGGCATATTATATCTTTTTTACCCCGATTTTCGGTCTGGACTAGCGCGCGCTATTGGGTAAATTCTCTTGACAAAATGTCTTTTGAATGCTATACTTATTCAAATATTAGTTGAATCGGAGTATTAGTTAGTGGCTGATAGTTACTATAGCAATAGCGGTAGGGATATAAAAGACCCGACAATTTCAAAGATCCAGCGTATGGATACAATGAAAGAAACGGGTTTTTTTATGTCCCGCAAATTTAATTTAAGGGAAGGAGGTTGTGTTAGGTGCCGACAGGAACAGTAAAGTGGTTCAGCGATCAAAAGGGCTACGGATTCATAGTGCCTGATGGTGGCGGCAAAGACATCTTTGTGCATCATACCGGTATTGATGGGACCGGTTTCAAATCCTTAAAAGAAGGGGATAAGGTACAATACGAGGTTTCGCAAAGCCCGAAAGGCGAACAGGCAATAAAGGTTGCTAAGGTATAATAAAGGATAAATCCTTTATCAGGCAGCTTGTCCCGTTAGATACCTTTACGTGGGGCCATAAGCGCTAGCCGTATCTAACGGGATTTGCATTTTAAAAAATGAAAATAAACGTAAGAGAGCTCAAAGGACTGACTATCCTTGATGTGGAGGGGCGTATAGACATAGACGCCGCCGAATTCATCGAGACGGTCGGATGGGTCTTAAAAAACAATAGGCTAAAGATACTATGCAACTTTGAGAATGTCGAGATGGTGGATTATAGCGGCCTTTCCATACTGGCCATCGCTTATAAAAACGTCGCCAACCATAACGGCGCCATGAAATTCTATAATGTCGGCATGCATATAAGGGAGTTGTTCAGGATCGTGCAGATGGACAGGGTATTCCAATGCTATGACAACGAACAGCAGGCCTTGCTTAATTTTGATGAAAAGATCCTTGAGCTTGAAATGCGACAGTTGAGGCGGCGTTTTAAGCGCCTTGAGACAAACATTGCCGTCGCCTATACACCGAGAAAGACCGCGGGGAAACCTGCCAGGCAATATACCGGAAAGGTCTTGAATTTAAGCGGCGCCGGACTCTTTATTTATGGCCCTAACATCCTGCCGGTCAGGACGCAACTCGAGATGGAGATCTCTATCCCCAAGGAAATGGCGCCATTTGAGATGAAGGGCATGGTCATATGGATCGTCGAAAAAAAACTGCAATCCTACTGCTACCCGGGTATGGGCGTCCAATTCGTAGACGTGGATTCCCAAAAACAAAAAGAACTCCTTGAGTTCATAGACAAGAACGTCACCAACCGAAGCGAAATGTGACAAAGATAATCGTCTTTCTTATAATAATCGCCGCCGCTATACCGGCCGGCGCTTTCATTTGGAATGAGTCGTTTTATCTGGATCCTCTGCCTTTTTTGTCGCCGATAGCCTACGGTAACACGGCCGTCCCCATAAGAAACGACTGGAGAGGGGAGGGCGCCTTCGGCGCAAGGCGAAGCGGCCGCCGGACACATCAAGGAATAGACTTATTGGCGCCCGTAGGGACGCCGGTCAGGGCGGCAAAAGGCGGGCTCGCTTTCTCAAACGAACAGAAAAAGGGGATGGGTAAATACGTCGAGATAAAACATAAAAACGGATTTGTTACGATATACAGCCATCTTTCCGAGATCTCTATAAAACCGGCGCAAAAGGTGCGGCAGGGCCAGGTCATAGGAAAGGTGGGCAAGACGGGCAACGCAAGATACAACGGCATCGAGCCGCACCTCCATTTCGAGATTAGGAAACGCGGCGTTGCCGTCGATCCTAAAGAATACCTTTCATAGATGAATCCCGCAAAAGACCTGAATCCCGAGCAATCGAAAGTGGTAAACCTGACCGAGGGGCCGGTCCTTGTCCTGGCGGGACCGGGCACCGGCAAGACGCAGCTGCTCTCCGCCAGGACCGCGAATATTATCAAAAATAAAAAAGCGGCGCCTGAAAATATACTCATTCTGACCTTTACAAACGCGGCGGCGAAGGCAATGAAAGAAAGGCTCGCGGCGTTGATAGGCGAGGAGGGTTTCAAGATCGAGGTCTCTACCTACCACAGTTTCGCCAGAAACTACATAATACTTGACTCTGAGGAGGCGATAAATTACATCGGCGAACGGATCCAGATCACGGACGTGGAAAAAACGAGGGCCATAGAATACATCCTTGACACGACAAAGGGCCTTGAGCCCTTAAGGCCCTTCGGAGCGCCGTATGCCTACCGATGGGAAATTGAAAAAAAGATAAGCGAATTAAAGAACGAGGGCGTAAGCCCGCATGAATTCGGCGAGATCGCGGCGAAGGCCGCGCCCGACGGCATATTCATCGAGGAGAGGCATTTGCCTCGCCTTGCCGCGCTGGCAAAAATTTATACGGCATACGAAGAGTTAAAAACCGGAAAAAACAGCGCGGTCTTTGACCAAAGGGGCAGGTTTGATTATGACGACATAATACTAATAGCAACAGAGGCCCTTAAAAAGGAAAAAACCCTGAGGGAAAGATATCAAAGGCAATTTACCTATATCATGGTTGATGAATTCCAGGATTCAAACGGGGCGCAGCTTGAACTACTGCTTAACCTGGTAAACCCGGATAGACCAAATATCTGCTGCGTAGGGGACGATGATCAGTCTATCTACAGGTTTCAGGGAGCAAATATCGGCAATTTCCGGCTCTTAAAGGAAAAATTCAAAGGGATAAAGGTCTTGACGCTTAAAGCGAATTACCGCTCGACAAGCGATATAATAAACCTTTCCTCAAGGATCATCTCAAACATCCCCAGGGATGAAAGGATGGAGGACAAGACACTTTCCCCCAATTCCCCCAATTCCCCCAAAATGGATTATGCGAACAAGTCAGTTGAGCTCTATGAATTCTCAACCATGCAGGAGGAGCTGCTCTTTATTATAAAAAAGATAGAGGAGATGGAGAGGGCCGTCACTTACAACAACATAGCCATTCTTGTGAGAAAAAGGGATGACATATTAAAAGTGATAGATGCCTTCCTTGCCGCCGGCATACCTTATTCCACCGATGGAAAAGAAGACATAAGCCATGAAAAAAGGGTAAGGCAGCTTCTGGATGCTCTGGAAATGGCCCATATAGATATAAACGGCAAGGGGGACAGGGGGGAGGAGGACCTTGCGCTATTTAAGGTGCTGTCTTCCGATTATCTGGAAATACCAATCCAGGACGTCATGACCTTCATAGCCGAATTTCGCAAGGAAAAGGGCGAGAGCCTCCTTGCCAAATTGACCGCGGCAAAAGAGCCCGTTTTTAAAAAGGCGGTTTCCGCCATAACCGGTCTTCTTAAAGACGCGAGGACCAGGCCCATACATGCGATGCTCATGCAATATATTCATGAATCCGGCATGTATAAATTTATCCTCAAGGATTACGACAAAAATAGGACCCTGGGGATGCGGGATTTAAGGGCCGTTACATCCTTCGTGAATATTGTCAAATCCTCGGACCGCTCAAAACCCGGCATAGGCCTCGATGAATTCATGGAAGAGATAAAGACAAAAAAAGAGCACGGGATACCGCTGCAGGGCGAGCTGGTTACGCTGCTCCAGGACGGGGTACGGATATACACAGCCCATGGCTCAAAAGGCCAGGAATTTAACACGGTATTTATTCCTTTTTGCATCCAGGACAAAAATTGGCCGCTTAAACCCAAAAGCGACAAACTTCCGCTTCCCTCTGAGGTCTACAAAGCAAAGGGCAGGCCGGAAAACAAGGAAAGATTAAAAAGTCTGATGATCTCCGACGAGACCAGGTTATTTTATGTGGCGTCAAGCAGGGCAAAGGCAAATCTGATCTTTACCGCAAGCCCTTCCGACAATAACATAATAAGCTCTTATTTAAGCAGAGCCGGGATCGTTCCCAAAGACGCTAAATACCCGGAAGACAAGGTGCTCCTTGCGCTTTTAAACACAAACTATGAGGATTTGCTTTCAAAGATAAAGACGAATAAGGCGATAGCGGCGCTCATAGAAGAGATTGTCCTTACCCCGACAAAATTAAACAACTACATAAAATGCAAAAGAAAGTTTTTTTATGACGATGTTCTGAAATTGCCCGGCAGGAAACGCCAGGGGCTGATTTTCGGAAATTGCGCGCATAAGGCGCTTGAAGAGACCTACCGGCGGTTCAAGGAAGAGGGCAAATTCCCGGGATTCGTCTTTTTTGAGGAGGCCTTTAAGAGGGAGTTAAAATTCCAGGGGGCGGATAAGGCGATGGAAAACCGATGCCTCGATAAACTGGATATACTGAAGGACTGGCTGGAAAAGGCCAAGAGAAATCCCGTGACGCCGCTTGACCTTGAAAAAAGGATCTCTATAAACATAGGCGACGGGATATTTTTTGTCGGAAAATACGATAAGGTCGAGATGGAGGATGAAAAGGCGGGACTTGTACGGGTAATAGACTATAAGACCGGCAAGCCGGATAAACACTTAAAAGACATCCTTAATTTTTCCGGCGAACTCGAAGGCGACGAACGGCATGATTATATACGGCAGCTGGTCGCCTACAAGATGCTTTTTGAAGGTGACAAGACAGGGCCTGCAAGATACAAGGTAAGCCACGGCGTATTGGCCTTTTTGGAACCGGTCGACGCGGACTGGCCGAGATATAAACTAAAAAAAGGAGAATTCAGGAACGCCAAGATAGCAATAACAGACAAGATGGTATCCGATCTGGAAACGACGGTAAAAAAGGTTTGGCGTGAGATCCGCGCCATGCATTTTGAAAAATTTCCGGAGAGGGACAACTCGCTATGCGGCGCCTGCGATTTCGACACCATATGCTGGCCCACAAAATAAACACTATCATTTTTTTGTTTGCTTTTTTGCGGGAATCGTATATAATAATTAAATGTCAATTATAGGTTATAATTGCAGATGAGCAAACTCTTAAGCGAACTGAAACAATTGGAGCAATTTCAAGAAGAATTGGCAAAGACTTATTTCTCCAACTCCCCGTCAAGGGATAATCCTCCGGTCTCCGCGAGCCCCATGTCAAAGATTAAAAAAATAAACCCGCCGTCACTGGCCACCATAATCGTTATTCTACTGGCGGCTATGATCGTTGGTTTCTTTCTGTTTAACAGGGTAGCCGTCGAGATTAAAATAATTCCCGCCTCCGCCCAAAAGACATTAAACGAGACGCGCCAGGCCGGGGATGTCGTGTACCTTAACAAGGACGGGGAATTAAATACGGACCTTATCAGGAACATAGTCTTTTATGAAAATGCCCACAATGACAGCGGCCTGGGCAAGGAATCCATCGTCCTGTCCAATGAGATCCCGTCGAAAAAGGCCATCCTGGGCATCGACTTCAATAAACCCCTTAACCTTAAAAAATACCTGTTTTGTTTCTATTCAAAGGGCGCCGAAAGCGGCGAACAGATGCGCGTCTCCCTCAGGGACAGCCGGAATGATGTCTGCAATTCAAGTGTAAACGAATTAGGGGACTCATGGAAACAGTTCATAATCGACGCCCAGGACGCGGGCGATCTGATAGACCCCGAGAAAGTGACACACGTGGACGTTGAGGTGAACCCGGATGAAAGACCGGATTCCGAACGCTCAACGATTTTTATAAAAGAGATCTTTCTGGCAAAAAGGAGGGAATAAGGAAATGAAGGTCATCACAATCGCGAACCAAAAAGGCGGATGCG
Source organism: Candidatus Omnitrophota bacterium (assembly GCA_028715645.1). GTDB lineage: Bacteria > Omnitrophota > Gorgyraeia > JABMQH01 > JABMQH01 > JAQURK01. The sequence continues at coordinate 30,449 of JAQURK010000004.1, read as the reverse complement.
GAAAAACTACAACGGCTATAAGCCTGGCCGGCTGGCTTTGCAGCCAGAAAAACAAGGTTCTTCTTATAGACCTCGATCCGCAGGGCCACGCGAGCTATGGTGTAGGCGCGGATCCGGTGAAGATAGAAAAATCCATCTATAACGCCCTGACCTCGGCAGCCGATAAAAAGACCGCGATTGAAAACATTATCCTGAACATCTGGGAAAATCTTGACCTCGCGCCCTCAAATATACTATTAAGCACACTCGAACAGGAATTGAGAGATGTGGATGGCGCGGTCTCGAGGCTTTACGATACCTTCAATTCCATGAGCAGGGATTATGATTTCATAATAATCGATTGCCCTCCAAGCCTCGGTTTTTTGACCTTTAATGCCCTCAGGGCGGCCCATATGGTAGTCATCCCCGTCGAAACAAGCAGGTATTCGCTGGTTGGCATAAGCAAGCTGATGAATATGATAGAACTGATCGCCTTAAAGCTCCGGCATACCCCAAAGATAAAGGCGCTTGTAACTATTTACGATAAAAGGACAAACTTCTCCCAGCGGATACAGGAGGAGACAAAAGAGTATTTTAAAGACAACCTGCTAAAGACGCCCATCAGGATCAATGTGGCGCTTAAGGAAGCGGCCAGCGCGGGGATCCCGATAGACCGGTTCAATAAATATTCAAACGGCGCAAAGGATTATGGGGAAGTGGCCGACGAAATCCTTAAAGAAAGCCGTAAGATACATCTTGAGAATTTTTATAAAGAGAAACAGGCCGAGAAACCGGCGGCCAGGGAAGAAATCGTAACTAAAACCACTTCAAAGATGAGCGATGAGCACATATTCACGTTTAATTCGCCGGGCGCGAAAGAGGTCTATATCGTGGGCGATTTCAATAACTGGTCTGTGCTGGCGCCGTACAAGCTAAACCGCCTGGAAAACGGCAGATGGCAGAAGAATGTGGACCTTAAGCCAGGCAAATACAGATATAAATTCGTTGTTGACGGCCAATGGGTCCATGATCCGTTTAATAAAAATACGGAGACAAATCCCTTTGGCGGCATCGACTCAGTCTTGACGATTACCGCTTGAACCGTCTTTTATTAACTATATATAAAAGACTTTATACCCGGTTAGGCCCGCAGAAATGGTGGCCCGCGTCAACCCCTTTCGAAGTCAGCGTAGGCGCGATACTTACCCAGAATACCGCATGGGCGAATGTCGAAAAGGCGGTAGATAACCTCAGGAAAAAGCGCCTGCTTTCCCCAAAATCCCTTTCAAAGGTACAAACCGCAAGGATAGCCAAATTGATCAAATCAAGCGGCTATTACAATATAAAGGCTGAAAGACTGAAAAATTTTTTGACTTTTATAAACGAGAATTTTGGCGGCGATTTCGATAAACTTATAGAGGCCGAGACAGGCATTTTAAGGAAAGGGCTTTTAGGGATAAAGGGGATAGGGCCTGAAACGGCGGACAGCATGCTCTTGTATGCCGCGAACAAGCCCGTATTTGTCATAGACGCCTATACAAGGAGGATACTTTTGCGGCATGGTATTATCAAGGAAGACGCCGCTTACGATGAGATCCAGCGGCTTTTTATGTCAAACCTGCCCAGACAGCCCAGGCTTTTTAATGAATTCCATGCCTTAATCGTAAGGGCCTGCAAAGAGTATTGCAGTAAAAAAAGACCAAAATGCCGCATTTGCCCGCTAAATAAAATCCGAAAGGGGAGAGGAATGGGAGAGGTATGTTAAATGCAGGTTAAATATCATTTGGCAATTTCCGCTATTATAGGTTCTATCATATACGCGATAACAAGCTCGTTTTTAAATGGGCTGATTTCGTTTCTGGCGGGCGTACTGATAGATATTGATCACCTGATCGATTATTACCTCAATTATGGCCTAAGCTTCAAATTCAAGGCCATATACGAGGCTATAAAGAAGACAGCCCTGCCAAAATTGTATCTTTTCCTGCATTCCTATGAATTGCTGCTTATCTTCTGGATTCTGATATTTTTTATCCCGCTAAGAGCCCTGTATTTGTGTATAGCCATAGGGTTAACCCAGCACATATTCCTGGACCAGATATTTAATCCCGTAACCGCAAGGGGTTACCTTTTATCATACCGTATAAACAGGGGATTTAAGAAGGAATATATTGTTTCAGATCCTAAATCCCTGCCGCAATAAAATAGCTTATCCACAAGTAAACCACAAATCAGCATAATTGCTTACCATACAATGAGTTATGCTTATTTATTCAGTATAGTCAACTTGACATAACGTATATTATAACGGCTTACATAATATACGATAAAGGGATAATTTTATATTGAATTTTTGTATATAATGCGATAATATGAAAAAAATGAGCTATATTAAATTCTGTTTGATTATATTGCGGACGAGTTTGCTGACGGTTAAATTATTCTCTTTCGCTTTTAAGCGCAGCAAGTCATAAAGTTCCCAGGTGATTTTTATGGAAAGCACTGCCGATTGTTTACCTTCGGTTCTAGTTGCTTCTATCGGTCTGGCCATTTAATAGTCCCTCCCTAAATCTTCCAATTGCCTTTTTAAGCACCTCTTTTGCCCCCTTGTACTCTATCCTTCTAAGGGCCTCATCGGGCGTAAGCCACTGTGCGTCTTCTATCTCTTCTTTAAGGACCTTTAAGCTCTCCTCCCCTTGGGCCTCAAACAAAAAAAGATAAACCGTCTTAAATATCAATTTGCCTTTGAGGCGGTAGACATACTTGATCACATCCAATTTATCAAGGGGTCTTATATTTTTAAGGCCGACCTCTTCCCGGATTTCTCTTATGGCCGCTTCCTGGGGGGTCTCGCCTTTTTCGATATTGCCCTTTGGCCATGTCCAGCGGCCATAGCCGTCCTTTATCAAAAGGACCAGAATGCCCTCCGGCCTTTTTTTTATTATCACGCCGCCGGCTGAAAATTCGTTCATTTACCGGTCTCTGTGGGTATATTTATATAATCATTAAAATCCATCTTGCCATAAACCTCCTGTCTTACCTTTGATATCCTGATGGACAGGTATGGATGCGACATCTCCTCTATATACCGCCTCTGGGGCTCGTTCTTTTCGATTTCCCAAAGGGTTTCAAGCACCCTGACCGCCCCTTCCGGATTATAACCGGCCTTTTTCGAGTATTTTACGGAGAGCTTGTCCGCGAAGATCTCATCCTCCCTGCTGTATGAAGACATCAGTGAATTTATGGCCGCAAACGCCCTTCCGACATTTCCGCTGTCGGTCTGCGCCTGGCTGGCCAGGAGGAGCAGGATATTATAACCGTAGGCCGACTGCATCCTTTTTACCCCGTGCCTTGCCACTATATGCGCTATCTCGTGGGCAATGACGGCGGCCAGTTCATCGTCATCCGTCCCAAGTTTATCGTAGAGGTCCTTAAAGATATAAACATAGCCGCCGGGCAACGAAAACGCGTTGATAACCGGCCTTGGGCTTTCCTTGTCATCGATGACCTTGAAATGATAAATGATATCCTTCCTGTCGCATTCCGAGGCAAGCCTTTGCCCTATTGTATCTACCCTCTTCTGCGCGGCCTCATCCGCTGTGGGCTTAAACTTTTTTTCGACCGATTTTGAAAGGGAATCGCCCAGGTTTACCTCGCCGTCCGTCGACATGAGTATTATATCCTCTTTGCCCTCTGAGGTGTCAAATTCAACAGCATTTGCGTTTGAGGCAAAGATAATAAGCAATAAAATGGGCGATAAACGGATTAAATTAATTAATTTACGCATTACACTCTTAGTATAGATGATTTTGGAGGGAAAAACCAAAATAATTGATCTTACCGGGCTATCGAATCGACGCGCTCTTTTTGTTTCTTATCCCAGTTTTCCTTGAATTGCTTTAAATCATTAAGGTTCAACAAACCTGTCTTAAGCGGCGGCTGGATCGCGTATGAGGTTACAGGTTTCGTCTCTGACTTGGCCAGCCTGTAGGAAATCCTGTTTTCCAGGACAAACAGGCTTAAGATCGCCGCGGTCAGGCAAATCGTCAGCACGGCTTTAACGCCGGTCGACTTGGCAGATGAGACTGTCTTAACCTTGATATCGGCCCCTGTCCTGAAATCACCCTGAAGGAATTCGCCTGCCATATCAGCGGCCTCGTGCTCAGTCTCGGCATCGTTAAAAATCTCTACAGTTGTTTTATACCGCATTTCATTCAACTCCCCCTTTCAATGAACTTTAATAGCGCCTCCCTACTTATATCACATACCAAAATTTCTGTCAATAATGATGTATGCTAAACGCGCCTGACCCGAGTTGAACGGGTATTCCTGGCTCCGGAGGCCAGTGCTCTGTCCATTGAGCTACAGGCGCAGGCCTTCTTGGAGGCTGTTTTTGGCCTATACCGCAACGCAGGTAAGGGTCTTGGCGATGCCTTTAACCTTGAGGATCTTGGTTGTAACCAGTCTCCCGAGCTCGTCCATGTCGGCTGCCTCAACCTGGATGATGGCGTCATAAGGGCCGGTCACCGCGTCGGCAAGTTTTACGCCTTTTACCGCCTTCACCTGATTAAGCGCCTCGGCGATGTTCGTCGAGGAAAGGTTCATAAGAACGTAGGCTTTAACGGACATCTTCCTTCCTCCTTCTTGAAATCTTTTTCTTGCCGTTTGACTTCGATACTGAAAGACCTATGGAATGGGCGATATCCATGAATTCTTCCATGGATACGGTATCGAGGGTTTTGCCTTTTTTATCCAGTCTCTCATTGAATTTGACGGCCTTCTCCTGCAGCAATTGATGGGTCTCATCAGAGCCGCCGTAGAGCCTGAAATTTTTCCCTTTTGTGATACGCAGATGGCCGTCATTACAATCGAAACCGAGTCCTAAAAGATAACTTTGATCCATATATTTAGATTTTAACATAAAGCCTCATTCAAGACAAGCCTCTTCTACCTCCCACCTTTCATATGAATCCTCTTCCAGCTCCTGCAAAAACGGGGAGGGCCTTGAAATAACGGTCCCGTAATTGTAATCAAACCTTGTCATGGGATGAAGCAGATAGATCTGGTCTTTCGCGCGGGTAACCGCGACATAAAATAAACGCCTTTCCTCTTCAAGCTGGGCAGGCTCCTCGGAAGACTTGGGGTGAGGAAACTGCCCGTCGCAGAGGCCGATAATAAAAACCGCCTTCCATTCCAGGCCCTTTGCCTGGTGAATGGTAGAGAGGGTTATGGCCTCATCGCGGCCTTCCGGCGCATTTAATAGCGTCTCCCCTTTAAATCCTTCTCTCAAGGTTATATCCGTAAGGAAACCTTTTAAATCTTTATAGGTATGCGCGAAATTTGCCAGTTCCTTGATATCGTCCAGCCTGTCTTCCGCGTTTTCGAAGTTAGAAAGGATATAGCCTTCATACCCGTTATTCAATATATCATGTATCATGGTATCGGCGCCGGATCCGTCACCTTCACCGAGGAGCGGCCTCATTATTTTCTTAAAGGATTCGAAACCTGCCCTTGCCCTTTTTGGCAGCGGATCGCCTGCGGGCGGGATCTTTTCTTCCAGCGCGTCCTTCAGGGAGACCTTGTTTTTTATGATCCTCTGGAAGATCTTGTCCGCGTAACCGCTTCCAATACCCGGATGAAGGGAAAGCGCCCTTAGCCAGGAGATCTCATCCTGGGGGTTCTGTATAATCCGAAGATAGGAAAGGACGTCCTTTATGTGCGCCTGTTCAAAAAAACGGACGCCTCCCCTTATGACATAAGGAATAGACCGCTTTACCAGTTCAAGTTCCACCTCTACCGATTGATAATGCGCCCTGTAAAGGACGGCTATGTCGTCTAAAGGGACGCCTCCCTCCTTTAATTCGATCACGCGCTGGGCTATAAAGGCGGACTGTGAATACATGTCCTTTACCGGGATGAGGTTTGGTTTCTCGGAAGGGCCATCCTTCCTTGAGCCGGTTAATTGCTTGGGAAACTGATGTTCGTTCTTCCGGATGATATTATTCGCTATATTCAAAATGGGCGATACCGAGCGGTAATTGGTCTCAAGTTTAAATATCTTTGTCCCTTCAAAATTGGAGGGAAAATCAAGGATATTCCTGATATCCGCCGCCCTGAAAGAATAGATGCTCTGCGCGTCATCGCCGACGACAAGGATGTTCCTATGAAAGGCGGAGAGCAGTTTTATGATATCGAACTGCAACCTATTCGTATCCTGGTATTCGTCCACCAGGATGTACCTGAATTGCCTTGTAAACCTTTCATTGACTAAAAGCGAGGTCTTAAGCAGCCTTATCCAATCCGTCAGGAGGTCATCATAATCGAGGTTATTTGATTTTTTCTTCCGTTGTTCATATAAACGCCCTATCTTTTTTATCTCTTCAATAAAAGCGGAGGCCTGGGGATACCGTTCGAAGATGGTCTTTTCAAGGTCCCGCTTGGAATTGCGCGAATATGAGATTATTGCCTGGATCAGGGCTGGAGCCGGGAATAACCTGTCGGGCCCTTCCCCTGTCTTTACTTCCTTCGAGCAGATCCTGATAAGCGCCTTTTGGTCTTCCTCGTCCAGTATCCCGAAGTTTTCATTTAAGGCGAGGTGTTTCGAGTACATCCTTATGGAACGGTTTCCGATATGATGGAAGGTGCCGCACCATAACCCGGTGGGCTTGGCCTTTAAAATAACCTCCAGCCGGTTTTGCATCTCGTGCGCCGCCTTGTTTGTAAATGTCATTAAAAGTATATTCTGGGCGGGTATCCCCTTCTCAAGGAGGTAGGCAAGGCGGTATATAAGAGTCCTGGTCTTGCCGCTGCCGGGGCCCGCAAGGACAAGGCATGGTCCTTCGGCTTCCGTGACGACCTTTAATTGTTCCGGATTTAATTCTTTTTTATAATCGATCCTGGTGGGACGATCTGGAAAGTTCAGGCTCAGGGTGTATTTCTTCACTATAATTTATAGACTAGATCTCCGATCCTGACCCTGTCCTTTACCTTAATGCCTATCTCCGCCCCTTTTTTGGCCTCGGTTACGGGGACATGCTCTATCTGCATCGAATCAATGGGCTGCTTAAAATCAGTGGTATGGCCCTTTAGCCGGATCATATCGCCGACCTTCAATTCCTTCGACAGCTTAATAACGCCGGCTGAGACATGAGGAAAAAAATGAGTCACAGTACCGACAACATCAAGTGACGACTCGGCCTTTGGGACGCTTTTTTTCTTTGCCGTTTTCTTTACCGCCTTTTTTACGGGCTTCTTTGCCGCCTTGGCCTTTTTTTTCTTTATGACCATTAAGATCGCCTCCTTTCCTTAGAAAATTTTAAAGACCACCACAATTATAGCACGTCAGGTCCAACATTCAATAAAAATCAGCTAACCCTTCTTAAGCCTTTTAAGCGCCTCATCAGCGGTAAGGCAATTTAAGACGTCCTTCTTTTCAAGCCATGCCCTTCTCGCGACACTGACGCCGTATTTCATGCTCTCGAGCTGAAGGGCGCTATGCGAGTCGCTGCCTATGGCCATCATTATCCCCGATTCTTTTGCCCTTTTCGCGTTTGTATCGTCGAGATCGAGCCTGTTTGGAAACGCGTTTATCTCCAATGTGGTATTCGTCTCCCTTGCGGTTTTAAATATCCGGTCCATATTAAGGGGATAGGCGTCCCTCTCGCCTATCAGCCTTCCGGATAAATGCGCTATAATATTTACATACTTGTTCTGCATGGCGCGGGTTATCCGCGTGGTCAATTTTTCTTTTGATTGCTTAAAACCCGTGTGTATAGAGGCCGTGACCACGTCCAGCCGGGCAAGTATCTCGTCGCTGTAATCGAGCGAGCCGTCCTCAAGGATATCCACCTCTGAGCCGGCGAGGACCCTGAAATTTTTGAGCCGTTTATTTATCTCCCTTATAGCTTTTATTTGCTTAAGCAATTCATCTTCGCTGAGGCCGCCGGCTATTTTTAATGACTTTGAATGATCGGAAATTACCACATACTCATAGTTTTTTGCTATGGCGGCCTTAACAATGTCCTCGATTGAGTTTGACCCATCGCTTGCCTTGGTATGGACATGGTAGTCGCCCTTTATGTCGTTTAAATCAATAAGTCTCGGCACGCGGGCGCCTTTGGCAAAACTTTCCACTTCCCCTCTGTCCTCGCGCAGCTCGGGCGGGATATAAGGGAGGCCGAGAGTTTTGTACATCTCTTCCTCTGTCTTTCCCCCTACCTTTTTTTTGGTCTTGATGTTAAAGACGCCGTATTCGTTTATCTTTAAACCTTTTTTAACGGCTATTTTTCTTAAATGTATATTATGCTCCTTTGAGCCGGTAAAATATAAAAGCGCGGCGCCGAAACTTTCCGGCTCGACCACCCTCACATCAACCTGGATGTCTTCTTTTATCAGGGCGCTTGATTTTGTGGGGCCATGGGCAAGGACGCGTTTGATAAAAGGCAGACCGATAAAGGCGTTCATTATCTTACGCGGATTTGAAGAGGTCACAAGTATATCGATATCCCTTATGGTTTCCTTCTGGCGGCGGAGGCTGCCGCAAATGACTATCTCGCCGGTTTCCGGAAGTTTTTTAAGCCTGCGCGTTATGTCTTCGGCAAGGGGCAGGGCCGTCCCAAGCATAACCCTTTCCCTGCCCTTTCTTATAAGCTCGATACCCTTTAAGATATTGGATTCTGTCTTTTCTCCAAGGCCGGGTATCCCGCTCAACTTATGCCCCCTTGCCTTTTCTTCCAGGCCCTTAAGGCTTTTTATCTTAAGCTTATATATCAGCTCCTCGGCGGTTTTAGGGCCAATGCCCGGTATGGTTATTAACTCAAGGTAGATGGAAGACGTATGTTTTTTCAGCTTTTCAAAAAACCGTATCTTGCCTGTCTTTATGAATTCAGTGATCTTCCCGGCAAGATCCTCCCCTATACCCGGTATCTTTGTCAATTCCTTCCTTTTTGCGATCTCTGAGACATCCTCGGTCACCGCCTCAAGATTCTGCGCCGCCCTCCTGTAGGCCCTTACGCGAAAGATATTTTCGTCCTTTAATTCCAGGAGATCCGCAATCTGATTAAAGATCTTCGCGATCTCAAGATTATTTATCATTGCTTCGGTTCCTTATCGGACGACATGATCTTATCAAGAACATCCTTTAAAACCTGTTTTCCGGCATCTTCAACGCTGATGCCCTCTTTGCTGCTTTTTTGGAGAATCTGGCCGGGAAGGTCCGATGCCTGGTTTAATATGGCGTTTCCTATTGACCTTGCGAGAACCTTTTTAAGCGCTTCCCCTATGTGAAATTCAGGGTTAGAAAGCGTTCCGGTAACGGCAAAATCGAAATCCAGCACCCCCTGGCTGTTCATCAAATAATTCATGACTGCCATGATCGGGACACCGAATATGGAATTATTGTCCGCATTCTCGCGGTTAACGATAAGCTCAAGATCCCTGATGGTAACCTTTTGCGAGGCATCAAGGACGTTATTTGCGCATCTCCCATTTGAGATCAGATCAAGCCTGCCCTGCCTTGCGAATACCGGCGCTTTAAGTATGTAAAACGGGGTAAAGTAATCAAGGGAAATATCGGAGGCCTTAAGACTCAAGTCGAAACTTGTCAGGGCGGATAGGAAATCGCCGGTTCCATCCAATAAAATGCGGCCGTTTCCGCCATCCGCAGGCAGCCTGGCCGAGCATATAACGGCCGACGGGAGTCCCCCCTGCCTGTCAGGTTTCCTGAGATTCTTAATTGTGATGTCTATTTGATCCAGCAAGAACCTGACCCCTTCGGGATTCACTTTGAAATTCACCAGCTTAAAGACCCCGCCCCTTATGTTTATAAGCCCGGCAGAAAGGCCTTGGCCATTTCCGGATTTTTTTTGAACGGCCTCAGGGGTCTCTTGAACGGCCTTCTTTTTAAAGACCAGCTTTGCATTCGAAACGCCGTCCTTGTTTATTTCAAGATTAACCTCCGGCCTGTCCAGGTAAATCTTCTCTATCCTTACATTGCCCGCCGCCAACGAACGGAGGCTCAGGTCCACATATCCTCTATTGATATCGACGAAGTATCTGTCATTATAACCGGCCGGGTTTTCGGCCCTTAAACCGGAGAAGCGAACTATACCCTTAAACAAATCCACACTCATGTTGTCGCATTCCGCCTTTGTCGTAATAATCTTTGAGAGCTCCCGCATGGAAATATTCTTTACCACCGCGGAGATCTGGTGCAGCGTAAAAAAAACGCCTAACAGGATAAGGGACAGTATGATGATAATAAGGTAGAATGGCTTTTTCATTGGATATACCTTTCTGCGAATTTTATCCTTTTTGAAATGGGCGGGTGGTCATATAACAGGAATTCTATAAATCTACCCGGAGAGGGATCTGAAAGATTATTAGCCGCCAATTTTTCCATGCATGAAATAAAAGATTTCTTATCACCGGTCTCTTTAAGGGCAAAGACATCGGCCTGGGTTTCAAGCCGGCGTGAATAAAAATTATGAAGGGGCATTGCCATAAAGCCGAATACTAATAAAAGAAGGCTTAAAATAGGGAAGGCCTCAATGTCATAAATCCCCTGGATCCCCAAAAGCCTTACAATAAGGCCCGCCAGCAAGAATATTACATAGAAGTCCGCAAGCGTCGTTACCGCCCCGAAGACCATCAATTTCCAGATGTGGAGATACCTGTGATGGCCTAATTCATGGGCAACCACAACTTTGATCTCCCCTTCCGTGTAATTTGAGACCAGATTATCCGCAAGTATTATCCGCCTGGACCTTCCCAGGCCTACCAGGGCCGCGTTTGCCTTTTTTGTATTTTTGCTGAAATTGACCTCGAATATCTTTGAGACGTCTACCCCGCTTTTCGCGGCAAGCTGAAGCAGTTGCCGCCGCAGGCCGGCATTATCAAGCGCCTTCTGTCTGTAAAAAAGCGGCAGTATTAGAACAGGAAAAATCCTCATGAAAAAGACCGAAAATAAAAACCAGAGCGCGGCCATCCAGAGCCACCAGTAAAACGGCGAACGGCCCAGAAGCAGGTAAAACAGCTCAACAAATACCAGGAAAATGGCCGATGAGATAACCGCCTGTTTGGCCTCATCCTTTAGCCAGTCTAACAACCTCTGGTTCGAAAGGGAATATTTGTGTTCAAGCAAAAATCCCCCATAAAATTTTAAAGGAAGCGCAATACAGTAATATATGCCGCCAAATACCAGCAGATAGGCCGCTATCGTCAGGAATTGATTTTCCGTAAAAAAGCTAATACGCGCCTTTAGAAAGCAGGAAAGACCGCTGAACTGAAAGATAAGGAAATACGAAACGCCGGCCGCAAGTTCAATAAAAAAAACCTTTATTCTTGCCGCCTGATATTTTTTTGCTATCATATTTTCTTTATATTCGTTCCCAGAAGAGCCGAATTCATTGACCCGCCTGCATTCTGCGCCCAGCCGTTTAAAAGACCGTATTTTAAAAGCAGGTTAAAACAATTCTCATATTCCTTGGATGTTATTTTCCTGTTTATCTTGTCAAATTCTCCTGCCCTGTACACCGGGTGATACTGGCTCATAAGGCTTACAAAAACATCTTTCGATATTGTTTCGGACAGGAATTTAAAAACGCTTTCTGAAGAAGCCATATTATTAGGAAGGACAAGATGCCTCACTATCAGGCCTTTTTTGGCTATGCCCATTTGGTCCATAACAAGGTTTCCGGCCTGGCGGAACATCTCCGCTATTGCCTCCCTGTTTATTTTAACATAATTCCTGGCATTTGAAAACCTTTCAGCTATTTTTTCTTCGCCGTAACGCATGTCCGCAAGATAGATATCAACCACCCCTTCAAGCAGCTTCAATGTCGAAACAAGCTCATAGCCGCCGGTATTGTAAACTACCGGCAGGTTAAATCCTTTTTGAGAGGCAAAAAACAGCGCCTCAAGTATCTGGGGTATAAAGTGGGTAGGCGTAACGAGGTTTATGTTATGGGCGCCTTTTTCCTGGAGGGCCAGCATTATGCCGGCAAGTTCTTCTGTTGAGATCTCTTTTTCGTCCGAGAGCTGGCTGAATTCGAAGTTTTGGCAGTAGACGCAATGCATGGTGCAATGCGTAAAGAATATGGTCCCCGAACCCTTTTGGCCTGAAATGGGAGGTTCTTCGCCCGGGTGCAAAAAGAAGCTGTATACTACCGGCCTTAAGGCCGACTTGCAAAAGCCCTTTTGACCTTTAAGCCTGTTTACACGGCAGCGCCTTGGGCAAAGCTCACAGCTTTCCAGGAGTTTGTACGCGGATCGAGGGTCAGGCAGTCCAGTTATAGGATTCATAATCAACGGTGGGGGCAATAAGGCTGATAGGTCCTTGCTCGGGCTGGCGTTCGAGGATAACAGAATCTTCTTCTATAAAAAAGGCGAGCTTGAATTCCCTGCCCTGCCCGATCTCCAGGTCATTGAACGGGACGGCCAGTTCCAGGATCTTTTTATACGCGATCTGATCTATCTCCCCGGCAAGTTCCCAGCCTCCTTCGGTATCCCGTTTATACAGGCGGGCCGTTAATTTATTTTTATCGTCAAATACAGGTATTTCTATCCTTATTTCAGGAGACGGTATCTTTGAAATAACCAGCTTCAATTTATTCTTGTCCGCGGAAAACGTCTCCGGAAGCTTTAAGTCAACTTTTATATAAAGGTTATGAAGGTCAAATCCGCAGCAGATATTTTTAATGACGCTTTGCGCCCTGTGCATTGTCCCGCCTGTGGTGGCGACATCAAAGCACGCGGCCTCAAGCCATTCGTAATAGGTCGTATCCAGCCCGTCAATGACAGGGCTAAGCAGCCCCCTTGCGGACCGGACAGGCCTTGCCGCCTTTGAGATGATAGGCATCTTCAGGCGCTCCGGCGGCTGCTGGCCTATCAATTTATAGACATTGGAAAGGTGCCTTCTGTAGATGTTATCGAATTCCGCGTCATTGGCGGAAGAATTCTGGGGACCATACCACCAGTTCCAGTCGCTGCCCTCGGCTATGTATATTTCTTTCCAGGCCTTTTTTAAATTCTCTTCATTGGCCGATTCGGGATGGGCGCGCTGGTAACCAGCGAGATCATCCCTGGCCGCCGAAAGATAATCCCAGGAAAGATTTTTTTCCTCCTGGCCTATCCAGATGGAAAAATTGGAATTTATCCACGAGCCCGGATAAAGCCATTCGATCTTTTCGGTAGACGGGTTCTCATTAAGAAAATCGGAAACCGTGGTTGCCTTAAGAAGCGGCTCTTCCTCGCTCAATCTCAGGTAAAGCAGGCTTAAAAGGTCCCTGCCGTTATTAGGATAATATTCCCAGGCATTTTCGCCGTCCAGTATCACCGGCACAAGGAAACTCCCTTTTTTGGCGCCTTTGAGCGACTCCCGTATCCTATGAAGATGCGAGATAAAGTCATTTACCGCCTGCGCCGCGGGCACGTTCTGATAAATGAAACCTATGGCATCCGAAAAACCATGGTCCCTGAAAATAATATTTACTTCTCCCTCGCCTCTTTTTAGAATATAAGGCCTGTAAAGCACTTCCGCCGTTTTCGATTTTGACACTGACTTAAGAAGAATCCCTTCATCGGTGGCGATCCATTTTATCCCGTTTTCGATTATTATCGGCAGGATTGCCTCGCTTACCGATCCTTCCGAAGGCCACATGCCGTTTGGCCTTTTTTTAAAGACTGCCTCATATCTGGCTATCGCGTTTGAGACCTGCCATCTAGCGTCATCCGGATGCGAAAATCTCCTCTCAGGCATCCTTTCATGCGGCATGCCGGTCTCGGCGGAGTTCGTATCGCATAAAAGCGGAAGTATTGGATGGTAGTATGGCGATACCGAAACCTCTATCTGGCCGCGATCCTGGGCATCTTTGTAGGCGGGCATGACTTTTTTTAAGATCTCGATCTGTTTTTTGATGACCAGGGCCTTATCTTCTTCGCTGAATTTCGCGGCCTTTGCGGTAAGCTCCTTAAGCTGGGGGTCGTTATTCCTGAAATAAGGATCAAACCATGACAGGTTAAAAAGGACCTGGATATCCAGATAATCCTGAGGCTTAAAATTTTTTATGACCCTGTCTGCCAGGGCAGGGCTGATAAATTTACCCCTTTTTAAGAGAAGATCATAAAACCTGGAAAACGGCGCTATCATGTTCGCCCAGTTCGCCATGAAAAAATTCAGCAGGATAAATTTTTTGTCCTCGTCATTCAACTCCTGGGCGGGTTTTAACGAGATATTAAGGTATCTCTCATTCGGAAATCCTTCCGATGTATAATCCTCTATCTGGTCAATAAGAGAAGGGACCAAATTAAAGGTCTGGCGGATATTTGGAAAGGGCCTCAAGAGCTCCACCATGTTAAGATAATCCTTTACCCCATGCAGTCTTACCCAGGGCATGGATATCTCGCCCGATAGCGGGTCCTTGTAATAAGGCTGGTGCATATGCCAAATAAACGCTATATAAAGGGGTTTTTCCATGGATGGTATTTTTTTAAACTAATAAAAATCCCGTCCCGCCTTGAGGGCGGGACGGGATAAAAGCACTAAAACAATGGTTAGAAAGCAACCTTTACTGTTCCAACCAAATCTGTCGCTGTATCGTCCTGACCGCTTATCCAATATCCGCCTGGGAAGAACCAGCCGGCAAGAAGATTAAAGGAGACATCCTCAGTATAGTCATATGTCAATTGTAAGTCGAGTTCTGTCCCTATGGCCTTGCCGCTGTTATCCGTGCGCGGATTTTCCATAAATCTGAACCACGCAAAACGGGCGTCAAACTTTAATACGTCCAATGGTTTCAGGCTTCCGATAACGATAATCTGCTGTTCGTTTGTCGCGCCTGAATCACCGTCGACGACCGTGTTTGCCGCGTAGGTTGACCTATAGACGGTTGGATAATATACGTTCTGGAATTCCCTGATGGCCGTATCGAATTTGCCCCTGTACATCGGGTCCCAACCTTCCCATTTGGTATTCGTGGTTGACGGATTGTCATCAGAGTCGCCGGAATACACGATATACTCCAAACCTACCTTGGGTGTCCACTTTACATCCTTAAACAGATAGTCGCCGGAAACATCCAGCGCCCATGCCTGTCTCTTCTGTGATGTCCCGGAGCTTAGCACACTGTAACGGCCAAATTGCATGGCGCCTTCCGCCGCTACCGTAGCATTGGCGATTGGCTCCAAGCTTCCGCGAAGTCCATAGGTGGTAAGAAGGTTGGTGTTTGTCGCGGCGGTTGTATTGCCGTTTATATATGCTATGCCGGATTTGTCAACCTTGTGCCAAACATAGGCCTCTGCCTCTCCATTATAGCTGTCGAACTTGTAGCCCGCGTTTGCGCCTAACATCCAGATGTCGTCATTCTTGTTTGTTACGTTATTTTCCAGCATTGAATATACGCCGTCGATTTTCCAGGGATCAAAATCCAGGGTCGCTTTTATGGCGTCAAAAGAATTTATAGCCGTATATTCTTTCGCTGTGATGGAATTATTCGGGTCTCTCTGCTTCGCGCCAACAATAAAGCCTTTGCCGAACCATAGGTCCTGGCGGCCGATTGTCAGCGTAAGAGGAGAGTACACGAATTCCTTCAGGGTCACATTTGCGAGGTCCACAAGGACGTCAAATGCGTTTGATGAAGGTGTCGCTGATCTGAGGGTCTGCGGATCTCCCCAGTTCCTCTGATTGACAAGTCTTACTACTGTCGCGACGTTGTCAGTCAGGTCCGCATCCACCTGAACTTCAGCAGTGGTCATTTGAAAATTATCCACGGCATCGCTTGAATTGGTGGCAAGGGCTGATGAGCTATCTTTATCAAGATCATAGGTAGCTCTGAGCAGCCATCTTGCTGCAAGGTCGCCGCTGACCTTTACATTCTGCACTTCGGCATAGGCTGGCACCGCAATCAGTACCAATAACGCCAAAATGCAAAATAATTTAATTTTAGTCATTCATTTCCTCCTTTAGGAAATTTATCTTATGTATTTAAACAAAGGTCTGTAGATTATTCAATTTTTTCTACAGTAGCCTTCTTATATCTATCTATGTCCATATCACCACAGCGTGATAACTTTTGGCCTTAGTTTTCCTCCCTCCTTTCCTAGCCTGGTTTAAAGTTATCCATGGTGGTATAGCCGAAATCTATTATCGTAAGTATATCACAAAAGCCAGCTTTGTCAAGGGGCAATTATCGTTTCGAACCGGAGCCGAACCCTGAGCTCAAGGTGCCAGATTTAGGGCATATCACTATGTTTATTAAGGACTTCGTAGTAAGCGGCGCGATAGTGATTATACAATCTTCGTCGGATTTTACAAAATTCATCGTGGTATTGCCGAATTCAACGACATTAATAATGTCCCAGTTATAAAGGGGCATTTGAGCCTTGAAAAATGATGTTATCTGGCTGGAATTCGCCCTGCCCGCGTAACGTAAAAGGCCAACGCGAAGGGCATTGTCCTGATAGATAAAGGATTGGTCCCTGACAAGGTTAAAACCCGCCGGGACAGGCACATCCTCGAATTTAAGGAAAGTCGATACGCCAAGCGGCTTCTCTACGCGAACCACGTCGCCGGATTCGCTTACAGTCCTTGAGGGTATCGAGCTGCAGCCCAATAAACCGAAAATTAAAACCGCGTAGATTATTTTTCTCATTTGCAATAAATATACCTCAAAAGCCAAGGCAAGTCAAGGAAAAATCAGCGGTATCCGTGACGCCGCAAAAAATCCTCGGTTATGGACACTGCGGGCTCTTTTTGCGCCGCATTCAAGGCATACTTGCCCAGTTGGTCAAATTCTATATTAACCTTATCGTTAACTTTCCTGAATTTAAAAGTTGTACTTTCTATGGTATGCGGGATGAGATAAACGCTAAAATTATCAGGGCCAAGATCGGATACCGTAAGACTTATGCCGTCAACCGCGATCGAGCCTTTTTCAATAACAAATTTTAAATCTTCTTTGGGGATTTTTATCTTTATCCGGGATGCACTTCCTGTGTCCCTTGAGATTATTTTGCCGGCGCGGTCGATGTGCCCTGATACAAAATGGCCGCTTAACCTGTCGGTCATCTTAAGCGCTCTTTCCAGATTTACCCGGTCGCCGGCCTTAAGCTCCCAAAGCGTGGACCTTTTTATTGTTTCAGCCATAATATCAAATGCCGCGATCGCGTTTTTTACGCCGAGGATAGTCAGGCAGACCCCGTTAACGGCAATGCTTTGGCCGGTTTTTTCGCCGTTAAAAATAGCCGACTTGATGAGGAGCCTGCTATTTTTATTTTCTTTTATTACGCCTAAGTCCTCAATTATGCCCGTGAACATGTTTAGTCTTTAGTGGATACGCTTCAATTAGTAAATCTGTGCCAATTTTTCTAGAATTCATATTTTTTAAACTCAGCGCCTGGCTAATTTTTTTTACGCCTTCGCCTTCTACCGGGGTCTTTGCGTTCCTGCCCCCAACGATCTTTGGAGCGATAAAAAATAAAAACTTGTCGGCAAGGCCCTGATCTACCAAACTTCCAAGCAATTCACCGCCGCCCTCAGCCAAAATGCTCGTGATCCCGCGCCTGCCCAATTCCCTCATTAATTCCAAAAGGGCGCCCTTGCCGTTCTTTTCTCTCATGGTTATGATTTCGCAATTTAATTTTTCGAATTTTTTTATTTTGTTTTTCGCCGCCTTATTAGTAACGGCTATTATTACCTTGGCAGGAGAAGCTTGACTAAATATTTTTGATTTCGGGGATATGGACAATTCTGAATCAATAATTATTTTTATGGGTTGTTTACCATTGACCCTGGTTCTCACCGTTAACAACGGGTCATCCATCATCACAGTACCCGCCCCTACCATGACCGCGTCTGCCTCATAACGCAGCCTGTGCGCCAACCTTCGCGACCTCTCGCAGCTGATCCACTTTGAATCCCCTGTCCTTGTTGCTATCTTCCCATCCATGCTCATGGCCGCCTTTACAGTGACGAAGGGCATGCGCGTGGTGATATATTTTATAAATACCTCGTTTAATTTTTCGGCCTCAGCCCGCAGGACGCCGCTCCGAATTTTTATGCCCGCCCTTTTTAATTCATTAAAACCCTTTCCATTATTTAAGGGGTTCGGGTCTTTCATGGCGGCTATAATTCTGCTAACGCCGCTTTTTATTATTGCCTTTGTGCAGGGCGGTGTCCTGCCAAAATGGCGGCATGGCTCCAGATTTACGTAAAGAGACGCTGCCCTGGCTTTTTTACCGGCGGCTCTCAGGGCCGCTATCTCGGCATGCTCAAGCCCGGCCTTCTTATGATAACCTTTTCCGGAAATGACGCCGTTTTTTACCACTACAGCGCCGACCATTGGATTCGGGCTGGTTTTCCCCGCCCCCTTTTTAGCGAGGGTAAGCGCAAATTTCATAAAAAACTTATCGTCTCGCATTTTTCAGTTTCTCAACAAGCTCATAGGGTACTGTCACGCATCCCATGAGGACCCTGCCCTTTCCCAACCCGTGACAGTCCGAGCCCCCCGTTACAAGAAGACCGTTTTCCCCGGCAAGCGCTTCATAATGCCTGACAAGGGCGGGCGGATGGTCGGTGTGATACACCTCAAGCCCCATAAGGCCATGCTTTATATAGGAAGGTAAAAATTCATCCTTCCCCATTACTCCGGGATGCGCCAATACCGGGATCCCCCCGGCGCTTATTATCCGGCCTATCGCCTCCTCGGGTGTGAGGTTTATCTTTCCGACATAACAGGGCTTTCCGTTGCCGATATATTTCTTAAAGGCCTCGTCTACCCCCGCGATAAAACCCTTTTTTGAGAGCGCCCTCGCGAGGTGCAGCCTTCCTATCGAACCCTTTCCCCCCAGCTTAAAGACCTCCTCCACATCCAGCTTAACGCCATGGGCCTTAAGCTTCTCAACCATGTCATAAATCCGTTTTTCCCGTTGCTTGCATAATTGCGCAAGCTGGCCGACAAATTTTTGATTTCGCCAGTCGATATAATATCCAAGGATATGTATTTCAGCGCCCTGTTTTTCGGCGGTAAGTTCGACCCCCGGTATCACCTCAATGCCGCATTGCTCTCCCAGCTGCATGGCCGTCTCAAGGCCGTCAATAACGTCATGATCGCAGATGGCGATGCAGGCAAGGCCTATCTTTGAGGCATACTGGATCACCTCTTGGGGAGAAAATGTTCCGTCGGAAAATTGGGTGTGAATGTGCAGATCAGCTTTTTTAAGCATGATCCGGCGAAGGCCTTTTTGTCCTGTTTATCTTATCGAGGACACCGTTTACAAATTTGCTGGATTCCTCATTGCCGTATTTTTTGGCAATCTCTATCGCCTCGTTGATCGAGACCTTTGGCGGGATATCCTGTCTGTAAAGCAGCTCATAGGCGGTCATGCGAAGGATGTTCCTGTCAACGACGGCCATCCTGCTTAGCTGCCAATTCTCCGCGGAGGAGCTGATAAGACCGTCTATTTCTTCCTTGTGATCAAGGAACCCTACAATCAGGTTTTCGGCGAATTCCTTGACAGAGGCCTCAACCTCTGTCTCCCGGTTGCCCCAAAAATCATTGAGGCAATCCCTTATGTCTTCTTTTGTTATATCCAGCTGGTATAACATCTGAAGCGCGAATTCACGCGCCTTTGTGCGTTTGCGCATGGATGATTTAAATCTTCTCGTAAAGATTGGCCAATTCTATCGCCGTCATAGCGGCGTCTCTCCCCTTGTTGCCGTCCTTTGTGCCGGAGCGCTCTATTGCCTGTTCGAGCGTGTCCGCCGTAATTACGCCGAAAATACAGGGCACCCCGGTATCAAGAGAGATTTTTGCGATGCCTTTGGCGGCCTCATTCGCGATGTAATCAAAATGAGGCGTCGCGCCGCGGATGACGGTGCCCAAACATATCACCGCGTCATATTTCTTCGACTTTGCCATTTTCTGGGCAACGTACGGGATTTCAAAAGAACCGGGCACCCAGACTGTCTCGATGCCGTTCTCCGTGACCCCGTGCCTTATCAGGGTATCCTCCGCCCCGTCCAAAAGTTTTTCCGTGATAAACTCATTGAACCTTGAAGCCACAATGCCGAATTTTTTGCCCTTTCCTGTAAGATCAGCCTTTATTTGCTTCATATTGTGAATTCTCCCCTTTCCCCCAGTCTTGGTATTTTATTTTCCTCAAGCGACCATTCAAAATCGCTTTTTATCCACCGGTTGGCGCCCGCGTATTCTATAAGGGCCTGTTTGTCATCCGGGTTTATTTCTATGAATTTTAATCCGGCGCTGTACCTGGAACGCCAGTGGTGCGTGTTTCTTCTCGCCCAGATAACCGCGGCGACCGCGGTGATCTCCTTTTTTGCTTTTTCCAGCATCATGGTCAGGTTCAGCCTTGTCCCGGGCGGGATTTTTCCATCGATAGGAAGGGCTATGCCCTCTCCGGATATATCCTGCGTAAGTGAATTACCCTCAAGGTCCCCTGACACCGATGAATACCTTACCGCTATAAGGCAATCGATTCTGTCCGACCGGCGTTTTTCTTTCCTCATGTCGCCCTCCTCAAATTTTTAAAAGATGGCCCATCTTTTCCTTTTTTGTCTTCAGGTATTTGGCGTTTACCCCTGTAGGACTAACCTCCAGGGGGACTCGCTCCATAATATTTAACCCGTAACCGGAAAGTCCTATGATCTTCTGCGGATTATTGGTAAGCAGCCTTATATCCTTTAATCCGAGGTCGACGAGGATCTGGGCGCCGATGCCGTAATCCCGGAGGTCGGCCTTGAATCCCAGCGCCTCATTCGCCTCCACGGTATCCATCCCCTTGTCCTGGAGGGCATAGGCCTTCAATTTGTTTACCAGACCTATGCCGCGTCCCTCCTGCCTCATATACAGGATAACGCCTCTGTCTTCATTATTAATCATCCTCATCGCCGTCTTCAACTGTTCCCCGCAGTCGCACCTCAAAGAACCGAAGATGTCGCCTGTAAGGCACTCTGAATGGACCCTTACCAGGATATTCCCCGTTGAAACGTCCCCTTTCACAAGGGCGATGTGGTTCTCATTATCTATCCTTGATTCATACAAAATTAGTTTAAACTCGCCGTAACGGGTGGGGAAATCGGTTTCTATCACCCTTTTTATCAGTTTTTCGGACCTTCTCCGGTACTCGATGAGCGAGGCGATCGTACCTATCTTTAATTTATGCCTTTCGGCAAATTCGACAAGCTGCGGCGTCCGCGCCATTGTCCCGTCATCGTTCATGATCTCACAGATAACGCCGACAGGCATGAGTCCGGCAAGCCTCATCAGGTCGCAGCAGGCCTCTGTATGGCCGGCCCTTACGAGGACGCCCCCTTCGCGGGCCCTTAGGGGAAATATATGACCCGGTTTTACCAGATCATCAGACGTAGTTTTGGGATCGGCCAGGGCCTTTATCGTGAGGGCCCTGTCACGCGCGGAGATACCCGTGGTTACGTCTTTCTTGGCGTCTACAGATATCATCCAGTTTGTCTTATAACGATCTGAAGGCTCATGGGACATCGGGTATAACTCCAGGTCATCGAGCCTTTTAGAATCCATGGGGACGCATATGAGGCCGCGGCCGCGCTTTGCCATGAAATTAATCGCTTCGGGCGAAACGAATGAACCGGCGATGATCAGGTCGCCCTCATTCTCCCGGTCTTCATCGTCTACGATGATGACCATTTTACCGCGTTTTATATCGTCTATGATTTCTTCGATCCTGTTAAATTTCATATCTTTCCCGTTTTAAAAATGTAAAAAAATAACCCCGAAGAGGATCTCTTCGGGGTTATTTTACTAATCTTCGCAATCTTCTTCCATCCGGACTATAACCGTCGGTACTGGATTTGCGCCAGTTCAACTCCGTATTAAACGGAATTTGCGGACTATACCGCCGATCGAGGAATCACGCCCCACCCCGAAGATTTAGCTAGATTATATCAATAAATTCTTACAGTGTCAATAATTATCTCTTTTTTGCCTTCCTGCCCCCGCGGGCCATCTTTGCCTTGGAGACGTTCCCTTTCTTATCAACAAAATAGAGATAACCCTTTTCTCTTTTTACGCCGCACTTGCAGACCACCTTGCCGCCGCCTCCCTTTTTCTTGCCTCTTGCCATTTTGGTCTCAACGACGTCGCCTTTTTTGTTGACATAATAAAGGTATCCTTTTTTTCTTTCAATGCCGCAATCGCATACCTTTTCTGCCATTTATTTCACCTCCTTTCTTTAATTAAAATTTAAGTTCCAACTTTAACTGTGCCGAGGATCTGCTTCAATGTGGCTATAGCTGAAAGTACCGCTAAATAACTTGTCTTGGGATTGCCCGGCGAGGGGACGTTCTCCGCCCTTGTGGCCAGCCTTCCGGATTCGGCCTCTATGACGATCTCGTGCGTATTACCTTTATATTCAGGCGACGCGATTATTCTTACGAGAGTCTTTTCAGGGCCTATGCCCGCGATACTAAGGGCGCAGGCAACGTTTATATTCGCCGGAAAACCCTTTATCGCCTCCAGGGCGCTGCCCTGGAAAATAACGGTCTCAGACCTTATCGCCTTAAGATCGATCTTATTCCTTTCAATAAACGGGGCGCCTGAAAGGGCGGCGGGCGGTTTTCGCGTGGTAAGCTCCGCCTTTTTTATCTTCCCGAGGGCCGAGGCCTTTACTCCATCGAGGCCGCAGATGGCCCCGCTGGGCAAATATATCCTGCAGCCGTTTTGTTCGGCAAGCGCAAAAAGGGCGGGATAATCCTTGACTATTCCGCCCACACTCATGATCATTATGTCTTTTTTTGCCTCGACGGCCTTTTTAACGAGCGGCCCGGACACTTCCATGGAAGCGGCCTCAACGATGAGATCTGCTTTTTTAATCAGCTCGTCCGCGCCAAGGATCTCCGGCCGGGCCCTTAACCTGCCCAAGAGGGCCTCCGCCTTTTTTATGTCTTTATCGGAAATCGCGGCCAGGACCGCGCTTTCAGCGGGCATCTTGTCTATCGCAAGGGCGATCTCTGAACCTATGGTGCCGCAGCCCACAAGGCCGATCTTTATTCTTTTTTTCATCAATATCCCGCGATCATCGCGGTCTTTGGTTCGCCTGTGATTTCAAGCATCCTCTTTAGCGCCATGATGGCGTTTGCCCCGATGTCTTCCGGAACGGTTATTACGTTGGTCATCGTCTCAAGCGAATTCGCCACCCAGCCAAGGGTGGTAAGCTTCATGGAAGGGCATATAAGATGAGGGGTGGCCGGATAAAAAGTCTTGCCGGGATTGTCCTTCCTTAACCTGTACAGCATGCCCATCTCCGTCGCTATAATAAATTCAGAGGCCTTGGCGGCCCTGCAGTATTTAAACATGCCCGCGGTCGAGCAGATATGGTCGGCGATGGCCAGCACCTCCGGATTGCATTCCGGATGGGCTATCACCTCCGCCCCGGGATGAGACTTCTTTATCTCATTTATATCCTCTTCCTGCACCCTGATGTGAGTCGGGCAAAAACCCTGCCATGGTATTATCTCCTTGTCCGGAAGCTGCGATTGGACGTACAGGCCCAGGTTTTTATCCGGAACGAATATGACCTTTCTATTCGGAATGAATTTTACGACCTCGAGGGCATTTGACGACGTGCAGCAATAATCGCTTTCCGCCTTTACCTTCGCGGAGGAATTTACATAACATACGACCGCGGCGTCGGGATATTTCTGTTTTGTCGCCCTTAATTTCTCGGCGGTGATCATATCGGCCATGGGGCATCCCGCCTCGATGACCGGCAAAAGCACCGTTTTTTCGGGGTTTAATATGGCGGCGGATTCCGCCATGAAATGGACCCCGCAGAAAACGATTACCTTCGCGTCGGTCCGCACCGCGGCCTGCGACAGGGCGAGCGAGTCACCGGTTACATCCGCTATATCCTGTATCTCGTCCCTCTGGTAATTATGAACGATGATCACCGCGTTTCTTTTCTTTTTTAATTCGGCGATCCTTGATTTTAGTTTTTCCTTGTATTTTATGTCGCCTGTTTCGGTATATTCCTTATTTATTTTCATTTTTTAATTCTCATCCTTTTTATCCTGTTTTTGTCGTCGACAAAAACGACCTTTGGCCGGTGGGCCTCGGCCGCCTTTTGGTCCATGAGGGCGTAGGATATTATTATTACCTTATCGCCCCGGTGCGCCCATCTCGCTGCCGCGCCGTTCATGCATATGGTGCCTGAGGAGGGCCTGCCTTCCATTACGTAGGTCTCTACCCTGCTGCCGTTGTTCAGATTGACGATCTGGACGCGTTCATAAGGCAGCATGTCCACCGCCTCGAGCAGTTTTTTGTCAATGGTTATACTGCCTGTATAATTCAGATTGGCCTCTGTGACGGTGGCCGAATGTATCTTTGATTTACACATCATGCGTAGCATTTTTTCACCTCGTTTCAAGATCAAGCCGGATATTATTGATAATACCCGGCTTTCAGCCGGATATTATCAATAAGCCTTGTCCTGCCGATATAAACGGCAAGGGCGATCAGGACCTTCCCTGTTGGCCTGCTTATATTCTTAAATGTATCCTCGTTTACGATCTCTATGTAATCGATCTTCGCTGTCTTCTTTTTCCGGATTAGGCCCCGCATCGCATCTTTTATTTCCCCAGATGACCGGCGTCCTTTTTTAATCATCCCTTTAGCCAGCGCAAGGGCCTCGTATAAAACCGCCGCGTCTCTTCTTTCTTCTTCGGAAAGGTACGCGTTCCTTGAACTCATCGCCAGGCCGCCCTTTTCTCTAACTATGGGCATCGTAACAATCTTAATACCCATATTCAGGTCCACGGCCATCTTTTTAATAACCGCCGCCTGCTGGGCGTCCTTCCGGCCAAAATAGGCCGAGTCAGGCGTCGTAATGTTAAACAATTTTGCTACAACCGTCGTAACGCCCCTGAAATGGCCGGGCCTTGACCTGTCGCATAGCGGCTCCGTCAGATATTCGACATTTACAGTCGTATAATATGGCTCCGGGTACACCGCCTTTGACGACGGATAAAACAGGACATCCACGCCTGAGCGCCTTAGCATCTCTTCATCCCTTTTAAACGCCCGTGGATATTTTTTAAAATCTTCACGCGGCCCGAACTGCATGGGATTAACGAAAACGCTGACCACCGTTTTATCATTTTCCCTTACCGAGCGCCTTACCAGGCTCAAATGCCCTTCATGGAGATAACCCATGGTCGGCACAAGGCCTATCCTCTTACCCTGACGCCTCAGGCAGCGGCTGTATTCCTGCATCAACCTTATCGATTTTATTATTTTCATTGCCGGACATTAACGCTCCGTACAACTCCCTCACGGTCTTATTCAGCCTCGGATGCACAAAATCCGGCGCTATCTCATTCAGGCCGCGTAGAACAAATTCCCTTTCCTGAATCCTTGGATGCGGTATCTTGATTCTCTCCCCGTCGATGACAATGTCCTGGTAAAAAATTATGTCAAGGTCAATAGGCCTGGGCCCGTTTTCGACGGTCTTTACCCGGCCCAGCCTTGATTCGATGCCCTTCAGCCGCTCAAGCAGCTCATCGGGGAGCAGCGAGGTCTCTATTTCCACGACGCCGTTTAGGAATTTATCCTGGGCAGGGCCGCCTTCCGGCTCGGTTTCGTAAATCGCGGATGACCGCTTGACCGCTATCCCCCCGAGCTCCTTTAAATATTCCATGGCCCTTTGGATGTTCTTTTCCCTATCGCCCATATTTGAGCCGAAGGCGATATATGCCGTAACCATTTATAAAACCTTTCCTATCCTTTTGACCGCTTCTTTTAACGTGTCCGTCGGAACGGTCAGCGCGAACCTAACATAGCCCTCGCCGTTTTTGCCAAAACCGACCCCGGGAGTGACAACGATATCCGCGTCTTCAAGCAGCCTCTGTGACAGGCCCATGGAGTTATATGCCTTTGGCACGGCGGCCCAGACATAAAAGGTGGCCTTCGGTTTATTTATCTTCCAGCCTATCGAGGCCAAACCGTCAATAAGCGCGTCGCGCCTTTCCTTATAAAGCTGGTTCATATTTTCAAGATGGTCGGTTTCAGTGTTTAAAGCGGCAACCCCCGCCCTCTGTATGGCGTTGAATATTCCGGAATCAATATTGGATTTTACCTTTGCGAGGCCGGCGATAATATCCGCGTTCCCGCAGGCAAAACCGATCCTCCATCCCGTCATATTGAAGGTCTTTGAAAGCGAATGGAATTCTATCCCTACGGCCTTCGCGCCCTCCGCCGCAAGAAAGCTGGCCGGCCGAGAAACCCCGTCAAAGGCAAGCTCCGAGTAGGCGGCGTCATGGCACACAATGATATTATTTTTTTCGGCAAAATCCACTACTGCCTGAAAAAAATCCAGCCCTGCCACAGCAGCAGTCGGATTATTAGGATAATTGATGAACATCAACCTTGCCTTCGAGGCCTTCTTTACCGCCGAAAGGTCCGGGAGGAAGGAATTTTTCTCAATGAGCGGCATGATCTCTATATTTGCCCCCGCAAACAGCGAGCCGCTTTTATACGGCGGATAACATGGCTCAGGCACAAGGACCCAGTCGCGCGGATTGACAAAGGCAAGCGGAACATGCGCGATACCCTCTTTCGAGCCTATGAGAGGCAGCACCTCTTTTTCGGGGTCCAGCTCGACGTTAAACCTTTTTTTATACCATTTGCTGACGGCGGCCCTGAATTCCGGCTGGCCCAGATCAAAGGCATACCTGTGGATATTGGGGTCCTTTAACGCCTCACATAAGGCGTCACAGATGAATTTGGGCGGCGGCCGGTCAGGATCGCCTACACCGAGATCAATTATATCCCTCCCTCCCTGCCTTGCCTTGTTTTTGAGCTTATCTATCTCAAAAAAGAGATAAGGCGGGAGCTTGTTAAGCCTTTCAGACTGCCTTATATTTTCCATGATCAAATCCTTTTTCCCATTACGTCGCGCATGGTATAAAGCCCCGGCCGTTTTCCGGCGATAAAACCGGCGGCCTCAAGCGCGCCTTTAACAAGGATATCGCGCGTCTTGGCGCTGTGGGAGAGCTCTATCCTGTCACCAGGACCTTCAAATATTACCGTATGGTCGCCTATTATTTCGTCTTCCCTTATGGAATCTATCGGGATCTCCCGCGCCCCGGCTGCCTCTTTTATTATTCTCGCAAGCTCCTTTGCCGTGCCGCTGGGCGCGTCCTTTTTATGCACATGGTGCGCCTCTTTTATCCTTGGATTATAGCCATCGGCCAGGGCCGCTGCTGCTGTCTGGACCAGTCCGAAAAGGACATTGACGCCGATCGACATGTTTGATGAAAAAACAATGGGTATCTTTGCCGATGCCGCTTTTATCGCCGCCAACTGTTTTTCCGAGAGGCCTGTGGTCCCTATGACCGCCGGCTTTTTATACTTTACGCACAATAAGAGATGCTCGGCAGTCGCCGCGGGAGTGGTAAATTCGATAAGGCAATCGCACTCTTTTATCAGCGGTTCCGCCGCATCGCCGATATCAAACCCTCCGGTTAACTTAAACCGGCCGTCTTCCCTTGACAAGGCGATTATCCTTGAGCCCATCTTTCCCTTTGAGCCGCTGACACATATTTTTATCATATAAGCTTGTAATCCTTTAATTGCTTGGTTAATTTCGCCTTATTTTCCGGCAGCATCTCGCACATCGGAAGCCTCAAGGCGGGATCGCATAAACCCATAAGGCCCATGGCCGTCTTTACCGGTATGGGATTGGTCTCTATAAACATCGCCTTGATCAAGCCGAACAGCTTATAATGAAGCTCCTTTGCTTTTTTTATATTGCCCTCAAGGAAGGCATTCACCATGTCCGACACATCCTTTGGGACTATATTCGCGACCACCGATATAATGCCGGTGCCGCCTATCGAAAGTATGGGAAGGGTAAGAGAATCATCGCCCGAAATCAGATCAAAATTTTGAGGGCATAACTGCCTTATCCTAGTCATCTGGTCAAGGCTCCCGCTTGCCTCTTTTACTCCGACGATATTTTTACAATCAGCCGCCATCCTCGCCATTGTCTCGGGTTCGATATTGACCCCGGTTCTTGAGGCGATGTTATAAAGTATAATCGGGATATCGACCGCCTCCGCGATTGCCTTAAAATGCTCGTAGAGGCCTTTTTGAGTCGGCCTGTTATAATAAGGAGAGACCTGCAGCGAAGCGGCCGCGCCTGCCTTTTCGGCGTGCCTGGTAAGCATGATCGCCTCTCTGGTCGAATTGGAACCTGTCCCCGCTATGACGGGCACCCTGCCTTTCACGTATTCGACAGTAAGCTCTATAACGCGGTCGTGTTCGTCATAATCAAGGGTCGCCGATTCCCCTGTCGTCCCGCATGGGACGATCGCGCTTGTCCCGTTTTTTATCTGAAAGTCTATTAACTTCTTGAATTGCGCCTCATCTACTTTGTCATTTTTAAACGGCGTGACAATCGCCGTCATTGACCCCTTAAACATCATTTCCTCCCTTCAGCCGGAAAATAAATACCTTTATAGGCTATTGCAGCGCTTCCCTCAAGCCAGACATCGGAAAATCTGTCATCCTTAAAATCAAAATACACCTTTAAGACCTCGCCGCCCCTGGTCTCGACGGCAACAGGGCTTTTTTTCGTTAATTTTAAATAGTGCGCTAAAAGGGCTGAAGCAACGGAACCCGTGCCGCAGGCAAGGGTTTCGTCCTCTACACCTCTCTCATATGTTCTTATCTTAAGCGTCTTATCGTTTATTATCTGGGCGAAATCGGCATTGGCCCCTTCGGGCTGGAACTGTTTGTGATACCTGATTTGCCTTCCCACCTCCCTGACATTTATGGTGTCGCAGTTTCCCACAAAAAACACCGCGTGCGGCACGCCCGTATTTATATAATGCACCTTGTAAAATTGAGAGCCGATATTAAGGTCGATGTTTACCCAGATATCGCGCGGGTTGGGCATCTTAAGCCTAATGACATTTCTATTAACCTCGGCCTCAATGATTCCCGCCTTTGTCTCAAATTTTATCTTGTGGCTTGTGACTTTGGACTTTGGACTTTGGACAAAAAATAACGCCGCGCAGCGGGCGCCGTTGCCGCACATCGAAGGCTCGCTGCCGTCGGGATTGAATATCCGCATCTTAAAATCCGCCTTTTTGGATTTTTCCAAAATAATCAGGCCATCAGCACCCGCGCCATATTTTCTGTCGCATATCTCTTTAGCAAATTTGCTTACCATAGACCCTTTTGCGCCATCTACTATCACAAAATCGTTTCCTGAGGCCACCATCTTGACAAATTCTACCTGTTTCATCTTATTATTTCTTGCCCTTCTCTCCCCTTATCAGGTCCCTGTACGATTCTCTCTTTCTGATCTCGTAAACCTTCGCGCCGTCCACCATGACTTCCGCCGGGCGTGGCCTTGCGTTATAATTGCTCGACATGCTGAACCCATAGGCGCCGGCGCCCATAATAGCGAGAAGATCTCCCTGCGCTGGCTCGGCCATCCTCCTGTCCAAAGCGAAAAAATCCCCGCTCTCGCATATAGGGCCGACCACATCAAACTTGTGTCTTGTCCCTACGGGAGGCTTCGCACTATCTTGTGTCTTGTGTCCATGAGATTTTGCCACTGGCAAAATCTCATGATAGGCCTCGTATAAGGCAGGCCTCACAAGATCGTTCATCCCCGCGTCCACAATTATAAAATTCCGCGCCTTTGTCTTTTTAGGGTAAAGCACCCTGGTCACGAGTATCCCGGAGTTTCCGACGATAAATCTGCCCGGCTCGATGATGATCTTTAGGCGAATATCTTTTAATATCGGTATAATCGCCCTTGCGTAATCCTCTGCTGTCTGCGGGTCCTCATTTTTATAGATTATGCCGAGACCGCCCCCGATGTTAAGGTATTCAATTTTAACTCCCAGGTTCTTCAGGCTCACGACAAAATCGCGGGCCCGCCTGATGGCGCTCACAAAGGGGCGAGAGTCAACGATCTGGGAGCCGATGTGCATATGCACGCCGTTTAACATGAGGTTTTTAAACTGCCCGGAATTAAGAAAGACCCATCTTGTGGTATTAAAATCCAGCCCGAATTTCGTCTGCTTTTTGCCGGTTGTTATATACCTGTGCGTTCGCGCGTCTATATCCGGATTTATCCTTACGGCGACATTAGGCCTTTTGCCGAGATGTCCCGCCCTCTTATTAATGAGCTCCAGTTCCGATATGGACTCCGCGTTAAAAAAGAATATGCCCTTTTTTAGGGCGGCGTCTATCTCTTCCTGTGTTTTGCCTACGCCGGCATATACGATCTTTCCCGCGTCGGCGCCTGCCGACATGGCCTTGTAAAGTTCGCCTCCTGATACAATATCCAGGCCGGCGCCCTTTTCGATCAGGGCGCGCAGGATCGCGAGGTTTGAATTCGCCTTTATGGAATAGCAAATAAGCGGATTGAGCTCTTTTAGCGCGCTCTTTAGCTTAAGATAATGGGAA
>JAQURK010000003.1 GCA_028715645.1 Candidatus Omnitrophota bacterium | reverse complement strand
ATCGGCGTCGCAGGTTGAGACCTCCCTTTCCCAGTCATAGGAGAATCCCATCCTCTTTAATTCCATTTTCATGCATTCGACGCACCGGCGGGTCCATTCGGCGGGATGGCTATTGTTTTTTATCGCGGCGTTTTCGGCTGGCTGCCCAAAGGCGTCAAACCCCATGGGATGAAGGCAATTGAAACCTTTCATCCATCTGTACCGGGCCGCGACATCTCCTATGGTATAATTCCTGACATGGCCCATATGGATTTTCCCGGATGGGTACGGGAACATCTCAAGAAGATAGTACTTTTCAGCGCCCGGTTTGTATTCCGCCTTAAAGGCTCTCGCCCTTTCCCATCTTGCCTGCCATTTCTTCTCTATTTTTTCAAACGGATAGTTATTTTTCATTGTTTTATTATATCATTAACACAACTTTTTGAGGATTTTATTCTTTTCCGAAAAAGGGAGCTTCATCTTTCGGACAAGGCGTGAAAAAAAAGCGATTGTGGAATCATAGGTGGCCCTGTCTACGGGATAAGGGGTGGCGTCCTTTCCGCCGTGAGCGAAGGAATAACGCGCCGGGTCCTCGTATGAAGGCCTGGCGCCGTAAATCACCTCTGATACGAGGCTAAGCGCCCTCATGGTCTTGGGCCCGACGCCCTCAAGGGACAGGAGTTTTTCATAATTATCCGGCCTGATCTCGCAGACCTTAAAGAGGATTCTTTCCAGATAACGGCTTTTTGAAAAATCCTCTGTGACGACGGGATGCCAGAAAAACTCCCTGTTTTTGAGATTAAGCAAAGTCAGCTCATCCTTGCCATGCCTTAAGGCGACCATCTGGGACAGTTCAGATGAGTGCTTCCTTAATATCTGAATGTCATTCATTAAATTGCGGTAACTGCCCCGCGCCAAATCCGTGCTCAATTTGCGCGTGCCTTCGCTTTCCTTCGCGGTGAGATCAAGGGTCGCCGCCTTGGTCTGTGTGATGATGCCGGAATGCGGCTCGCGCACGAGGTCGGTTACCATTTTTGAATACCAGTGGTAGCGCCGCGCGGTCTGATTACGGGTGTTCATGCCCTGCTGAACCACTGCCCATGCGCCGTTTTTGGAAAAGAAAAAACTGTGATGATAGATCTGGAACCCGTCCTGTATGAGAGCGCTGTCAACCTTTGCCGCCATCTTTGAGTTATACACCAGGTTATTTATTTTCGGCTCGGGCAGGCTGAGGGTGCCTCCCCAGTTTTTGATCTCATCCGGGGTTTTGCGCGAAGTCCGGCCTTTTCCGCCGCATATAAAGATACCGAGCCTCTTTTCATCCCCGCGTATCGCCCCTTTGAGCGCGGCGGTAAGGATGGTAGTGAGCCCTGAGGCGTTCCAGTCAAATGCCAGCACGGTCCCAAGCGACTGGAACCATACAGGATCGCTGATCCTTTTTATAAACTCATCAGGCCCGTATTCCTGCGCGATAACCCAAACCATCTCCCTGCCCAGCCTGACCATCCTATCATAGAGCCATTTGGGGCATTGGCCCGTATCCAGCGTAAATGTAGCAACCCCTCTTTTTATCATAATAATCCCCTACAAAAGATAATCCTTTTTTATCCTCTTTAAGGCGTTAAAGATGTTGGATTTTGTATTTGGGCATATTTTTTCCAGGTCCTTTATTATTCCCGCGACCTTGTTCCTTTTGGAAATATCCGCGTTCGGACATTTACATCTTGGATGCGGAAAATCGATCTGCCTGCCGAAACGGATAATCTCCTTTTCCTCTACATAGGCGAGCGGCCTGATGATCGTTATCTTTCCGCCGAATAACTCCTGTTTCGGCGTCATCGCGCTTATCTCGCCGTTAAAAAATATGTTAAGCAATATGGTCTGTATGATATCGTCTTTGTGATGCCCCAGCGCTATCTTTTGGCAGCCGAATTTTTCCGCCGTCTCAAAAAGGGCCTTGCGGCGGTTCCATGCGCACCAGAAACAACTGATGCTCGAACGGTCCTTGCCCTTCAAAATATCTATCTTTTTAATATAATGCCTATACCCTTCCTTTTCCAGATAGCCTTCGAGGACCTTAGGGTGAACGCAGTGATAACCCATATCGACATGCGCCGCCAATAACTCATATTTTACAGGGACAAACGATTGTCTGTATCTGAGTATATTTAAAAGGCAAAGGCTGTCCTTGCCTCCGGAGACGGCGACCAGTATCCTGTCATTTGCCTGGATCATGCCGTAATCGGTTATTGCCTTTCCGACCTTTTTTGATAAAAAAAAGCCGGTTTTACTTATCTTTGGCGGCGTCATATCTGCTTTTAATTTTATTTTACCCTTTTTGGCGCGCAATGCAATGATTATTTCCAATCGTTTGTCGTATATATGGAAATAAGTCCGAAAAAAGAGGCAGAATCACATTTTCTTTAAAGTCCAATGTGCTATATTGAATACATATAATCTGTAGAAAGGAGGTGAAAAAATGAAAAATACATTAAAGGTTTTTCTATTTGCCGTATCTTGCCTGGCGCTTTTGTCTTTACAAGTCTTAGCCGATGAAGGTCACATGGATAGGTGCAATATGATGATGAAAAACATGAAGATGCGCGCAAACATGGAGATGGATGACTTGTTCTTCATGAAAACCCATTATATCCTTGCGAACGGGGCCGAGATCAATCTGACGGAAGATCAGGAGACAAAAATAAAAGAGCTCGTGTATTCCGCCAAAAAGGCCGTAATAATGCAGGACGCTGCCATTGAGTCGCTGGAACTTGACATAATGCAGGCGTTTATGAAGTCGCCTATCGATGTTAATGCCATAAACGGCCTTATAGACAATAAATACGCCGCGAAGGCATCTAAGGCCAAGGACCTTGTAGCCGCCTATGTCAACCTGCAGAAGATCCTTACTAAGGACCAGCAAAATAAGCTAAAGGATATGTGGATGGCGAGCATGACGGGGGATATGACTTGCGGCATGACGGATAAAGACCACGAAAAGGCCGAATCCCATGAAATGATGATGCCCAAGCCCTACAAAAAACAATAGGGACGTTTTCATTTCTAAACCTAGAAGTGTCCTCTTATTAAAAAACTTTTTTAAATAGGGGACACTTCTAGGTTCAATTTTAAAAACGTCCCTGAAAATGGAGCCGACGGGAGTCGAACCCGTAACTCAGCGTTGCGAACGCTGCGTAATGCCATTTTACTACGGCCCCTTATTTTTTACCTAAAACAGCTTTAATCTTTGATATGACGTCCTTGACAGGCATGGCCTTGCCGACATATCCGGACGCCCCAAGCGCAACTGCCTTATCAACCCGATCCTTTTCATAGCCCAATCCGGTCAGGATTACCACCGGCACGCCGGGTTTTAATTGTTTCATCGCCTTTAATACCTCAAATCCATCCATTTTGGGAAGATTCAGATCCAGGATTACCGAATCGATATTATACATTTTAAACATATCCAAGCCTATTTCCCCTGTCGGCGCCCTGAAACATTTCCATCCAAGGCGGTCTATCATATCGCCCCACGTATTCAAAACCTCTGCTTCATCATCTACAAGAAGGATCTTGATTATTTGCTTATCGGCCATGGGACCTCCTCTTCTGCTTCGCCCTTTGACTTGAAACACTCCGGTGGGGCTTCGCAGCAATTGCAGGTGCTACGAAGCTCTACTATTGTTACCATATCGAAGAGCGAAGTAGACCTCTTCTGCTTCGCCGTAGACCTATATTTTGTCATTAACCGCTTGTTCCTGCAAGGCTTTTTGCGTCTTCTGCCTTGCGATCTCCTTCCTGGCCTCTTCTATTCTCTGAGACATGTAAGGATGCGAACTCAGGATGTATATCGGCGCGCCCCCTTCTTCCTTCTCCATCTTCTCCATCTTTTCCATAAATGACACCATGCCGTAAGGATCGTAGCCC
This sequence comes from Candidatus Omnitrophota bacterium, assembly GCA_028715645.1. Lineage (GTDB taxonomy): Bacteria > Omnitrophota > Gorgyraeia > JABMQH01 > JABMQH01 > JAQURK01. The sequence goes on along the minus strand of JAQURK010000003.1, from coordinate 58,486 downwards.
GCCTTTATGAGATAGCGTATGCCGAGTTTATCGGCAAAAAGCTCATCCTCTCTTGAATAACCAAGGGCTATGAGATTAAAACCTATGTCTATATAACGCGCCGTATCCGCGTTTGATTTTCCGGAAAATACAATAGACATAAGGAGGTTATAGCCCATGTCAATCTCCATCTTTTTCGCCGCGTGCCTCGCCGCGACATGCCCAATCTCATGGGCAACCACGGACGCAAGCTCAGAATCAGAACCGGTCTTGTCGATAAGTCCCCTGAAAACGTACACATAACCGCCCGGCGTCGTAAAGGCGTTTACATCCTTGTCTTTTAACACCTTAAAATAATAGGTAAGGTCTTTACGGTCGGAAACTGCGGCGATCACATTGCCAATGGCCCTCAATCGCGCCTGAACAAAAATGTCTTCATCCGGCTTGTACTTTTTTTCGATCTCAGCGGCCATCTTTTGGCCTATCCGGACTTCGTCTGCGGTGCTTATAAGCATTGTTTCCTGCCGCCCGGTCGCCTGATTATATACGGTAGCGCAGCCGCTTAAGACACATAAAATAAAAATTAAAAATAACCAATGTCCAAAATGGGACATTGGGATTTGGGCATTCATTTGACATTGGGATTTTGTCATTGGGTATTTCTATTAATCCACTCTAAATAGTCCTTGCTTCCCTCAATAATAGGCGCCGCGATTATCTCCGGCGTCTTGTAACTATGTATTTTTTTAACCTCTAAAACAATTTTTTTAAATAAATTTCTTTTTGTCTTAAGAATAATAAGCGTCTCCTCCGCCTTATCAATCTTCCCCTTCCAGCTGAATATTGAATCGACCCCGCCGAAAATATTGGCGCAGGCTACAAGCCTCTTTTTTAAAAGCGATAGGGCAATTTTCTCGGCCTCTTTCCTGGAAGATGCCGTAATGAAAATAGTTATATATCTGACTGCCGGCATTCGAAGTTCTTTAAAAAATTATTATCCCAATTGCGAGACCATGGTTTCAACGGCCTCGCTGATAATGCCCCAGTCCTCCTGGCTGTGTATGGCGAATTTCTGCTTCCTGGCCCACCTGGTGCCTTTTCTCTGCCACAAATAAAGGCATACCTGTTTCCTGCCCCATGATTCTATCAGGGCAACGACAGACCACCATCCAAATTTTTTATTTATGGTGGTATAATCCAGCACTTTAAGCGGCGCGATTATGGGAAGCGGTTCGTCTGTCTTTATGTGTCTTTCCATTTGGTCTCCTTATTTACTTGCTTCTTAACTGGACCTTGTAATCCCTTCCTTCCTTTTCTACAATGACATGGCCTTCCCTTGCCAGCCAGCCGATGCTCATCAATGCGATGTCCTTCGGCTTATCGATTCCTTTGATTATGTCTGATAAGCTGCTCTTGCCGTGCCCATCCAGGTAATGCCATATCTCACCCGCTACAATGCCTATCTCTGTTATCATGAATCTCACCTCCTTTCATTAGTGCGTAAGTGCATATGTGCATAAGTGCATAAGTTCTCGAGAACTTATGCACTTATGCACTCCTGCACTCATGCACTCTTTCTATTATAACTGCCGCATCTCGGACAAATCGATAATTCGTCATTCTGGCTGTCGATATAAAAAAAGGTGCATATGGAGCACTGCCATACAAATTTTTCCTCCGGATGAATTTTCTTTACGCCTTTCTTCGAGTCAATAAGCAGCCATATGATCAAAAAGCCTATAACGGAAAAAACAAGATAAAGGCATACGGCCAGCGATATCTCTATCTTAATCATTTGCTCTTCAGCCTCAATCTTACCTTGTTCCAGCCGACGTTAGCATCTTCGGAGGACGGGGCAGAAAACTTAAAACCCTTGATGTAATTTATGGCTGCCATATCCACATCGGCATATCCGCTTGAAACCAGTAAAACCGCCTCCTCCACATTTCCCGCGGCGGAGGCCTTAAACCTTAATTCAACCGTGAATGATTCCTGCCCCTCTTCTATTCTTTTGGTTATGGCAGGGGCATCCGGTTTAAATAATATCTCGCTTTGCGCAAGCGGCCCTTCTATCGCAAGGTCCTCTTCGGATTTATAAACGGCGCCTTCCTGCGCCTCGCCCGGTTCCATCGGCTCTTTCGCGGCCTCTATAAAAGGCGGCGTGATCTTAAAGGTTCCAAAAAGATCGTTTGCGCTCATTGTTTCATTATCCGTTGCCGGCTTTAAAGACGGCTCTATAAATTTCAACTTGTCAAATCCGACTTCATTGCCCGATAAGGAGACGTCGCTTAAATTCATGATATCCCTGTATGAGGGGTCCTGCTCGAACCTTGATTTTTTTTCAAGCATCAATTCAAACGCGGTCTTTTCCAAAATGGGTCCCAAAAAAGAGACGTTTGATATCCGGTGCATGGGAAAACCCGCCGGCAGGACTACAACCGTAAAACACAGCATGAAGAATACATGCCATGATACGGAAATCAAAAACGCGATGCTTAAGGTCTTATCCCTGAACATTGCAAACCTACTTTATCTCCTGGCTTGTCGCAATATTAATCTGCGATATGCCTTCATCCCTGCAAAGGTCCCATACCTCTACGACCTTTCCGAGAGAGGCGCGTCTGTCCGCCTTGATCAGCAGCGGTTTGTTTTCCTTTGCCGCGATCCTTAGGCGCGAGGCAAGTTCCGACATGGTTATTACCCTGTCATTCAAATAGATATAATTGCTTGAGGTAATCAGGATGATAAGGTTTTTCTCATGGATTACCTCGCTCGTAACCGCCTTCGGCAAATTTACCTGTATTCCAGGTTGAAAAATAAAACTTGAGGTCAACATAAAGAATATCAGGAGCTGGAATACGATGTCTATAAGCGGCGCTATGTCAAGCTGGCCCTTTTCAAGTTCAACATGTCGCTTAAATTTCATTTATTCCTGCCTCCTTGAAGCAAGAAGATTAACAAGATCCGTAGCGGTTTTCTCCATTTCGAGTATGAAACCGTTGACCTTGTTCACAAAATAGTTATAGGCGACATACGTAGGTATCGCGACGCAAAGGCCGAATACGGTGGTGAGGAGCGCCTCCCAGATGCCCCCCGCAAGGTCCTTCGGGTTTACCGGCTGAAGCGCCGTAGCCTTCTGCTCAATTACCTGGAAGGCCCTTACCATTCCCGTAACCGTGCCAAGCAGACCAAGAAGCGGCGCGATATGGGCCACGGTAGCAAGCATGCTCAGGTTTTTTTCAAGTATGGGGATTTCCCCAACGGCCGCGTCTTCTATCGCCTCCCTTATCTCGGGTTTGGACCTGTCGTGTTTAAGGATGCCTGCCTTAAGGATCTGCGAGATAGGCCCGGGCGTCTGGTTGCACATCTCGATCGCCTCCATTATCCTGTTCCGCTTTAAAAGACTGGATATCTCGTTCATAAATTTATCGATGTCTATCCTTGCCCGTCTCAACTGCCAAAATCTTTCAATGATCACTGCCAGGGCCACGACAGAACACAAAAATATGACCCACATAACGGGTCCGCCCTTCTGCATAAACTCTAACATTCTAACGTCCTCCTTCTTGCCCGGTTAACGAAGTTAATTCCTTCAGTTTATTTTTAGCCGTATTGGCCTCTTCGGCATCTTCTGCCGCGAGTTTTCTGTAAAGCCTAACCGCCTCATCCTTCCTGTTTAATTTTTCAAGGCATTCGGCCGCCTTTAACTGCGCCCTTATTACCCAGAATTTGGCGTCCGGATAAAAATACGCCGCCTTCAGGTATTCGGCCACCGCGTCCTCCAGCGCGCCCTTCCCCTGCATGGCCTCGCCTATCTGGAATTGTATCTGCGCGTTCAGTTCCGTTCTTTTATTCGTAAGGGCCTTTCTGAAATAAACGATGGCCTTGTCAAAAAGAAAATTTTCCATGAGGAGGTTTCCTACTTTCCTGTAGGCGACCTTTTCAAAATTCGTTCCCTGAAACCTTATGATGCAGGCGTTCAGGGCGTCGTAGGCCTCCTGGATCATGTTTTGTTCCTTGAATATGTCGGCCAGTTTTAAGAGGGCCTCGGCGGAAAATTCGCTCTTGGGATAATCCATGACCACCTTCTGGAATTGGCCCTTGGCGCCCTCAAGGTCGTCTTCCTCGTAATATACCCACCCAAGCCAGTATTCGCTGTCATCCGCCGCGCCGCTTTGGCCGAATTCATTTATCACCTTCTGGAAATATCTTTTTGCCTCGGGAAATTTTCTCTTATGGTAAAAATACTCGCCCAGCCAAAAGGTCACATTGGGGCTCAGGTCTATCTTTGGATAGACAGCCAGGAATTTCTCAAATTCGATAACCGCCTCTTTCTCAAGGCCCTTCTGGAAATAGCACCATCCCGTCATGTAACGGGCGTTCCGTACCAGGTCTTCCTCATTTTTGCCGTTTGCCGCGATATCCGAAAATTGCCGCAAGGCCTCGTCATAACGGCCGACGGCGTAAGCGGAATTGGCGGCGTAAAATTGGGCGGGGGCCCTGAACTCGCTTTGAGGATAATTTTTTAAAACCTCTCCGAACCCCTGATAGGCCTTTTGATAATCGCCTTTTTTATAATAAGTAAAGGCCAGCTTAAAGCGGCCTTCGTCAAGCAGTTTACTCTTTTTAAAATTCACCAAAAGGCTCTGGAAGGCCAGGATCGCGGTATCATAACGCCCCGTTTCAAGCAGGATATTCCCGACCTGGTACTGGGCGTAATCCGCATAATAGCTGTCTGAAAAGTCATTAAGCACTTCCTCGTAATCTTCGAGCGCCTCATCAAACTTTTTCTGTTCGAATTCCATATCGCCAAGGGCGCAGAGGCTGCCCACTTTAAGGACCTTGTCTTTTGAGTTGTCCTTGACCGCCTCGAATTCCCTCGCGGCGTCTTTATTGTTTGAGAGCCCTTTATACAGCCAGGCCAAATTATACCTTGCTTCGTATTCGATGGCGCCTTCTTTTTCGGTGCCTCCCAAATCTTTCTTGGACTTAAGCATCTCTATCAGGTCTTTATATGCCGCCGCGGCCCCGGCTGTATCGCCGAGTTTATCATAGACCTTTGCCATGGCAAGCCTTGCCTCCGCGTTGAGCGCCCCTTCGCCTGAGATCTTAAGCGATTCCTCGAAAAATTCTTTTGCCTCCTTGGGCATGTCAAGGTTAAGATACGACATCCCAAGGTGATAATACGCCAGCGGAAGCCATTTTCCAGAGACGGGTTTGACCGCCGCCTCCTTGTAATGTTCAACCGCCGCCTTATAATCCTCTTCGTGAAATTCAACCTCCGCCAGAAGATAATGGGCCTCTTTGGAAGAGCCGGCGGTCGGATAACTTTTTAAATATAACACCAGCTCATCCCTTGCCTCTTTAAACCTGCCGGTCTCATAAAGAACGGCCGCCAGTTTGAATTTGGCGTCCTCGGCAAGGGCATCATCAGGCGATCTCTCGACAACCTGCTTGAGCGCCTCCCTTGCGGCTTCAAAGTCCTTGAGGTTAAACAGGGCGCAGGCCTTTGAGTAAAGGGCGTATTTGAAAAGGGCTGACTTTGGGAAATTATCGATAAGCCTTTCGTAAAAATTCAGCGCGGACCGGTAGTCGCCCGCCTTGAAATGGACCTCCCCTGTCCAGTAAATGGCGTCCGCAAAAAAATCTCCGGGCGGGTTTTTTTCCGTAAGCTGGCCGAATTCATTCAGGGCGGCGTCCAGCCTGCCCAGATAAAAATCCGTTTGGCCGAGCAAAACGCGCGCCTCGTCTTTCTCGGGATAAACCTTTACGATTGTTTCCAGTTTTTCCCTGGCCAGGTCATAAAATTTATCCTCAAATGCCTTCTTGGCAAAGGTAAAATCCTCCTCAAACGAGGCGCATATAGCATAAGATACTATGGCTAATGTAATATAAAAGGCGGCAATAAAGGCTAAATAACAAAAAAATCTTCTCATTATCCATAATATTATCATATAATCATATAAATGCAAGCACTCTATGGCAGGAATTTTGAAAGGTATTGACCGGTATAGGAGGATTTATTTTTAATTATCTTTTCGGGCGAGCCTTCAGCAACGATATAACCGCCCTCATCGCCTCCCTCCGGTCCCAGATCAATTATATGGTCCGCGGTCTTGATGACGTCAAGGTTATGCTCTATGACGATTACGGTGTTCCCCGCGTCAACCAGGGCGTGCAGGACATTCAGCAGTTTATCGACGTCGGCAAAATGTAGGCCGGTCGTCGGTTCATCGAGGATATAAAGGGTCTTACCCGTAGAGCGCTTTGAAAGTTCAGTCGAAAGTTTCACTCTCTGGGCCTCGCCGCCCGACAAGGTTGTAGCCGACTGGCCTAATTTTATGTATCCCAGGCCCACCTCGAAAAGGGTCTTGAGTTTAGAGTGTACCGAAGGGATGTTTTGAAAAAGGGAAAGGGCGTCTTCTACGCTTGAATCAAGGACATCACTTATTGATCTTCCCTTATATTTAACCTGCAGGGTCGCCTCATTAAAACGTTTTCCCTTGCAGACTTCGCACTGCACATAGACATCCGGTAAAAAATGCATCTCTATCTTTTTTATGCCATCCCCTGCGCAGGCCTCGCAACGGCCGCCCTTTACGTTAAAACTGAACCGGCCGGGCTTATATCCGCGCACCCTTGATTCAGGTAACTTCGAAAACAGGTCCCTTATCGGCCCGAACATGCCGGTATAGGTCGCGGGATTGCTCCGGGGGGTACGGCCTATGGGAGACTGATCTATTACTATGACCTTGTCAATAAGGCCCATCCCTTCGATCTTTTTGTACCTGCCGGGCTTTTCCTTAGCGCGATAGAATTTTTTTGCGAGGGCCCGGTATAATATCTCATCCACCAGCGTGCTCTTGCCCGAACCGGATACGCCGGTTATGCAGACAAAAATGCCGAGCGGGATCTTCACGTCTATTTCCTTAAGGTTGTGCTCCGCGGCCCCGATTATTTTTAAACATTTTCCTTCCTTTTCCGGTCTTCTTTTTTCAGGTATTTTTATGCTGTGCACGCCGTTCAGGTATCTGGCTGTCAGCGAGTCGTTATTTTTCAGGATATCGTCTAGGGTTCCGGAGGCGATGATCCTGCCGCCATGCTCGCCGGCGCCGGGCCCGAGGTCAATTATATAATCGGCCTTCCTGATTGTGGCCTCATCGTGTTCTACGACGAGCAGGGTATTGCCCAGGTCCCTGAGGGTCCCCAGGGTTTCAAGGAGTTTTGTGTTGTCCTTCTGATGAAGGCCTATGCTGGGCTCATCCAGCACATACAAAACCCCTGTAAGACCGGAGCCGATCTGTGTCGCCAGCCTGATACGCTGTGACTCGCCGCCTGACAGGGTCGCGCTCGCCCGGTCCAGGGTAAGGTAATCAAGCCCTACATTAAGCATAAATTGAAGCCTTGAATTTATCTCCTTAAGCACAAGCCGCGCGATGGTCTCCTCGGTTTTTGTTAATTTCAAGTTAAGGAAAAATTTCCTCGCTTCTTTTATGGAAAAGGCGCATATGGACATGATATCCCTGCCCTGTATATAGACGGCCAGGCTCTCTTTTTTAAGGCGTTTACCGTTACATTCAAGGCATGGTAAAACGCTCATGTATTTATTTATCTCCATCTTCATGTATTCGCTCTTCGTCTCTTTAAAACGCCGCTGTAGATTCGGTAAAACGCCTTCAAACCAGCCGCCTTTATTCTCATCTCCGTAAAGTATGACCTTTTTTATCTCCGTGCTCAATTGCCTGTAAGGCGCATGCGCATCAAAATTATAATCTGAAGCAAGCGACCGCAGGAGCCTTCTAAAATATAAAAATATGCCTTTTCCGCCCCGCCGCCACGGCTCTATGGCCTCAAGCACAGGTTTTGACTTATCCGGCACAACGAGCTCGGGGTCTATCTCCATCCTGTTGCCTAGTCCATCGCATTTTGGACATGCCCCGTACGGGCTGTTAAATGAAAACATCCTAGGTTGCGGCGCCTCAAGGCTTATTCCACAATCCGTGCACGCATAAAGTTCGCTGAATAGCAAGTCGTAAGAGTTGGAGGGTCTATCAGGTGAAAAACTGGAGGGTCTATGGTCTGTACTGATAACTAGAAGGCCTTTTCCTGTCCTTAAGGCGATCTCTATGGAATCGGTCAATCTCTTCCTGGTCTCTTCCTGGGGATCGATCGTCAATCTGTCGACAAGGACTTCAATGGTGTGTTTTTTATATTTGTGAAGCGGCGGAGGCGATTCGACTTCGATAAGCTTGCCGTCTACTCTGGCCCTCACAAAACCCTCTTTCTGGATTTGCTTAAATAACTCCTTATACTCTCCTTTTTGGCCCCTTATAAGCGGCGCAAGTATGAGGGCCTTTGTCCCGGCAGGCAGTTTTAACGCCTGTTCGACAATTTCCTGGGCGCTTTGCCGCGTAACCTCTTTCCCGCAATTGGGACAATGCACCCTGCCTATACGGGCATATAACAACCTGAGATAATCAAAGATCTCCGTCTGTGTGCCGACGGTGGATCTCGGGTTGCCGGACGCCGTCCTTTGTTCTATGCTGATCGCCGGCGAAAGCCCGTCGATATATTCCACATCCGGCTTCTGCATTTGTTCAAGGAACTGCCTGGCGTAACTTGAGAGGCTTTCAACATAACGGCGCTGCCCTTCCGCATAGATAGTATCAAATGCAAGCGACGATTTGCCGGAACCGCTAAGGCCGGTAATAACCGTAAAGCTGTTTCTGGGGATCTTTACGTCGATATTCTTAAGATTATGCTCTTTCGCGCCTTTTACAAAAATATATTCCTTTTCCATGACAAATATTATACCACAGCCGGAATGAACGGCTTATAATTTTTTTTAACTTTTTTAAAACAAAAAAGGCGCTGCTTACGTCTAATATAACAGAGGCAATAAAAAAATTGACAAATAGTCAAAATATTGCTATATTAACATTATAAAAAGTAAGATACGGAGGAAAAAAGAAAATGAAATGGCCCTTGTTTTGCTCTGCTTTAATGGTATTTCTGTTTGCCAATTGTTATTGCGGCGAGGCGCAAACTTGGCAGGATATTAGTTCAGGCCTCGACGAACTGGATATACGAACCGCCGCTATTGATCCGGTTAATCCGGAAATAATCTACGCCGGCGGCCAAAAGACCATTTTTAAGACCACTGATGGAGGAAGGTCATGGTCAAAGGTATATTCGGTAAGAGGACAATTAACATGGATCAACTCGATTTCCATCGATCCAAAAGACACTTGTGTAGTATATGCGGGGACCGCGAACGGTCTTTATAAAAGTTCCGACGGGGGAAAAAGCTGGAATAGGATATTCCAGGGCTTGAGTCCTCAGGAAAAAGAAATACGAAATATACTGATAGACAGCCTGGATACAAAGAATGTATATATAGGAACAACCAACGGCATTTTTAACACAAATGACGCCGGCAAATTGTGGCAGAAATCGACAAACGAGATTTCAAACCGCGTAATAAACTTTATTTTACAGGATCCTTTGAATGCCGATGTCTTTTACGCGGCGTCAACCAACGGCGTATTCAAATCCATAGATCATGGAAAGAGTTACGAAGAGGTTTTTTTCGCGATCGCCCAAGGTAAAGAAGGCGAAGAGACGAATCAGGATACAGGCGACGAGTATAAGAGTGAGCTTGAGGCAGATTCCATGAAAACGCCGAATTCTATAGCGCTTTCCAGGCTGGATCCTGCCGAGATCTATGCGGGAACAGAAGCAGGCGTATTTATTTCAAAGGATGGCGGCGGGCAGTGGGAAAAGATTACCGATTCCGGGCTTATAAACAATAATATAACCTACCTGATATCGCTAAAAGACGGCTGGTTATTCAGCGCTACAAAAAACGGCGTATTTAAAATCACAAGGCCATTTGAAAAATGGGAAGAACTCGATCAGGGCCTTGATTCAAAATACACAAGATACCTTGTCTATGACCAAAAAAACAATTTTATACTTGCCGCCACAACGAGGGGGCTTTACAAAATGAACCTTTCTCATGAAGACGGGCCGGCCGGCGCCGATATAGCACAAGAAGACCGCGAGGTTCAGGAGCTTTTTGGAAGATTTCAGTCAGAGCCCGATGTCCGGCAAACGCAGGAGGCGGCAATAAGATACGCGGAGGTACATAAGAAAAAAATCGATGAGTGGCGCAATCGCGCAAAACGCAGGGCGATACTGCCCAAGGTATCGGTCGGTATCGATGAAAATGAAGGGGATTATTATTACGGAGGCGCATGGAAAGGCAAGGAGGGCGATACCGGCTGGGATGTTTCTCTCACCTGGGATCTCGGAGAACTTGTATGGACGAGCGAACAAACCAACATTGATACCAGAAGCCGGCTCATGGTACAGTTAAGGGATGATATCTTAAACGAGATAACGCAGCTTTATTTTGAAAGACGGCGCCTTCAGATAGAGATGCTCACCAACCCGCCAAAGAATGTCCAGACAAGGATCGGAAAGCAGCTAAGGCTGCAAGAGCTTACGGCGGGGATCGACGCGTTGACAGGCGGCTGGTTCTCAGAACAGATTAAATAATTTCTTTTTTTCGTATGCCGCCAGGAAGGCCTCGGTTATCTCGGGGTCAAACTGCGTACCGGAATTTCTACTAATCTCTTCCACCGCTACTTCTATTGTTTTCCTGTCCCTGTAAGGGCGGTTTGTAGTGATCGCGTCAAAGGCATCGGCAATAGCGATTATCCGCGCCATAACAGGGATTGCCTTGCCCTTTATGCCGTCGGGATAACCGGTCCCGTCAAATTTTTCCTGGTGAGACCGCACCGCGTCAACGATCCCTCCCAATTCCTTGATGGGATAGAGTATTGTCGCGCCTATCACAGGGTGTTCCTTCACCTTCTCGTATTCTTCGGGAGTAAGCGCCCCTTTTTTATTCAATATATTATCGGGTATGCCGAGTTTGCCGATATCGTGCAGGAGCGCGGCGATATGAAGGCTTTCCTTGAAATTTCTGAAGGCGTTTATCTCCAGAGAATCTCCCATCTCCTCGGCAACTGCAAGGGCATAGGCGGTGACCCGTTCCGTATGGCCGTGCGTATATGGATCTCTCGCATCTATGGCGGCGGCCAGGGCGATAGAGGTATGTATAAAAAGCCGGTGTGATTTGTTTAGAAGGACCTCAACCTCCTTGACCTTTACCTGGAGGTCCTCAATAAGCTGGGCGTTTGAGATGGCCATGGCCGCATTGTTTGCCAGGGTTAAAAAGAATCCCAACTCGTCCCTCATAAAGTCCTTGCCCGAGACCTTCCTGCCGAGTATAAGTACGCCGAGCAGTTTCTTCTTAAAATGACTCGGGACACAGATATCCGCCTGTAATAATTCCATCTGGGATTTTATGTTTTCAAGCCTTTCGGCAAGCCCCGAATTTTCGGCGAGGACTTTCTTATCTTCCAGCATTTTTTTTACGGTGCCATAAACGAGGGCGCCGCTAGAATCCAGGATGGAGTGCCCGCTGTCCGTAAAAACGCTGATCAGCGAATTTCCGATGTTGAGCCTGATATAGCCCACCGGTATCTTGATGCCCTCCTGGCCTTTTGAGTCGATCAATACGTATGAATTATTATTTTCTTTGTACAAAAGGACGGCGGTGTGAGTAACGCCCACTTCCTGGTCTATCATGTGGACGATACTTTTGATGAGGTGCTCCGGTTTTTTAAACCGGATCATGTTCTGGGAGGCCTCTTCAAGCGCGACCTGGTAGCCGAGGTTGGTGTTGTTCTCGGGCGATGACGGCCTGAAATGGTTTGCCACCTTTTCAAAAAATTTCTCTTCTATATTTTTCCAGTCTATATTGTTTTCTTGTGGGTTTCCATCCACTTTACCTTCTCCAAGACTGTTTTTTCAAGTTCTTCGAGAACCAGCGGTTTTGTTATGTAATCCTTCGCCCCGTACCTCCTTGCCTCTTCTATGACATTCATGTCCCCAATAGCGGACACCATGATTGCCTCACAATCCTTATCTATACTTTTTATCTGCTTTAAAAGGGTAACCCCGTCCATCCCTTTCATTTTTACGTCTATCAGCACGATATTCGGCCTTTCTTTAAGAAATATGTTCAGCGCCTCGATGCCGCTTAAGGCGGAGTAAACCTTAAGACCTCTCATTTCAAAAAATGACTTGGCGAAAGAGCAAACATCCACCTCATCATCTACGATTAATATCTTTATCATAAAACTGCCAGCTTGCTTACCAGGGCCCTGGCCAGTTGGCTATTGTTTTTTACCGAAATAACTTTTTTTGTCTTGTCTATAATGTATGCCTGATGTTTGTCTCCCGTGATGCCCTCAATATTGTTTGCGACGATCATATCCGCCTTTACCAGGCGCATTTTTTTATATGACATCTCGATCAGCCGCCGCGCGGGCATTCCCGACTCAAGTTTAAACATCACAAGCAACGCGCCCTTTGCCTTTTTTCTTATTATATTTATTATTTTTGAAGTCGGCCTTAACCTGATCGTTAAACCTTTAAGCCCGGAATTTATCTTGCCTTCCGGCCGCCTAAGAGGCTTGTAATCCGACACCGCCGCCCCATGTACAATTATATCATATTTTTTACGCGCAAGTTCTTTATTGAGGAGATCTCGTAATTCGTCGAAATAGTTGAATCTTATAACATTAAGCTTACGTCTGATGGGTCTATGGTCAATGGGAATGGGGCCTAATAATAGCGTGACGCTCGCGCCTTCGCGCGCCGCTTGGCCGGCGATGGCGATGCCTGTGCGGCCGCTTGAAAGATTGGAGAGCACCCTGACCCTGTCAATAGGCACCCATGTCGGGCCGGCCGTTATCAGGACCTTTTTCCCCTTAAGCGTCTTATGCATCAAGGACAGCTTTAATTGTTTCGGAATTTTCTATGTTATAAACCGTGAGAGCGGGATCTATCCGTTTTAGCAGCCCTTTAAGGACATTACCAGGGCCGATTTCAAGAAAACAATTTACCTTTTGAGATACGACGTATCTTACGGATTCTTCCCAGTAGGTTGTGCAGCTTACCTGATCGATCAGATTTTCCTTTATCTGTTCAGGGTCATGTTCCGGAGTCGCGTTTACGTTTGAGATTATGGGAAATTCCGGCTCAAAGAAAGGAATCACTGAGATCTCCTTTTTTAAACGCTGGCCTGCCTCGCTCATCAGAGAGGAATGGAACGCGCCGCTTACATTCAGGACGATTGATCTGGCGGCGCCTTTTTCTTTGGACAAGGCGATTGCCTTCTCTATAGACTCGCCCCGGCCGGAAAGAACTACCTGGCCCGGGCAGTTTAGATTCGCTATTTCGCAGCCTGACTGTTCGGCGACTTCTTCGGCGGCCTCAATGGTCAGGCCGATTACGGATACCATTTTCCCGGGAAACTGCCTCGCAACCTCTTCCATAAATTGGCCGCGCAACCTGACAAGCCTGACGGCGTCGCCGAACGCCACCGCGCCGGCGGCGACAAGCGCCGAATATTCACCGAGGCTCAGTCCCAAGGCTGCCTTCGGCTCAAATCTTTTATTGTGCTGTCTGAAGGCCTTGTAGGCCGCTATGCTGACCGTCAATATCGCCGGCTGGCAATTCTCCGTCTTTATCAACTCTTCCGCCGGACCATCAAAACACAGTTTTGAGATATCAAAACCAAGGGCCCTGTTAGCCTGCTCAAAAACCTCTTTGGCGGGCCCGTAATTATCATAGAGGTCTTTGCCCATGCCCGGATATTGAGCGCCCTGACCAGGAAAAATGTAGGCGCACTCTACCATTTTATTATTATCGCTCCCCAGACCAGGCCGGATCCAAACGCGTCCAGCAGGATGATATCGCCCTTTTTTACCCTTTTGGCGATGACCGCCTCTGCCAGGGCGACCGCCGTTGAGGCGCTCGACATGTTTCCGTATCTTTCGATATTGAAATAAATCTTTTCTTCGGCGATGCCTATCTTCTTCGCCACCGCGTTCAGTATGCGTACATTTGCCTGGTGCGGTATAACACAATCTATCTCCTGGGGAGAATTAAGGCCCGCGATCTTGGCCGCGCGCTCCCCTGCCTCCGTCATTATCTTAACGGCATGCTTAAAAAGCTCGCTTCCCGACATTTTGAGATAATGCAGCCTTTCATCAACGGTCTTATGTGAGGCGGGCAAGCGAGAGCCGCCGGCGGGCAACTTTAAAATGTCGTGCTGGGTCCCGTCCGCGCCGAGGTAAACGGAAAGGATTCCTTTATCTCCCTCTACCTTGCCCATTACAGATGCCCCTGCCCCGTCGCCAAAGAGGACGCAGGTATTCCTGTCGCTCCAGTCCGTTATGGCGGTCAATTTTTCAGCGCCCACGACCAGGGCATTTTTATAAATGCCTGCCTTTATGAATTGTTCCGCTATGGCTATCGCGTAGAGATATCCGGCGCAGGCGGCAGAGATATCAAAACATGCCGCTTTTTTCGCGCCTATCTTATCCTGGACAATACAGGCGGTGGACGGAAATTGCATGTCTGGAGTTATGGTGGCAATTATGATAAGCTCGATATCAAGGGGAGTTAAATCAGCGTCTTTTATGGCGGCAAGCGCGGCCTCTTTAGCGAGATCGCTCGTGGCAACGTTATCCGCCGCTATCCTTCTTTCCTTTATGCCGGTCCTTGTAGTGATCCAGGCATCAGAGGTATCGACCATCTTTTCAAGATCGGCATTCGAAAGAATCTTGGGAGGGACGAAATACCCTACTCCTAAAAAACCAACTCTTACCCCTTCCATTTAGCTATCTCTTCCATAATGTGTTCGTTTACCGCCTTTTCCCTGAACTCATGGGCAACCCTTATCGCGTTTTTAAGCGCCTTTTGGCTTGAGGAGCCGTGAGAAATGATCACAGCCCCGTTTACGCCTAAAAGAGGGGCGCCGCCGTATTCCGCGTAATCTATCTTTTTCTTAAAACTCTTGAAGGCTGACTTTGCCAGGATAACGCTCAATTTCGCGAGGAGTGAACTCTTTAATTCCCGTTTCAGAAATTCTATCATGGTAAAGGCGACGCTTTCGGAAACCTTTAAAACAACGTTGCCTACAAATCCGTCGCAGACTATAATGTCGCATTCGCCCGCGTAGATATCCCTTCCTTCGATATTGCCTGTAAAATTTAATCTGCTTTCCGACAACAGCTTATGGGTCTCTTTAACAAAGTCGGTGCCTTTCGTGGCCTCCTCGCCTATATTCAGCAAACCGATGCTTGGATTAGGCTTGCCGAGGATCCACTTTGCATATGCGTCCGCCATCAGGCCGTACTGCAAAAGGTGATTGGGTTTGGGATCAATGTTCGCGCCTACGTCTATGATTACGGATGGGCCTTTGAGCGTAGGGAATACGATCGCGATCCCGGGCCTTTCAACACCCGGTAAAACGCCCAGGTTAAGCGTGGCCGCGCAGACCACCGCGCCCGTGTTTCCTGCCGAGACCATCGCGTCCGCGACCCCTTTCTTAACAAGCTCTACGCAGATACTTATCGAGGAGTCCTTCTTTTTCCTGATAGGCGTTGTCGCGGGCTCCGCCATGCCCACCACCTCGGCGGCGTGATAGATTGTTATATTGCGCGGGCAGCCCTTATGCTTCCCCAGTTCCTTCCTTAACGTCGCCTCATCTCCGACGAGGATTATCTCGTAACCGAATTCCCGAGCCGCCTCAATGGCGCCATTTACCTCAACTTGCGGGAACCTGTCGCTCCCCATCCCATCTACGGCTATTTTCATTTTTTCTCTTTCTCTTCCTCCGCCACCTGTGTTATCTGGCGGCCCTTATAAAAACCGCAATGCGGACAAATCCTGTGCGGCTGTTTCGGCATCTTGCACTGGGGACAGACAGAAAGGCAAATGGTTTCCAGTTTGTCGCATCCCCTCCTCTTGTCTCTCCGTGACCTTGAATGTCTTCGTTTTGGAAGCGGCATATTTTCACCTCATTTTCTTTATGATATCGTAGGTTTCCATCGCGATCATCCACTCTTCCTTGGTGGGTATCACTAACACCTTTGCGTTAAATTTGTTAAGGATATACGATAAATCCTTCTCAAGCCTCTCTTTTAGCCATGGGTTATTCTCGCCTATTCCGGCGGTAAGCACGATCGCGTCAAGACCGTTCATAACGGCCGTATACGCGCCGATATATTTTTTGATCCTGTAATAAAATACCTCGAGCGACAGTTTTGCCTGTTCGTTCCCTTCTTTGGCCGCGGCGAGTATCTCCCTCATATCGTTGCTTATCTCCGAGATCCCAAGCAGACCGCTTTTTTTGTTCAGCATATCGTCGATCTGCTGGCAATCAAGCCCTTCCCTTTCCATCAGGAACATCACTATGGCCGGATCGATATCTCCGCAGCGTGTCCCCATCACCAGCCCTTCCAGGGGCGTAAGGCCCATGCTGGTATCGACGGAGCGGCCGTTCAAGATAGCGGCCATGCTGCAGCCGTTTCCCAGATGGCAAGTGATTATCTTTAGGGATTCGGCCGGTTTACTCAAGACCTTTGCGGCCTTCGCGGCTACATATTTGTGGCTTGTCCCGTGGAAGCCGTACCGTCTTACGCCGTATTTTTTATAAAACCTGTAGGGCAGGGCATAGGTATAGGCGTCGCGCGGCATTGTCTGATGAAAGGCGGTGTCAAAAACGGCGACCTGCGGCTTGTTTGAAAGGAGCTTCCTGGTCGCCTTTATGCCCGCGAGGGCCGGAGGATTATGCAGAGGCGCGAGTTTGGCGAATTTAGTGATGCTCGCTATTACTTTCTCGTCTATAAGGACAGAGGTACTGAATTCTTCTCCGCCATGCACTACCCTGTGGCCTACGCCGGAAATCTCATCGATAGATTTTATGACGCCGGATTCCTTATCGATAAGGCAATTGATGATCAATTCCATGGCGCTGTGATGGTCGGCCGCCTCTACCTTTCTTTTAACGGGTTCCTTGGCGTTTATCTTGTGGGAATGAGTCGGCTGTTTTTCCCCTATCTTTTCGACAGTCCCCTCAGCCAGGAAGATATCTTTTTCGACGGCGTATAATTTATATTTTATCGATGAGCTCCCGCAGTTTATAACAAGTATGATCATTTCTGGCCCTTCCCTTCCTGGCACCTTACGACCGTAATGGCGATGGCGTCAACTATATCCTGGGTGCTGCAGCCGCGGGATAAATCGCTGCACGGCCTTGCTATCCCTTGAAGGAGCGGCCCTATGGCGCGCGCCCCTGCCAACCGGTGGGCAAGTTTATATCCGATATTTCCGCTGTTTAAGTCGGGGAAGATAAGGACGTTCGCCCGGCCCGCGATATTGCTTCCCGGGCACTTTTTCTTGGCTACCTCGATATCCACCGCGGCATCGAGCTGAAGCTCTCCGTCGATCAATAAGTCCGGGTACTTTTCCATCGCTATCTTAAGGGCCTGCCTCACCTTGTCAATCACCGGGCCCTCCGCGCTGCCCTTCGTTGAATAGCTCAATAGGGCGACCTTGGGCTCTTTGTCGAACAGCGCCTTGAATAATTTTGCGGACGAATATGCGATGCCGGCCAGCTGCACAGGAGAGGGATCGGTAAGCACGCCGCAATCGGCGAATATAAAAAGTCCCCTTTCGCCGTAAGGGGAATTTTCCAGTTGTATGACAAATGAACTTGAAAGCGTGCCGGCCTTCCTGTCGATACCTATACAGTAAATCGCCGCCCGCGCCACGTCCGCGGAGGTCGAGACCGCGCCCGCTACAAATGCGTCGGCTGCGCCGTTTTTTACCATTAAGGCCCCAAAATATACCGGCATTTCGAGAAGGGTCTTTTTTGCCTCTTCGGGCGTCATGCCCTTGTGTTTTCTTAATTCATAAAATGAATTGGAGTAGGCTTCAAAATCCTTTGATTCCTTATGGTCAATTATCTTGACGCCGTTTAATGAGACCCCGCGGTTGGCGGCTTTTTCTTTGATCGTTTTTTCTTCACCCAAAATGATAATTTTGGCGATACCTGACTCCTGCGCGGCGGCCGCGGCAGCGATCGTCCTCTCGTCATGGCCCTCTGGCAAAACTATGGTCATTGGATTTTTTTGAGCCTTAACGCGTAACTCGGAAATAAAGTCCATTTTTTACCCGTTCCCTCCTTTTATTTAAGCTTTTTAAGCAGTTCCTTAAAAACGAATAAAGGGACAAATTCCTTAAGATCCGCTCCCAGCATCGCCGCCTCTTTTATGAGCTTGCTTGAGACATAGGAATAGCATTCATTGGGCATCATAAAGATAGTTTCGATGGAATGGTCCAGTTTTCGGTTGGTCAACGCCATCTGGAATTCGTATTCGAAGTCGGAGATCATCCTGAGGCCGCGGATTATTATTTTTATTCCATTTTTCTTGACATAATTTACGGCAAGGCCGTCAAAGTCGGTAACGCTGACGTTTTTTATGCGGGCGGCGGCCTTTTTAAGCATGGCCACCCTTTCTTCCACGGAAAACAGCGTGCTTTTGTCTACATTGTGGGCGACCGCGACGATGACTTCATCGAATAAAAGGGAAGCGCGCTTGATTATATCAAGATGACCATAGGTAACCGGATCGAAACTCCCGGGATAGACCGCTCTTAAGCCCATTTTCGCTTAAACCTCCCTATAAAAAGACAAAAAAGTCCCACCGTATTTTTCCTGGCGGAACATGGTTAACTTACGCAATTCGTCCGCCGGCGGAAGTTCGTCTTCCCTGTGATGTTCAGCTACAATAATGCTTAATTTGCTAATTATATTATAATCATCTAATAATATCAAGGACTTTTTGACTATCCCCTTGTGATAGGGCGGGTCCAGGAATATCAGGTCAAATACGAGCCCTTCCTTCGCTGTCTTCTTTACATATCTAATAGCATCCGCTAAATTGATATTGGCCTCCTTGGTGACGCCAAGCGATTCGGCGTTTTTCCTTATTATGGAGACGCATCTTGGGTTATTATCTATAAAGGTGCACGACCTGGCGCCCCTTGAAAGGGCCTCCAGGCCCAAGTTACCGGTCCCACCGAAAAGGTCCAGGCAGTTTTTACCCATGACAAACGGGCCCAGGATCCCAAAGAGGGATTCCTTGACCCTGTCAGACGTCGGCCTTATCGTTACACCTTTAGGCGACTCTATCCGCCTCGACCTAAACCTCCCCGCAATTATCCTCATCTCCTACCCCACATGTATCAAATCCGCCGTGGCCTTGAACCTGCTGTATAAATTTTGCTTAAGCAGCGCGTGTTCAGGCGCGTTAAGGCCCGGATCGGCCTTGATGAGCTCGAAGGCCTCTTTTCTGGCCTGTTCCATGATCTCCATATCCGCCACAATACTCCCAAACCTTATCTCGGGCAGCCCATGCTGCCTTGTGCCAAAAAACTCGCCCGGCCCCCTGATCTCGAGGTCCTCCTCCGCGATCGCGAAGCCGTCTACCGTCTCTGTTATGGCCTGGAGCCTTTTTCTCCCCTCATCCGTCGCGGGGTTTGCCAAAAGGATGCAATAGGAATCGTGCTCTCCCCTTCCTATCCTGCCCCGCAGCTGGTGAAGCTGTGAGAGCCCGAATTTCTCCGCCTCTTCTATCAGCATCACTGTCGCGTTCGGGACATCTATCCCTACCTCGATGACAACCGTAGAGACAAGCACGTCGATCCTGCCTTTTTTAAAATCACCCATTACCCTGTCCTTATCTTCGGAATTAAGTCCGCCATGAATGAGTCCAAGTTTCAAATCCGCGAACGCCTCTTTTTTAAGCCTCTCAAACATTTCCTCGGCGGCCTGGATGCGGGGAGAAACTATATAAGCCTGCCTGCCTTCCTTAACCTGTTCTTTTATAAAATTATACGCCTCCGAGCGCTTTTCTTCTTCCACCCAATAGGTTGTGATTGGCCTGCGTCCCTCCGGCATCTCCCTTATAATGGAGATATCCAGATCGCCGTAAACCGTAAGGGCAAGCGTCCTTGGTATCGGCGTCGCGGTCATGACAAGGCAATCCGGATTAAGGCCCTTTTTTCTTAATATGTCCCTTTGCGTGACGCCGAATTTATGCTGTTCGTCTATAACGCACAGGCCGAGCCTTTTAAATTCCACATCCTCTTGTATGAGGGCGTGCGTGCCGATGACAATATCTATTTCCCCTGATTTTATCTCTCGCTTTATTTTATCTTTTGTTTCTAGAGGAACGCCGCTGACTAAGAGGGAAACATTTACGCCCAGCGGCATCAGGAACTGGCTTAGGGTAAGGCAATGTTGTTCGGCGAGTATCTCGGTAGGGGCCATTATAACGCCCTGATAACCGCTCTGCACCGTCAGGATAAGCGCGTAAGAGGCGACGATCGTCTTCCCTGACCCTACGTCGCCTTCCAGAAGCCGGTTCATCGGCCTCGGGCTTTTCATATCGGCCTCAATATGCGCTATCGCCTCGCGCTGGCCCTTTGTAAGTTCGAAGGGTATCGATTTTTTAAAGGCATTGACCAATTCGCCCTCGGTCCTGTGGCTTAGGCCTTCCTCAACCTTCGCGTCTTTCTTTTTTAGCGCGATCGCGCATTGCAGGATAAAAAACTCCTCGAATACAATGCGCCGGTATGCCCTTTTTAGGCCCTCGTTGGAATATGGGAAATGTATGTTATTTATGGCGAACCTTATATCGACGAGCCTGTTACGGGCCCTTAGTCTGGTCGGAAGCGCCTCACTAAGGGACCTGGAATACCTTTCTACCGTGACCTTTGTAAGGGCGCGGATAAATCTCTGGTTGAGCTCTTTTGTCAGGGGGTAGATGGGGACGATCCGGCCGATATGGGCCGATTCGTCAAAGTCTTTGTCTTCATCGAGGATCTCATATTCCGGCTGATTTATTGCCATTACCTCATGCCTGTCCACCTTGCCGTAAAGAATGATCTTTTGCCCCACCTTAAAGTATTTTTTTATAAAGGGCCGGTTAAACCACATGGCGTGTATAACGCCTGTCCCGTCGTCGATCGCCGCCTGGAAAATGGACATGCCGCGCCTTGTCTTTTTTAACCCGAAGGTAAGGACCTGACCCTGTAAGGTATGATACTCGCCGATAACGGCCTTTGAGATAGGGGTAAACTGCGACCTGTCCTCATACCGCCTTGGGAGGTTATATAAAATATCCTCGACAGTGCGGAGGCCCACCTTATTAAGAAGCTCTGCCCTTTTTGGGCCCACCCCTTTTATATACTGGACAGGCATCTTTAAACCCGAATTTTTATCTTGCATAGAGGCCTTCCGCGTGTTATTATAACACACATTTAAACGGATTAAAAGAAGGAGCGATTATAAAATGTCCAAGATTTGTTTGATATGCGGTAAAAAACCGGCTGCCGGAAGGACCATAGAAAGACGCGGTCTTGCCAAAAAGAAGGGCGGCGTAGGCAAAAAGATAACCGGAATAACCATAAGGCGGTTCCTGCCGAACCTTCAAACCGTAAGGGCGGTAATAAACGGACAGGTAAAACGGATAAGGGTTTGCGCCAAGTGCCTTAAGGCCGGCAAAGTCATAAAAGCATAAAATGATTACACCGATTAAATCTCTGTAATCACTTATTTCTTTCTTTTCTTCTCCCACGCTATTAAAAGCGGGCTTGAGATATAAACCGTAGAATAAACACCCGAAATAAACCCTACCAGAAGACAATACGAAAAATCGCTCAGGACATCACCGCCAAACATGAATAAGACTACAACCACGGAAAGCGTGGTAAAATTCGTAAGTATTGTCCTTGAAAGCGTCTGGTTTACGCTAAGGTTTATAACATCCTTAAGACCCTCCTTCTTGGCCATTCTGAGGTTTTCCCTTATCCTGTCATAAATGACCACGGTATCGTTTATAGAATAACCCGCTATCGTTAAAAGGGCCGCTACGATAGTAAGGTCAAACTGCCTGTGAGCCAGCGCAAGCGCGCCTACGGCTATAAATACGTCATGGAAAAGCCCGATAACGCCGGCGATCCCATATTTCAAATTAAACCTCAAGGTAACATAGATCATGATGGCAACAAGGCCAAGGACAAGGGCCCAGAAGGCGTTTTTCTTAAGTTCCCTGCCAACGGCCGGGCCGACAGTCTCCACGCGCAATACATCGAATTTGTTCTCGGGAAATTTTGCCTTGAATTCCGCCTCTATCTGGTTTGACATATCCTGCTGCGTCTTTATAGAGATCTCTCTTGGCCTGTCCCTAAACTGCTGAATGGATGCCTGTCCGAGGCCGATATCGGAAAGGGCCTTCCTTATCTCGTCGATTTTTATGTCCTTGGAAAACTCATATTGGACAACGGTCCCGCCCGAAAAATCTATACCGTAATTCTTTTCGCCGCGCTGCCAGAATATAAAAAGGCCCGAGATTATTACCACGGCGGATATCGTATAACAAAACCACCTCTTTCCGATAAAATCTATCTTTGTCTGCGGGAACAACTGCAGCATGGGCAGTTTTTTAAGGAGGTTGCGGCTCAGCAAAAAATCAAATATCACCCTTGTCACTACTATCGCGGTAAACATGCTTGCCGCTATACCCCAGGTAAGTGTAACCGCAAATCCCTTTACCGGGCCGGTCCCGAATTGAAAGAGCAGAATAGCCGCCGCTATAGTCGTAAGGTTTGAATCGAATATCGCGGAAAACGCCTTATGGTATCCGGCCGCCACCGCCGCCCGTATGCTCTTTCCGAGTTTCAATTCCTCCCTGATCCTCTCGTTTATGAGGACATTCGCGTCTACAGACATACCCATGGTCAAAATAAGACCCGCGATGCCGGGCAGCGTCAACGTCGCGTGAAAGAGGCCCATGAAGCCGAGGATGTACAAAATGTTAAGCGCCAGGGCGATATTGGCTATGAAACCGGCGGCATAATAATAGATCACCATAAAAAGCAATACCAGCATCCCGCCAATGGCCGCCGCTCTGACCCCTGAGCGAATGGAATCCTGGCCAAGGAGGGGACCGATGGTCCTCTCTTCTTCTATCTTTATGGGCGCCGGCAGAGCGCCTGCCTTCAATACGATGGCAAGGTCATTTGCCTCCGCCACCGTAAAGTTGCCGGTAATCTGGGCCTCTCCCCGGGGTATGCGTTCTCTTATTACCGGCGCCGACTGGACAACGCCGTCCAAAACGATTGCCAGCCTCTTTCCGACATTTTCACCCGTTACCCTGGAAAATATCTCGCCCCCCTTGGCATTGAACTTTATCCCGACGTACGGTTCGCCGAAGGTTGACTGGTCAAATTTTACGCTTGCGTCTACAAGGGTGTCGCCTATCAGGCTGGCATCTTTCCTGACCAGAAGGTCATTTCCTTTTTCATCCGTTTTTAATTCGTACCCTTCCGGGACATTCCCTTCCCTGGCCTGCTTTAATTGCTCAAGATCATCCGAGACCAGTTTAAATTCAAGGAGCGCGGTTTTTCCAATAAGGTCTATCGCGCGCTGCCTTTCCGTTACGCCGGGCAGCTGCACTACAAGGCCGTCCCTGCCCTGTCTTGTTATCATAGGCTCTTTTACGCCGAACTGGTCGATCCTGTTCCTTACGATCTCAAGCGCCCTTTCAGTGGCGTCCTCTTTCTGTTTCTCCGGCAGATTGGAGGTATCGACGCGAAGCACAAGGTGCATGCCGCCCTGCAGATCAAGCCCGAGATTTATCCGCTCTTTTATCGGGAATAAACCGTAAAGCGCTACAGCGGTAACCGCGACAATAAAGATTGCCTTCCATTTCAAATTATTCATTTAGGTCCTCCTGGCCTTTATATCTTCAATCTCTAATTTTAAGGTATGTATTCCCGACTGCCTTTTTAACTTAGGAAAATATACAAGATCCACATAATCAAGCTCCCTGGCGACGGCCGGCATATCAAAGGCATTAAAGCATACCGCCTCGCAGGTAGTCGTTTTATCGGTCACCCACATCTTAAGTCCGGCCCTGCCGAACTGGGAAGGCTCATCCTTTACTTTTAGGCCGCCGGACATAAATAGCGGCTGAGGGTTTCCGACGCCGAATGGGCCAAGCATATCCATTTCACCGATTAACCTTTTATTAAGACTTGAAAGCGGAAGTTCCATATCTACGTCTATCCTGGGTATAAGGTCCTTCGGATCCAGGGTCTTGAGCGCGACCTTGTTAATCGAATCCCTGAACTGTTCGAGATTTGAGGTTGACATGGTTACACCGCAGGCCGCCTCATGGCCGCCAAAATTTTTAAGCAGGCCCCTGCAGGAATAGAGCGCGTTAAACAGGTGAAAATTCTCGATGCTCCTCCCCGAGCCTTTTGCGAGGTCTTCCTGGACGTTTAAGACTATCGCCGGCCTGTAAAACCTGTCGGCGAGTTTTGAGGCGACCACCCCTATTACACCGGGATGCCAGTCGGTTCCCCATACAACGAGTATCTTTTGATCCTTAAAGTTAACCTCGCCTTCTATTTTTGAGACCGCCTCTTTAAAGATGCCCTCCTGCAGTCTCTGTCGGAAGCTGTTTTCCTGATTTAAAACCTCGGCGAGTTCACTGGCCTCAGCCTTATCTTCGGTCAAAATGAGCTTAAGCGCGATGTCGGGGGATCCTATCCTGCCTGAGGCGTTTATCCTCGGGCCCAGTATGAAGCCGATATGTTCCGCTTCTATATCCCTGGCATTTAAACCCGCGACCTCCATAAGCGCCCTCAATCCGGCGCGGGAGGTGTTGCTTAACCTTGGCAGGCCAAGCCTTGTAAGCACCCTGTTTTCGCCCACCTGTGAAACCATATCGGCAACCGTGCCGAGGGCAACAAGATCTAAGAAATCCTCATTTTTATGCGCGGGATCGCCGGATAAGGCGCAGACAAATTTATAGGCAAGCCCGGCCCCGGAAAGGTCTTTAAAAGGATAATTACATCCTTCCTGAAGCGGGTTTATCAGGGCAAAAGCGGAAGGGATACACTCCTTTTGAATCTCATGGTGGTCTATGATAATGGTATCTATACCGCGCGCGTTTAAAAAATCGATCTCTTCCTTATCGGTGGTACCGCAGTCCACCGTAATTAAAAGCGATACCTTTTTTGATTTTATGAACTTGGCCGCCTCCAGATTGAGGCCGTAGCCCTCCTGAAGCCTGTTAGGAAGGTACCAGTCAATTTTAGCGCCTTGTTTCTTTAAAAAGGTAACAAGTATGGCTACGGCGGTTATCCCGTCAACGTCGTAATCGCCGTAAACCATGATCCTTTCGCCTTCATCAATCGCCTTTTTTACCCTGGCGGCCGCTTTTTTAATATCCTTTAATTTAAAGGGGTCGTGGAGGTCGGATTTTTTGCAGTTTAAAAATTTGTCGCAGGCGGGCGCGGTGTCGAGCCCCCTGTTTATCAAAAGGCCCGCGAATATTGATGAGATGTTTAATTCCCTGGAGAGTTTTTCTTCAAGAGCGCCATTGCGGCTTTTTAACACCCATACCTTATGCATATTTTATTTCAAAGCAGTTTTACGTTGTTGGCGATGAGGTTAAAATTACAGTTTAAGAACTTTGCCGCCCTTCGTGAAATGACCATCCTTGACAAAAATATCTCAAAATATTCCATAACCTGGGAAAGGGTCGTATCGATCTTAAGGACCAGCGTTATGGTTCTCGCCTTCCTGTCTACTTTGATATACGACCTTCTTACGGCATAGTTTACCCTGTCGTGTATGTCAAACGAAATCATCCTGCGGTTTCTGACCCTGGAACGGTGAACATCGGCCTTATCGGCGATTATAAGGCTGGCGCATACCTCATTTATAGGATCGGCGTCCGGCTCCTCGTGGTTCCCGAGGGCGCCTATGATCACCGCCACCTCAAGCGGCGGCATCCCCAGGTCCAGTAATATGTCCTTCGCGATCATCCCGCTTACCTGTCCATGGTCATATCTTCCCGTCACATTGCCGATATCATGGAGATAACCGGATATGGCGCCAAGCTCCACTACTCTCTTTTTATAACCCAATTCCTCTAATATCGCCGCCGCCGCCTTGGAGACTATATTTGCGTGCCGGAAACCATGCTCTGTATAACCTATGGCCTTCATGTGTTCATCCGCCTTCTTTAAGAAGGCCGCAGTCTGCGGATGGTTTTTTATGTCTTCCAGGGCAACGGTTTCCATTACGATTCCCTCTTCTTTTTAAGGAACGCCACACAATTCTTTTGCAGTTCTATCTTGCAGTTGTCGTCTATCCGAAGGACGACCGTCGTTTCCTTTACGTTTACTATCGTGCCGTGTATGCCGCCCGTCGTAACTACCTCGTCGTTTTTTTCCAGCTTTTTGATCGTCTCGTCATGTTCCTTCTGTTTTTTCTGCTGGGGCCTGATCAAAAGGAAATAAAAGACAACAAATATCAGGATCAGCGGCATCAAATTTAACAATGGGCTTGGTTGCGTTTGCATCTATTCCTCCCTTACTTTTTAAACTCTTGCCTATACTTTGTAAATCTGTTTTCTAAAATCGCATCCCTAATTTCTTTCATAAGCATAACATAAAAGTAGATATTATGCAAGGAGACAAGCCTTAACCCCAGGAGTTCATCGGTATTGAATAAATGCCTTATATAGGCCCTGGTATAATTCCGGCAGGCAAAGCAGCCGCATGACGGGTCTATGGGAGTAAAATCCCTTATAAATTTTGAATTCCTTAAGAGGAGCCTGCCTTTCTTTGTGAAGGCGGTCCCGTTTCGTCCGTTTCTTGTCGGCATGACGCAGTCAAACATGTCTATGCCCATGGCGACGGCCTCGACTATGTCAGACGGCGTCCCGACGCCCATAAGATATCTGGGCTTGTCCTTTGGCAAAAATTCGGCGGTATATGCGGCAACCTCATATATCAAATCCTCTGATTCGCCCACGCTGATGCCGCCCACCGCGTAACCGTCGAATCCGATCTTTATAAGCTCATCGGCGGACTGTTTGCGCAAGTCGCGGTAGCTGCTTCCCTGGACAATGCCAAATAATAGTCCATGGTCCATGGTCGATGGATAGGCTTTTTTTGATCGTCTTGCCCATTCGAGGGTTCTATTAAGCGCCTCTTCGGCCTTTGTCTTTGATGCGGGATAAGAGACCGGCTCATCGAGAGGCATAATGATATCGCTTCCAAAACCAAGTTCCAATTCAATGACCTTTTCAGGAGTTAAAAAATGTCTTGAACCGTCTATATGGGATGAAAATTCAACCCCTTCATCCTTGACCTTCATCAGCTTCGCGAGGCTAAATACCTGGAAGCCGCCTGAATCGGTCAATATCGGGCGCTGCCAGCCCATAAATCCATGCAGGCCGCCGGCAGCCTTTATGACCTCGATGCCGGGTCTGAGATAGAGATGATAGGTATTGGATAATACGATTTCAGCGCCGCAGCTAATGAGATCCTGGTTGGAAAGCGTCTTGACCGCCGCCTGCGTGCCCACCGGCATGAAACACGGCGTATTTATCTCGCCGTGAGGCGCGCTCAGCCTGCCCACTCTCGCCTTACCGTCGTTATGTATAAGCGTGAACATATGATAATTATAGACCAATAGTCCATGGTCTATGGTCAATAGTCCATAGTCTAGTTTTTTTGATCATTGACCATTGACTATGGACTATGGACTTTTTTTTAAATAATTAACATGCAGTCGCCGTAACTAAAAAAACGAAAATTCTTCTCGACCGCGCTCCTATAAGCCTTCATAATAAAGTCGCGCCCCGCAAAGGCGCTAACAAGCATAAGGAGCGTTGATTTCGGGATGTGAAAATTCGTAAGAAGGGCATCTACGGCCTTGAATTTATACCCGGGATATATGAATAAATCCGTAAATCCCTCGCCGGCCGGAGCGCCTGTTTCAAGCACGCGGGCGGCTGTCGTGCCTACCGCGACAATCTTATTACCTCTCTTTTTTGTTTCATTTATCATCTCAGCGGTTTCTTCAGGCAGCTTGTAATATTCCTTGTGCATCCTATGCCTTTCTATCTCCTCTTCAAGAACCGGGGCAAAAGTGCCATAGCTTACATCCAGTGTAATATAAGCGATATTTACGCCTTTATCCTTAATCGCGGAAAGGAGGCCTTTCGTAAAATGCAGCCCCGCGGTAGGCGACGCGGTCGCGCCGTCGGATCTGGCATAAACCGTTTGATACCTTTCCTCATCCGCTTTTTCCGGATCGCGTTTTATGTAGGGCGGAAGCGGCACCTTGCCTATACGCCTTAATTTTTTCCCCAGGTCCGCGGCGGCTGAAAATTGGACAACCTTACCGAAATCGGCGTCTTCAAGCACCTCTGCGGTCACGCCCTCGTCAAAAATTACCCTTGAATCTTTTTTTAACCTTTTGCTCGGCCTGGCAAGGACCTTATACCGGCCGCCGCCCATTGCTTCAAGCAGGAATAATTCTACCCTCGCGCCTGTTTCTTTTTTACCTGTCAATCTGGCGGGGATCACCCTGGCATCGTTCAAGATAAGAGCATCCCCCTCAATTAGATATTCAACGATGTTCGTAAATTTTTTCTCGTAAATTTTTTTTGTCCGGCGCTCAAGAACCATCATCCGTGAGCCGTCCCGTTCCACAAGCGGGCGCTGGGCTATCAGTTCCTGAGGCAGTTCATAATCGAAATCCGACAATCTCATTTTATCTCGGCGCCGGGGTAATAATATTGAAGGATCTGCGCGGCCTTATAGCCCTTTTTTGCCATGAAATACGCGCCCCACTGGCACATACCGACGCCGTGCCCCCATCCTGTCCCCTTAAAGACGGCGGTATTGCCGGAAAGCCACACATTATAATTATTGCTCTTAAGGAGATTAGGCCCGATAAGGATCCTGAAGTCCTTGCCCGGGATTTTTACCTCCTGGCCGTTTCCTTGTATGATCAGGTTATTTATCCGGTTCGACCTATTCCTGCCGTCGATCTTTATCTGGGTTATGCCGGAGGCGGCGTATCCTGCCTTGTTCAGGGTTTCCTCGATATCCGCAATGCCTATCTTCTTTATCCAGTGAAAATGCTTTGACCGCCGACAAAACTTGCATTCTACGCCTTTAAGCGGCGCGAGATCAATCTTCCAGAGATTTCCTGCGTCTTCCGTAAAACCGCCGCACGTCGCGTGATAGTAGGCAGGAAGGCAATCGTTGTTAAATTCAAGTATCTTTCCTCTGGTCATGTCAACCGCCCTGTTGGTTCTGTATTTTTCGGCAGTCCTGCCGCCGTAAACCTGGGAGTAGATATCGGCAGTGACATCGTAATCCTTGTCCTTCATGGCCTTTTTCTGGTAAAGGGCAAATGATCTGGCCGCTATGGCCTGCGCCTTAAGGACCTCATAAGGCCAATAGTGGGAAACCTCATGATATAAAACGCCGTACAGGTAGCTTTCTATGTCAAGGTTGTTTACCACAACCAATTTTGACTCCTTATTCTTAAAAATCTCGAGCTCGCCCCTGAAGCGCCATTTATCGGCGTAGATCCTGCCGTCCTTATTCGTTTTTATCCTTATACCTTCCGCGGCGATGGGCAGGTCGCCCAGCATCAGGCCTTGGGGCGCCGCCGCGACCTTTGCCCCGTATAACGCGCCGCCTTCTTTAAGCAGTCGGCCGTCGCCGCGGTCATAGACCTTATACCCGCTTTCCGCGGTGAGTGTTATCGCGTCCACGTTATTGATAACACGGACGCGAATTTGCTCCGGCTCCCGATCCTGCGCACAGGCGGGCGCCGCGAATAATAAAACTGCGCAGGCCGCAAGAAAACATAGATAACGTAACATAGCCCTTCTCATTTTCGGCTGGACTCCTTTAAACTGTAAATGCAGCCGCAATATTTCTGCCTGTATAAATTATGGTCGCGCGCCTCGTTCTGCGACTGCCTGAAACCTTCCCTGAAATCCCTGTAATAAAATTTGATATCATGTCTCTTTGCCAAGTCCTCGCCTATGGTCTTAATAACGAGATTATCCTGGTATGGGCTTATTAGCAGCGTGGTGGTAAAGGCGTCGAATTTATCATTTGCCGCGGCAAGGGCGGTTTCTTCGAGTCTCATCCGCCAGCAGATCCCGCACCTTGACGGCCTCTGATCATTATTGATAATCTTTTTAAAAAAATCATCGGGGTTGCATTCCGGATAAATGACCTCAAGCCCGCTTGTCCTGGAATATTGTTCAAGCGCCGCCCGTCTTCTTTGATACTCTTCCTTCGGATGGATATTCGGGTTAAAATAAAATCCTTTGATGTGGTTGGACGGGTCCTTTAATAATTCCTTGAAGGGGTAAATTCCGCAGGGCGCGCAGCAGATATGAAGTAATATCTTCATTAAAACAACTGTCTCTGGGCCTCTTTCGCGCCGGCGAGTGCAAGCGCCTCGCAGGCCAGATTGGTTATCTGCCTTCCTCTCGGGGTGCGCTTTAAAAACCCTGTTTTTAACAGATACGGCTCTACTATGTCTGCGATGGTGTCTTTTTCCTCGTTAAGGGTGGCCGCGATAGCCTCCAGGCCGACCGGGCCGCCTTTGAAGACGTCGGCGATGGCGCGTAAGACCTTCCTGTCAAGATTATCGAGGCCGTTTTTATCTATCCCCTGAGAAACAAGCGCCTTGTCGACGATCTCTTTTGAAATGAGTCCGCCGGTCTTGATCTCGGCCCAGTCCCGCACGCGCCTTAGCAGGCGGTTGGCGATCCTTGGCGTGCCCCGGGAACGCCTTGCTATCTCAACCAGGCTGTTATGGTCCAATTTGATTTTTAAGATATCGGAGGAGCGTTTCAGGATCTTAACAAGGTCGTCCGGTTCATAGAAATCCAAATGATAAAAAAGCCCGAACCTGCCGCGCAGCGGTGAGGCCAAAAGGCCCGCGCGCGTTGTCGCGCCTATCAGCGTAAAATGTTTCAGGTTGAATTTTATGGTCTTAGCGTAAGGTCCCTTATCTATGACAAAATCGATCTGGAAATTTTCCATGGCCGGATATAAAAATTCCTCGACCACCTTTGAGAGCCGGTGGATTTCGTCTATAAAAAGGATATCTCCCTTCCCGAGGTTGGTGAGAATACCTATGAGGTCGCCGGCGCGCTCAATCGCGGGGCCGCTTGTGGCGGTGATCTTTGTCCCCATTTCATTCGCGATTATGTGGGCAAGCGTCGTCTTCCCGAGACCCGGAGGGCCGGAGAACAGGACATGCTCAAGCGGCTCCTTCCTTTTCTTTGAGGCCTGCATGGAGATAAGCAGGTTATCGATGACCGCTTTTTGCCCGATGAAATCTTTGGTGTTTAACGGCCTTAGGGAAAGGTTTAATATCGCGTCTTCTTCGGTTTCCTGGCCAAAGATAACCCTTGTCTTGCCTGGCTGGCCAGGGGCGGCCTGTTTTCCCTTTAAGATCGGCGTAGTGAACTTTTCCATTATTTTTTGGTCTTCTGCCTGTAGACCTCGTTTAATATTTCTTCGCAGGTTTTAAGGGAGGGGTTTCTTGTTATCGCCTTATTCAGCATGTCCTCGGCCTCTCTGCGCTTATACTGCAGTTGAATAAGAACATCCAGCGCCTCCTGTTTCATATCATCCTTAATCTTGGGCGCCGGGCCTAACGGCTTGTCCTGTATAAGGCCGAACCTGCCTACCTTACCCTGCAGCTTTGCGATGATCTCCCTTGCCCTCTGCTCTCCAATCCCTGGAAGCGTCCTTAAGAGGCTTGAGTCGCCGTTATCAATGGCCTCGGCGATAACGGAGAATGGCAGGCTAAGCGCCCTGCAGGCCGCCTTTGGCCCAATGCCTGAAACGGTAATGAACTGCTCAAAAAAATCCTTCTCTATCTCGTTTAAGAAGCCGATAAGCACTGGAACCGCCTTCGATTGATCTACCTGATGATAGTAATATGTCACCAGCTTAAGCTGCCCATCCTGGCCCGTAGAGCCTTCAAGCGTATTCAAGACGGCGGGCGGAAGCCAGATCTCGTAGCTTATCCCGTTTACTTCAAGGATAACGCCCGAATCCCTTTTTTCCACCAGTCTGCCGCAAATATGCGATATCATTTTTCTTCAAACCCTTTTTATATAACTGTGGGTTATAGCGACGGACAGGGCGTCCGTAACATCGAGCGGCATATCTATCGGGTCAAGCCCGAGGATATGCTCTATCATCCTCTGTACCTGGTCCTTGGACGCGCTGCCGTTCCCGGTAACCGCCTTCTTTATTCTTTTCGCCGGATAGCTGACTACCGGGATATTATGTTCGCCGCCCGCGAGGCAGGCCGCCCCGCGGCTATGGCCCATCAGGATTGCCGTTGTGGGATGTTTGTAATGCGAGTAAAGCTGCTCTAAGACCATGACCTCCGGCTTGTATCTTTTTATCAGGCTGGTGATGCCAAGGTAAACCTTTTTTAGCCTTTGCTCAAGCGGCCTTTCGCCGGAGGTTTTTATTACGCCTGCTTCTAACAGCCTGAAGGTATCTTTTTCATCGTCTATTATGCCGTAGCCTGTTGTGTCCAGACCCGGATCGATACCGAGAATCCGCATTTAACCTTCTATCGCTTTTAATATCTCGTCGGGGATGTCAAAATTGGCGTAGACATTCTGGACATCCTCGTGCTCCTCCAGCGCGTCCACCAGACCAAGTATCTGTTTGGCGTCATCGCCGGCAAGGCTTATGGTATTTTTCGGCGCCATGGTTATCTCTGCCGATTCGTATTTTATCTTATTCGCCTCAAGGGCCTTTCTGACATTTTCAAAATCGGCGGGGCTTGATTTTATCTCGTAAGTGTCATCTTCGGTCACAAGGTCCTCGGCGCCGGCCTCAAGGACGATCGTCATTAATTTATCCTCATCGATTTGTTTTTTATTGACGACAAAAAATCCTTTTTTTTCAAATATCCAGCTTACCGAGCCCGATCCGGCCATGTTCCCGCCTTTTTTCGCGAAGATGTTCCTGATTTCGCTGGAGGCCCTGTTTTTGTTGTCGGTGACGGCCTCAACAAGGATCGCCACTCCCGCGGGGCCATACCCCTCATACATAACCTCTTCATAAATGACGCCGGGCAGCTCACCGGTGCCTTTTTTGACTGCCCTGTCTATATTATCCGCGGGCATGTTGGATTCCTTTGCCTTCTGTATCGCGGACCTCAGCCTGGGGTTGGTGTCGGGATTACCGCCATTCTTCGCGGCTATGGTAATTTCCTTGATCAGCTTCGTAAAAAGCTGGCCTCTCTTGGCATCCAAGGCGCCTTTTTTGTGTTTAATTGTCGCCCATTTAGAATGTCCTGACATATCTAATTCTCCTCTCTATTTTATATATGATTACAGCGATTTAAAATCGATTACAGCGATATCGTTATAATCGTATCTTTTTCATCGCTGTAATCTTTTTCTTTAATAATTCTACTAAAATATAATTATATTGTAAAGGTTTATTTTAACCGGGCGGGATGTCCTGTAATTCCTGTTTTGCTTCCTCAAAATGGGGATCGAACTCAAGCGCCATCCTGAAGGCCTTTGCCGCCTCCCTGTTCCTGTTAAGGCGCTTATAGATCAGGCCCAGGTTAAAGGCCACCATGGGATATGGGAATTTCTTTTCAAGGACAAAACCGAATTCCTTCGCCGCGTCTTCAAGCCTTGAGAGCTCCTTATACAAAAATCCCAGACTTATCCTTGCCTGCATGAAATCAGGGTTTATAGCGAGGGCCTTCCTGAATTCCGTCTCTGCGTCTTTCGGCTTGTTCTGGTTTTCGTAAATTTGCGCCAATTTAAAATGTATATCGGCGTAATTGGGATGCTCCTTCAGTATCTCGCCGTAGATGTAAATCAAGGTATTATAAGACCCCTCATCCTCCCTTGAGGCATCGGGAGAAACAAAGGGCGTAAGGCTTAAGGAGATGGTAATCGCCTTAAATAACCCCTCCTTTGCCGGCGAGGTTTTGGATGGATCCGGCTCTGAGGCAAGCGATCGTAAAAAATCGAGTTTTGTCCTGGCATCCGTATATTTAGGGTTAATAGACAGGGCTATAGCCAGTTCATCCATCGCCGCTCTATAATCATTCTTGTTGCAAAGGACAAGGCCCAAATAATACCGCAGGTCGGCATGCCCGGGATTGATGCTTACCGCGTAACGCAGTTCCTCTATTGCCCTGTCATACAAACCCTGGTTCCTTAGGGCAAGGGCCAGACGGGTCCTCGCCTGAACATCGCCTGTCTTATCCGCCACGCCCTTCTCAAGCTCAGCGACGGCCTCATTAAATCTTCCTATATTGTTATAACATATCCCAAGATAACTATGAAGGACCGTGCTGTCCGGGATGATCTCAAGGGCCGTCATAAAATCCTTTATTGCCTCTTCAAATTTACCTTCATGCATGAGAATGATGCCTGAATTCCTGTAGGCCTGGCTCTTATAAAAAATCGCCAGTTCCTTGTGCAGCCTGCCCCTGCCCTTAGTGGCTCTAATAACCTTCTCAAATCCCTCTATCGCTTCTTTATACCGGCAACTGTTGTAATTATCCATGGCCCTATTATATATCTCGTCGCCGCCAAGCGTAAAAAGCTTTCTTAAAAATGACATGATTGCCTCCTCAATACGCGCCCTTGCAAGACAGCACGGCCGGTATCGTCCTTATCAATATATTAATATCCAGCGTTATGGATCTGTGTTCTATGTAATAAAGGTCAAGTTCCATCCATTCCAGAAAAGAGATATCGTTCCTGCCGCTGACCTGCCAAAGCCCTGTCATCCCGGGCTTGACGCTCAGCCTCCGCATCTCCCTTTTACCGTATTTCCTTACCTCTTCGACTAATGGCGGCCTGGGCCCTATCAGCGTCATATCGCCCTTAAGGACATTGAATAACTGAGGGAACTCATCGATGCTTGTCCTCCTTAAAAACCTGCCTATCCTTGTAATCCTGGGATCTCTTTTGATCTTAAAGATGGGGCCTTCCATATCGCTTAAATGCCTCATGCCTTCCTTAAGTTTTTCCGCATCGTATCTCATTGTCCTGAATTTGAAGAATAAAAACGGCTTACCGTCCTGCCCGATCCTTATCTGCCTGAAAACCGCCGGACCCTTTGAATCGATCCGTATAATAATCGCAATTGCCAAAAAAAACGGCGTTAATAATATTATACATAAAAGAGAAACCGCGATATCTGTCAGGCGTTTTAAAAACTGATACGATTTTACCATTTATCTATAAATTCCTTATACGCGCGGTATGAGAGTTTTGGTTCAAGGTCATTTTTAACTAGGCCGTAATGGTGCTCTGTATCAGTGGGCGAGGGCCCCACATCCCTGAAGCCGTACCAGAAGACTTTTTTGATCTGCGGATATGAAAGGCATATCGCGAATGCCTCTTTTAGATATCCGGCCTGTTCATCCGGGGTAACGCCTCTTTCCGACTGAGGGTCGACTAATTTATTGCTCGGCCAGCCTAATTCTGTTATCCAAATCGGTTTATCCGGCGCGCCGTTATTTTTTAATCGCTCGAGCACATCTTCGATCTTTCTCTTAAGCAAATTATCCTTTGACGGCGCATTCGGCATGGTATAGGGATGGAACGCTACGATATCAAAATAATCCCCTCCGCCGTTCTTATACACCTCGTCTAAAAAAGGGAAATAGGTATATTGGCCGCCCCAGCCCATGAGTCCGCCAAGGATGATCTTGCATTCCGGGTCCGCCTTTTTAGCGGCGATATAAGCGGCCTTTAAGAGTTTTACATAATTCGCGGGGTTAGGTTCAGGCGGCCAGAAGCCCTGGAAATCCTCTTCGTTCCAGACCTCCCAGTATTTTATCTTATCCTTATACCTGTTCACGGCAAGGGAAACAAATTCGGACCAATCCCTGATTCCCGCCTCGCTGCCCGTAGTCGGGTCAGACCAGCTCTTCCAGTGAAATTGACCAAAGGCGTTCAGGCCCTGTTTGTATTCGTTCTCGATCGCCTTGTCAAAACCTTCCCAATGGAATTCCCCTTTTTTCGGCTCGATAAGGTCCCATCGTATCTGCTGCCTCACCCATTTTATCCCCGCCTGGTTTATAAGCAGAGGGATGCGCTCGTCCTTGCATTCATCCACATCGACGCAGACCCCGAAGGGTGATTGAAGCGAGGCCGTATCCGCGGCCTGCCCCCCGCATGAAAAATTCAGCAGCCCTATGATAATTACTGTCAAAAATAAATTTATCCTTTTCATATGAGGATCTTCTTTCCTGTAAGTATTTCCAAGTAAGTATTCTCAATAATTCTTGCTATCTCCCGAGGGCCCGGCCTTTCTTTAAACATCTCCTTTGAGCGCCTCCCGAATTCCTGCAACTGGTTTAAAGGCAACTCAAGAAGGTGAAGGATGAAATCGGCCAGCAGGTCAGGGCGCCCCACCGGCACCACATAACCGTTAACCCCGTCAAAAACCACCTCCCTGGCTCCGGAGGTCGCCGTAATGATAGCGGGTTTTCCCAGCGCCATGGCGTCAAGCAGACTATGATTGGGCAGAACCTCC
The DNA here is from genome assembly GCA_028715645.1 of Candidatus Omnitrophota bacterium. Taxonomy (GTDB): domain Bacteria; phylum Omnitrophota; class Gorgyraeia; order JABMQH01; family JABMQH01; genus JAQURK01. The sequence continues at coordinate 22,117 of JAQURK010000003.1, read as the reverse complement.
CAGAGAGAGCTAAGGACAAACAGGTCTGAGGCGGCTATTACCTCTGCGGCGTCGTTTCTCCAGCCAGGCAACCTTATATATCCTTGAAGGCCTTTCTTTTCGACAAGCGAGCGCGCCTTATACAAGAGAGGGCCGTCGCCTAAAAAAAGGAACCTGGTATTTTTATTTTTACCAAGGACCCTCTCAGCGGCAAGGATGAAATCCTTAGGTGATTTTTGTTCGGCAACACGGCCGACAGAGACCACCAGTCTTTCTTCCAAGCCGATCCCCAGCTCCTCTCTTTTTGCGGCCATATCTACATTAAAATTTAACCTTGAGGTGTCTATGACATTGCTTATCACCGCGATCTTTTTTGCGGGTAATACCCCAAGCCTTGCAGCCAAATCCTTTTCATCCCCGCATACCGCCATTACCTTGTCGCAAAATAACCCGGCAAATCTTTCAAGCAAGGCGAAGAATCTTCTTTTCGCCGTCATCCTGCCGGGCCTGTCAAATGTAAAATTGTTGGGCGTATAGACAATCGCCGGCACGCCCGCTATCCTTGCCGCTATCCGCGCGATGAAACCCGCCTTTGAACTGTGGGCGTGCACCACATCGAACCGTTGTTTTTTTATAAAGAGATAAAGACGGATAAAGGCGGCAAGGTCGCTTATGGGCCTTATTTCCCTGCGCATCTTCAGCGGATGCACCCTGACGCCGATCCTTTCAAAGGCCGCGCAAAAAGATTCCTTATCTCGCGATACGCCCTTTACAAGATCCCTGGGCGGACAGACGCCGGTTATATCAAACCTGTCTTTATCGATGTTGGAAACAATATCTATCACGTGCCTCTGCACGCCTCCCGCAGCCTGAGATACCTGTAGCAATTTTATCCTACTCAAAAAGCCTTCCTTTCCCGAATCTGCCGCGGATAAAATCGGCGAGCCCCCGCCTGACGGCAGAAGAAAGCGGCCTTTTTCCGGTTACAAAAAACCAGCCGATCCGTATAAAAACCTTTAAAGAATAAACAAGGAAATAAACCGGCAGGAATATCCCGGGGCAGTTCTTGATCATAAAAAAAGGCTGGTTTCTTGTATAGATATAGTATTCCTTCGCCGTCTTCCGCCCGATGATCTTGCTTATCTTATGCCATACCTTTGCGTCCCTTACAGCCGCGACCTTGAAACCCGCCCTCCCTGCCCTTAGGCAAAAATCGGAATCCTCATAATATATGAAGAAACGTTCATCAAGCAGGCCGATCCTTTCGATGACCTCTTTTTTTATGAGCATGCAGCAGGCGGAAACGCTCTGCACCTCTTCAAACTCTTTTTTGACGCCGGTTTTAATGCCCTGAATCCCGGACCACCATAAAAACCTGTGGGCGGCCATATGCACCTTCTCCGGCCTGGAATAATAATAATTAACGGCGCCCAGGATGCCTATAGCATTTTCCGAATTCGCGATCTTAAGAAGTGAGGTTAAAAGATTTTCCCCGGCCACAGTATCGTTGTTAAGGAGAAGGACATGCCCTGCCGCGGCCGCGGCAAAAGAGCTTTTTATACCCAGGTTGCAACCGCCGGCAAAACCGAGATTCACATCGCTCTTTATGTAATCGGCCTCATTAAACCTTTTTTTAAGGCGGTCGCCTGAGCCGTCCGTCGACCCGTTGTCAACCAATATAATCCTGTAATTTTTATAATTCATCCTTTTTAATGAAAGGATGCATTCGCTGGTATCGGCCTCCTGGTTAAAATTCAGAATTATAATGTCTATCCGATCCCTATCTTGCGACGGATTTTGCATTTTTATATATTGCCTCTAACGCTTTTATGACACGGCCCGGATCATGGTTTTCGGCCGTTTTTTTAAACGCCGCTTCCCCGAGGCGTTTTCTTTCCGCTTCATCTTTTAAGAGCGCCGCCGCGCTCTCGGCAAACTCGGAGGGCGAATCCGCGATAACGATGTCGGTCCGGTTCTTTACGTCTACCCCCTCGGCGCCTATAGAGGTTGAGATCACCGCCTTTTTCATTGACCATGCCTCGAGGATCTTAATACGTGTCCCGCCTCCCAGCCTTAACGGTACGACAACCACCGACGCCATTTTTAAAATCGCCCTGATATCGGCGACAAATCCGAGCAGCCTGACACCCGGTTCATTACCGATGGCTGTTATATACCTAGAGGCTTTCTTCCCGGCGATAATGAATTTCGCCTCCGGGACCTTCTTCCTTATAAGCGGGAATATATTTTTATAAAAAAATTTCACGGCATCATTGTTTGCAGGCGTGTTTAGAAGGCCGAAAAAAAATATCGTATTCCGCTCTTCCGGCACATCCGGCATCCGGGCAGGCGGCAGTTCAACGCAGGCCGGTACAACCTCGATATTGGATGCCCCTGACAGTCTGGTGATGTTCGCCCTGTCCAATTCAGAAAAAGCGATACATCTGTCGAATTTTTTATAGATGGCCAATTCGCATCTTTTTATCCTTAGGGCCTCAAGGTAAAACAGCAATTTCATAAAAGGGTTTTTCCAAAGGCGGGCGTATCTTGAATATAAGAGGTATTCTATATTATGGGTATCCAGTATGACCGCGGTTTTTTTGGGCACGGAGATTTTTTTATTAACCGCATACTGGCCCATGTAATAGAACGCGACGTGCACCGTATCGAATTCTCCCGATTCTATCAGCGCCTTGGCGCGCTTAAACATTTGAGGCGAATAATATCTAATTACCGAAAAGGGGCTGGCGTCAAAAATGGCCCTTATAAAGTTTATTATAGAAAAATTTCGGCGCCTCTTAAAAACCTCTATCTGTGAACAATAACCCGAAAGGAGGGAAGCGGCCTTTGACCGCTCTTTACCTTCCACAAAGGAAAGAAGCGTTATCTTGTTTTCGGTGGAAAGAAATTTAAGGTGCTCATATACTACAACCTTATCGCCTTGATCCGCCGGATATGGGAACCTGGGACAGATATATAAAATATTCATGGGTCTATTGATTTATTCTCCGGTCTTCGATCTATAATTATAAGGGCGCCGGTAAAAAAACCGAACCACATTGTGACAGCAGGCGATGTAAGGAAAGGCCCCGCAAGGGAAACAACCATGAGCGCGGCGAAACTTGAAAGGATGCCGAGACTTAATGCCTTATCCACGGCGTTTTCCTGCGACCTGTAAACAGAGAGCCCGTATCTTAAAAAGGCGGCGGCGAACCATAGAAAAGAAAGAAGGCCGAGCGCCCCCATGTTTAGAAATATAAAAAGATAAACATTGTGGATGTAACGCGTCGTGATCCAGGCCGGCGCGCCGAACCACTGGTCATATCTAAAATATGTAAATTCGGTGCCCAGCCCGTTTCCAAAAATCGGGTGTTCCAACGCCTTCCTGCTTGCCTCATGCCACTCTGACTCGCGCGTAATTATGGAAGGCTCTTCCTTCGCGGTAAAAATAGACTCATACCGTTTTTCAACGGCATAGATGGACCTGTACAAGGGGTTCTCCGACGGGACCGACATAGCCAATGAAAGATACAGCGTTGTTAAAAGCGCTGTCCCAAGCACGACTTTTATAAAATTCGCCTTTTGCCTTTCCAGTGATACAAGAAACAAAAATGCCAGGCCAAAAATCGCCGAAAGCCACATCGACCTTGCGAAGGACATAATCTGCATTATGCCGAAGAATACCGACAAGACCAGAAAAAAAGCCTTTTTCCCGCTGTCCTTCAGGCAATCCAGCATGGCGATTGAAATTATAAACATGACTAGGGCAAAAACGCCCGCCCCTTTTATCTTGTCCAGGTCCCCGGCGGAAAGGAGGGCGACCGCCGTCGAGGCCATCATCAGCAATAAAATCTTATAAAGCTGTTTTTTATCCCGGATGATGTCCGGCGCCATAAAGCAAAGGCCGTAGAACATGACGGCGTTTAAATCGCTGCCCCACTTGGCAAAGGCATGGCCCCGCGAAATACCTATTAAGGCAGCCAGGGCCGCAGCGAAAAAAAAGGCCAGAAGCGGCATGGCTACAGGCGAATAAAGTTTTTCCGGCCCGCTTTCCCAATATAAGGCCCTTTTCAGCGCCCAGGAAGCCGCGAGTAAGATAAATATGGAGCTGTAGATCACCTCTAACGGCGCAATGCCCACGCCGATCCAGAGGATATTAAACGGAACCGCGCATAACAAAACCGCCATGACAGGCAAGGGGTTAAAAAAAGCGAGCAAAAACAGGCCTGCGGCGCCGAGGACGGATATGGTAATTACCGTAGGGAGGCCGGCGATCAAAAGGCCCAAAACAAGGCCGATAAAGACCAGTACTGATATGGTGACTATTTCGGGTCTCATCTATGCGTTTGCGCCGCCGCCTGCGGCAAGCAATGACCTCTTTAACACAACAAGCATCAAGACAAAAACCATGGACTCGCTTAAGAAAAGCGCGTAAGCCGACCCTGTATAGCCGAACCGGGGTATCAAAAAAACATTTAATGAAAAATTTAGGGCAAGCGCGGCCGCGTTTATAAAAGGAAGCACTGACTGTCTCCTTACAGCGATTATTGCCATGCCGTTATGCGTATCTATCGCAATGAGGATAGAGATAAGCGCGAATAGCCTGAACAACGGAATGACCTCGATAAATTTTTGTCCGTAAAACAAAGGCACAAGCCAGCCTGCCGCAAGGGCCACCATCGCCGCAAGGGCCAAAAAGGCGGAAATAATAAATTTCAGACCGTTTAAATATTCCGCCCTGGCCTCACGCAAACCAATGCGGGAGATTACCGGAAAAATGGAATAAACAAAACAGCCTGCCAATACCCAGAATCCGTCAACAACGACCAGCCCCGCATTATATATCCCGACCGCGCCTTCGCCTTGTAACCTGAAAAGAAGGATCGGCGCTATCTTAAGATAGGCGATTCCGAATAATTGGCTTAACCATAGCGGCGAGGTTTGCCTCAACTGGTCCTTGCAAAAATCAAGGTCGATCCTGAGGGTCGGAGATGCCGCCGTCCCTATCTGTTTTATAAATGTGAGATGCGCGAATATCAACGCGCAGATACTGGAAATCAAAAGCACGATAAAGACCCCGGCGATACCCTGTCCGCTATAAAGCGCCATCGCGGCAAAAGGAAGGAATATTACATTTCTAATAAACGCGACGACAAGGTCCAATTCCATGCGCTCAAAGGCGCGGAAGACGGAGGTATAAATGCTGGTGATGTTAACGAAGAAATAAGCAATGGCACAGAGATATATTGCCCTGGCCGCTTCTCCTTTAGCGCCGACGACCCCTGTTATGACCCATATAAGTCCCAGCGTTATGGCGCCCGTCAGGACCCGCAAGGCGCCCGTATTTAGAAGGAACTTGCCCGCGAGCGACTTTTCTGTAGCCACCTCACGGACAATCAGGGTATTAAGCCCGAGCTCTGAGCCGAAAAAAAATATCTGGGAGATGACAAGGGCCAGAGAATATCTGCCAAGGGCCTCCTTGCCCAAAAACCGGCCGATAAGCACAAGCAAGATAAAAAGCGCTCCCTTGTTAAGCGCCTCTCTGCTTACTAATGAAGCCGTATTTTTCGTAACTTTAAGACTTGGTTTCAAACCCCTGGCCTCTTTTTTAAGTAATATACATTGGAATTTTTCCAATTGCAAGTTAATTCTCCTTGACAGCGCCTGAACCATATGATATCTTTGTATAAAATTAAAGAGAGGAGGTGAAAAATGAAAAGAATAGCGATTATTATCGTTGCCATAGTTTTGATAGCATCCCCTCTGTATGCCGCAAGCATCACGGATGCCGTCAGGCCTTTGGGCCATTTGAAATATTCTGTCGCGGTTGAAGATAACTATATCTTCGACAGGGATATCAAGAAGCCGGCGGATAGGACCAAATTTGATTTGGAGAAGACAAATCAGGTTTATGGTAAATTATCCCTCGGGCTTACTCCTTATCTTAACGTCTACGGGAAATTAGGCGTTTCAAACGGCGGTGATATTAAAACCACCGAACCGGCGACCAGCAAGGAAGTTAAAATAGAAACGGATTACGGTTTCCTGGGCGGTTTTGGCGTAAGCGGGGCGAAGGAACTTTCTGAGGGTTGGAAAGTGGGATTGGATGCCCAATTCAACTGGTGGAGAGTGGACGTCGACAAGATAACACATAACGGCACCAAGGCGACAAACGTCTCCGGAAAGATTGAAGATTTTGAAATTCAGGGCACTCCTTTTGTCACCAAAAAATTTGATATTCCCATTTATAGCTGGACGGCTAACCCTTATCTTGGAGTAAAATTCTCTTACTTCAGGACAGAGACAGACAAGCACATCAAATATAGAAACGAGACATCGACAAACATAGAAAGCGGCTGGACTTTAAAGGGCGATAATTACGTCGGTATTGTCGTAGGGTCGGATCTCCAGATCAACCCGAACATAGCGCTGCAGGTCGAAGGAAGGTTTATCGACGAAACAGCGATTACCGCCGGCGCCGTATACAGGTTCTAATTGTTTTTTTTATAAAATCCCCCTCTATAATAGACAATTACAGAGGGGGATTTTATGTTGACTTTTTTAGATAATATGATAATATTATCTTCAAGATGAGAAAAAACTTTTTTATCACTAAACTCATCGTTGTTTTCTTCCTACTCAATACTCAATACTCAACGCTCAATACCATCCCCTGTTATGCCTCAAAAAGCGAAATAAAGACCCTGGGAATCGTCCCTTCTTTCGGCACCTACAGTTTCAGGGGCTCCCTTAACTTCACTGTAAAAAAACCCGGCAGATTTGAGATAGGAAAGATAACCGTATTCGGAACATATAACGGCGCCTATCCCTGGATCATGAGGATATATACAGATAACACGAATTTAACTCCGCTGGCCGGGAGCCTTAGCGCAATCAACAAGGCCGGACTTATATCCGAGGACGGGCAATATACCGTGCCGCTTGAGGCCGCGTGCCCCAATTTCGGAAAAGACGTTTGGGTGTATGTGCCCGACATAAATAACGATACCTATAAAGCTTATGCCCCGCCCCGCGAGGTCGGCACCGCTGATTATACCGAATGCATAATTATGGGGCTTGATCCCAGAAACGCGGATTGGGTATCAGGCCCTGACAGGACACTCTTTACCGCTGACGACAATCCCCTTGGGGACACCACGCTCGCTACGCCGTTCGACATAAGGTTTGCCGCCTATTTCGACGAAAAGACCATAAAGGGAAAATATACCTCAAATCTTTATATTGAACTTGTCCCCGCGCCATGAAGAAACATCTGATTGTCCTTTTTTTCATTTTTTCCCTGCTCCCAGCGACATCCGCCTTCCCGCTCGAAATCGAACCGATGAGGCTCGAACAAAGTCTAAGCGCCGGCAGTACCTATTCCGGTTCATTTAAACTCATAAATCCTACGGAATCCTATGTGGACATTGCAGTATCAACGGGAGAATATCGTTATATCTTTTCGGAAGGCACAATCCCACCGGAAGAGGCAAAAAAATTGCCGTCATGCCGGGGATGGCTTCAGTTTGAAAAAACAAATTTTAACATCGGCCCGGGAGGCTCGGCAGAGGCCAAGTTCCTTATAAATGTCCCCAAGGACGCCAAAGAGGAGCACCTTTGCGCCGTCCTGTTCGATGAAAAACATAGTTTCGGCAGGGCGAATACCGCTCCTTCTGAAGGAGATGTCCGGCTGCAGGTTACGCCGCGATTCAGCATACCTGTTTATGTATCCATTAAAGGGCACGCAACCATTTCAGCGGAAATAAAGGAGATAACGGCCGAGCCAGCACCCCAAAAAAACGGCGTTACGCTAAGTGTTGTTGTTGAAAATACCGGAACAACGCATATGCGGCCCTTTGGGACATTGATAATATTTAACGAAAGCGGCGATATAGTTAAAAATTTATCCATAGGCAAATCCCTCCCCATCTTCCCCGGTTATAAGGAAATGATTCCGGTAATTTGCCCCAGGCTTGCCGCGGGAAAGTATTCGGCGGTCGCGACAGTTGAGCTCTCGGGCGGCAATATCATACAGAAAAAAACCACGTTTGAATTAAGCGCCTAAAAGATGACAAGCGGGGCCGCGAAAGATTTTTATCATAAATACTATCGCACCGAAAAAGGCGCGATGTGGGCAAAGGGCCACATGGGTTTCGCTAATCCCCTCCTTAATTGCCTGTCTGAAATCCGCGACCTTATTTCAATCGTCGGAAAACGCCAGAGATTTTTTAAAAAAGTGCTGAAGAATAATAAAAAGGGGCTCATCCTGGATCTCGGCTGCGGCGGAGGATATAAATTATTCACCAGGTACGGCGCTGTGATCGGCGTGGATCTCGAGATCGCGCCCTTAAAAAACGCATGCGCAGCATGCGCATATAAAATGGCGGTGAACGCCGACATAACATCCCTTCCGTTTGAAAAAGACAGTTTTGATTATGTGGTTAGTTCAGATGTAATGGGTCATATACCTTTAGATAAAAAAAATCTGCTGCTGTCCGAGATATTCAGGGTTTTAAAGCCCGGCGGGGCCACGGCGCATGCCGTAGAGACCGCAAGCGCCAACTTTCTATACAGGTTCGCGCAAGAATACCCGCAATTATTCCAGAAAAGTTTCGTAGAGGAGATAGGCGGCCATTTTGGGCTTGAAATGCCTCAGGCAGTCCTTGATAGGTTCGCGAAAAAGGGTTTTAGGCCGATAAGGGTGGAACGATTATGGGGCTTCATATGGCCGACAGAGGAATATTTGTACAGGTTTGATAACGAATACAAGGATAAATCCTTCCTTATCAGAGCGCTTGTGGCAGTCTCTAAGGCGCTAAATAAAAACATTGTCATTCACGCGCTTGTCAACGTCTTCCTGGGCGCCGTAAATTACTTCGTCGAATCCCTCACCCCCCTCTCCCACACCCAGGGCCTCCTCCTCGCTTACCGCAAACCTTAATATTAATCAACCCAGGAAAAAATATTGTTGTAAAAGGGAGCGGCGAGGATTATAATATTCCGCATATGTTAAAGCTGTTACGAAATAAAAAGGTGATGAAGCGCCTGTTGTGGGCGATTGCGATACTGATAATTCCGCCGTTTGTATTCTGGGGCGCGGGCAGCGCCATGCGCTCGAAGCAGAATGGCCCTTCATACGCCGGCACAATTTTCGGCAGGAAGGTCTCCTTCGAGGAATACAGCGCCGCCTGGCAGGCCGCAAAGAACCAGGCCCTTCTTATGTACGGCGCGAAACTTAACCAGGTGTATGAAGCACTCAATCTGGAGCAGCAGGCCTGGGACAGGCTGATACTGCTCGAAGAGGCCAAGAAAAAACACATAAGGGTCTCTGACCGGGAGGTAGTTGACGTCATACAGAGTTTCCCCTTCCTGCAGTCTAATGGCCAATTCGATAAAAGGGCGTATAACATGGTCCTTGCCGAGGTCTTCAGGATAACGCCCAGGCAGTTCGAGGAAGAGATCAGGGATATGCTTAAGATCCTCAAGCTGAGGGATACCGCAATAAGGGGCATAAAGATTACAAATAAGGAAGTCTGGGAGGCCTATAAAAAAGAAAATGAGAAATCAAAGATTTCTTATATACTGGTCTCGCCTTCCTCTTTTATAAAAACGGTAACACTGGATTCGGAGGCCGCAAAAAAATATTATGAGGCAAATACCGAATCCTTCCGGGTCCCCGAACAGGTAAACATAGAATATCTGGGTTTTGAATTCGCCGATTATCAAAAAGACAGAGAAAAAACCCTGATTGCCGCCGAGAAAATCGATTATGTCCTGAGCGACAATACGAAGGTCTTTGAGGATGTCGCGAAGGAAAATTCCATACCGGTGAAGGAAACCGGCTTGTTCTCAAGGCAGGGCCCCATACCTCAGATTGGCTGGTTTCCCGAGGTACAAAAAATTGCCTTTGGGCTTAAACCCGGCGAAAGAAGCAACTTGATAAAATCCGATATGGAGTCCATAAGCGGCTATTACATAATAAAATTAAAGGACAAAAAACCCTCGTACGTACCGGCCTTGGATAAGGTAAGGGATAAAATAGAAACCATCCTCAAAGAGGATGCGGCCGCTTCACTCGCTTATAAGGAGGCAAACAGGCTTCATAAAAAAATGACCGACTCGATGACGGCAAAGGGCATGAAATTCCAGGAGGCGGCGAGAAAAATAAGGCACACGGCGCAGGATAGCGAATTTTTTACAAGAAATGAATATATACAAAACCTGGGCCCGGCTCAAGAGATCGGCGAAGCGGCATTTAATACCAATTTTGGAACGCTCTCCCCGGTCATCAGGACACGGGCGGGATTTTGCATGTTGACGGTGGTTCAGATCCAGCCTGCAGACGAATTAAAGTTCAAAAGGGAAAGAAAAAAGTTTTCGCAGAAAACCCTTGAGGAAAAGAAGCTAGGCGCCTTAAATGAATGGTACTTAGGCATTCTAAAAAAGGCCAAGCTGAAAAGCAATATACCAGCCGAAGGGGAATAAAAGGACCGTTTTTAAGAGGTGCTTTATTTCCTTCATAAATTGATTCACATCTTTAAACTGCCTGTAAACCGAGGCAAACCTTACATACGCGACCTCATCCAGATCATAAAGCCTTTTCATTACAAGCTCCCCTATCGCCTTTGACCTGACCTCTCTCTGGAATGTCTTTTGAATGGCCCTCTCAACATAATTCGTTAATTTTTCAAGCCTCTCCATGCTGATTGGCCTTTTCTCGCAGGCCTTTACTACCCCGGCCAGCAATTTATTTCTGTCAAACGCCTCTCTCCGCCCGTCCTTTTTTATGACCATAAGCGGCGTTTCTTCTATATATTCATATGTGGTAAACCGTTTACCGCACTTGAGGCATTCCCTTCTGCGCCGTATGGCCCTTCCGTTCTGGCTCACCCGTGAGTCGACTACCTTATTTATGATCTTCTGGCAAAAAGGGCATTTCATATTTTTCTTAATTTGATCTTAGCGGCTTTTAAGAATTCCCGGGCCATCTTGTCAGGATAGGCGCCGAGGAAAACTATTTCTTTTATTCCGGCATTTATGATCATCTTGGCGCAGATGATACACGGCTGGTTGGTCACATAGAGGGTGCTATCCTTTGTGCCTACCCCGTATAATGCGGCCTGGAGCAGGACATTCTGTTCGGCGTGCAGGCCGCGGCATAGCTCATGCCGCTCCCCCGAAGGGACGCGCAGCCTCTGCCTGAGGCAGCCCGCCGTCTCACAATGGGTAATGCCGCTGGGCGCGCCGTTGTAACCCGTTGCCAGGATCTTTTTATCTTTTACAAGGACCGCGCCAACGCGCCGCCTGAGGCAAGTCGCCCGTTTTGAAACGAGGTTCGCGACTTCCAGGAAATATTCGTCCCATCCCGGCCGTTTTATTTTCATTGGTTCAGCCTTTTTATAAGGTCCTTGTACAAAGGGAAGGCCGAAGTCAGTTTTGCCAATTCCTTCCTTGCCCTGCGTATTACCGCGGGATCATCTATGTTGCTTATGACATCGCCTATGACAGAGGCTATAACCTTCATCTCGGCCTCTTTCATTCCGCGCGTCGTTACGGCAGGAGTCCCAAGCCTTATGCCGCTTGTTATAGAGGACGGCTTGGTATCGAAAGGTATCAAATTTTTGTTTGCGGTGATGCCGGCCTTGTCGAGGGTCCTCGCGGCGTCCCTCCCCGAAACTCCCTTATTTGTAAGGTCAACAAGCAGAAGGTGGTTGTCCGTGCCGCCGGAAACGATCCTGAACCCCTTCTTTGAAAGGGCATTGGAAAGGGCCTTTGCGTTTTTTATGATCTGCTTCTGATAGGCTTTGAATGACGGCCTAAGGGCCTCTTTGAAAGCTACCGCCTTGGCCGCAATGACGTGCATAAGAGGGCCGCCCTGGATCCCAGGGAAAACCTGCGAGTCGATACTCTTGGCGTATTCTTTTTTACAAATAATCATCCCGCCCCTCGGGCCCCTCAGGGTCTTATGAGTGGTGGTCGTGACAAAATCCGCGTGCGGGACAGGCGAAGGATGCAGGCCGGCCACTATGAGACCGGCAATATGCGCCATATCCACAAACAAATACGCGCCTACTTCGTCCGCGATCGACCTGAACCTCTCGAAATCTATGACCCTGGGATATGCGCATGCGCCCGCAAGGATAAGCCTGGGCCGGTGTTTCTTGGCCAGCGCCGAGATCTCATTAAAATCGAGCTGTTCATCTTCCCTGCTCACCCCATAAGTGACAATGTTAAAAAATCTCCCGGAAAAATTATGCGAATGCCCGTGCGTAAGATGGCCCCCGCAGGCAAGGTCCATGGCAAGAACCGTATCGCCCGGGTTAATGGCCGCAAAATATACCGCCATGTTAGCCTGGGATCCGGAATGCGGCTGCACATTCGCATGCTCCGCGCCGAAGAGCTCCTTTGCCCTTTCGATGGCCAATTCTTCAGCTATATCTACAAAATGGCAGCCGCCATACCACCTCTTATGGGGATACCCTTCCGCGTACTTATTGGTCATGACGGAGCCCTGGGCCTCCAGGACAGCCTCGCTTACAAAATTCTCGCTGGCAATGAGCTCTATCTTTTCATTCTGACGTTTTGCCTCGTTTAAAATCGCCTTATAGATTTGCGGATCGGTCTTTTTTAAAAATTTCATTTTATCCTTTCAATCTGACTGACCCTTCGGCGATGTCTCCCCCCGGCCGCCCGGGTTTTCAGCCATATCTTCAAAATTTTTTTTGCCTTGTCCGGTTTTATAAAACGGGAACCAAAAACGGCGATATTTGAATCATTGTGCTTCCTGCTTGAGACCGCGCAGGCCTCATCATGGATGACGGCTGCCCTGACGCCTCTTACCTTGTTTGCCGCGATCACCATTCCTATCCCGGTCCTGCATATAAGGACGCCTCTCGGAAATCTGCCCGATGCTACCGCCTTTGCCGCCGCCGCCGCGAAGACCGGATAATCACAGCTTTCTTCGCTGAATGTGCCGAAATCCCTTGGCCTATGCCCTGAGGCCTTAAGAAATTTCAGCAGTTCCGTCTTCAGTTTAAAACCGCCGTGGTCTGAACCCACCGCTATTCTCATATCAGTATCTTTACCAGTCTTTCTATGGAATTTTTCATAATACCATATACATCACGGTATACGCCCCCGGACTTGCCTATCGGGTCCTGAATCTCAAGGGGGGTATTTTGCGCCCTCCCTCCCCAGAGGCCGAATTCCGCAAGCAGGTACACCTTGTCTTTTTTAGACGGCAGCCTTTCAATGATCTCATCCCTGTGGAACTCTTCCATTACCAGGATGAGGTCGGCGCTTTTTATATCATCATCGGCCAGGACCGTCGGCCTGTGAGGGCTCATATCTATCTTATCCGCTTTAAGCACATCAAGCGCCTCGATTGTGGGATGTAAGAGGCTGGATGCCACAATCCCCCGCGAAACCACCTCTATATCGTCCCTTTCAACCTCGCCCAGCCTTTTTTTAAGATACCCTTCGGCCATCGCGCTCCTGCAGCTGTTTCCCGTACAGACAAAGAGTATCTTTTTTATGGCCGGGCCCTGTATATTTTTCCAAAAATTAAATTCTAGTTCGGCGATTTTTTCCTTTGATATCGCCCCTATCCGAGTTATCTTATACGGTAATATGGTCAAGTCTATCACGGTAGATTCTTTTCCAAGCACCGTCTCTCCGCCGTCTAATATGAGCTCTATCTTGTCCTTAAACTGTTTCAATACCTCCATGGCGTCCCTTGCCGGAGCCAGGCCTGATACGTTTGCGCTCGGCCCTGCCAGTAAGATACCGCTTTGCCTTACCAGTTCGCGCGCTATGGCGCTGTTAGGCATCCTTATTCCCGTTTTGCCCGAAGCGGCCGTATCAAATATCAGCGTAAGAGGGCCGGGCCAGAATTTTTCTATCAACTCTTTCGCAAAGGGCGGCGCCTCGCACTCGAAGGCCTCCATATCCTTAAGATCGGCGATATGCACTGTAAACGGTTTATCCTTGGGTCGCCGCTTGATTTCATATAATTTATCCAGGGCTTTTTTATCGAAAAAATTCGCGCCCAGACCATATACCGTTTCTGTGGGAAACGCGATTATGCCGCCTTCTTTTAAAACCTCAGCGGCCCTTACGAGGTATTCAACCTGCGGATTTACTGGATCTATCTTAAGTACCTGCGTAATCAACGTTTATTTTTCTCTTTTGCTAAAGCGGGCGAGCTTATTTTTATATTCAGCCAGTTTTTTGTAAATCGCCTCATCCGACACCGCTAGTATCTCAAGCGCGAATAACGCGGCGTTTTTGGCGCCGGCGGCGCCTATGGCCATGCAACCCACAGGGACGCCCCCGGGCATCTGGACCGTCGAAAACAAAGAGTCAATACCTTTCAGGTAAGGGGTCTCCATCGGCACACCTATTACAGGAAGCGCTGTATGCGCCGCTATAAGACCGGCCAGGTGGGCGGCCCCTCCGGCCCCCGCTATTATAACCTTTATCCCCGCCGCTCTTGCCTTCTGGGCATAGAGGGCGGTGTCGCGAGGCGTCCTGTGCGCGGATAATACTTTAAGATCATATGACACCTTAAACATCCTTAAAACGGCCTCCGCTTCATTTATTACCTTCAGGTCTGAATCGCTGCCAACGATTATGGCAACCTTTGCTTTAATCATACTTTTATCCTCGCATGTTCCAATGCCAGCGCCTTCGCGCCGATATCTTTCCTGTAATACATTCCCTCAAAACTCACCTTTGAAACGGCGTTATAGGCCTTGTTTATGGCGTTTTCGATACCTTCGCCGAGGCCGGTGATGCCAAGGACCCTTCCTCCGTCGGTAACTATCTTCCCATCCTCAAGCCGTGTCCCGGCATGAAAGACTATAACATCCCGCAATGCATCCACTTCTTCAAGCCCCCTGATCTCAAGGCCTTTTTTATAATCCCCGGGATATCCGCCCGAGGCCGCGACGACGCACACGCAGGACTCCTGCCTCCATTCAAGGGCGCCAAAAGACCCCAGATTGCCGTCGATCGACGCCTCTATGACGTCAACCAGGTCGGTCTTCAATCGGGGAAGTATTGCCTGCGCCTCAGGATCGCCGAACCGCACATTGAATTCAAGAACCTTTGGCCCTTCCTTTGTCAACATGAGGCCGGCGTATAAAACGCCCCTGTAAAACTGGCCCTCGTCCGCAAGGCCTTTTATTATCGGAGAAATAATCTCTTCGTTGATGCGGCTAAATAACTCGTCCGTGACAATGGGCGCCGGCGAATATGCGCCCATCCCGCCTGTATTCGGCCCCTTATCGTCATCGTAAATCCGTTTGTGGTCCTGGCTCGGCGCCAGGCACACATAATCCCTGCCGTCGCTTACCACCAATATAGAGGCCTCTTCTCCCTCAAGGCATTCCTCGATTATAAGGGAATCTCCTGAATTGCCAAAAAGCTTGAAGTCCATTATGTTTGAGACCGCCCCCAGCGCCTCCTCTTTCTCTTTTGCGACTATAACGCCTTTCCCAAAGGCAAGCCCGTCAGCCTTAATGACGATAGGCGTCCCCTTTGTCCTTATATAATCCTTTGCCTGCTGGCTGTCTTTAAAAATTTTAAATTCGGCGGTCGGCACCTTGAATTTCTTCATCAGCTCTTTTGAGAACGCCTTGCTGGACTCCATCCTTGCCAGTTCCCGGGTAGGCCCAAACGTCTTTATACCTTCTGCCTGGAACCGGTCGACTATCCCGAGGGCAAGCGGCCTTTCCGGGCCTACAACCACAAGGTCTATCTTATTATCCTTTGAGAATTTTAAAAGGCCTTCGATATCTTCCGCCTTGATCGGCACCAACTCCGCGTGCCTGGCGATCCCGCCGTTTCCCGGCGCGCACCAAATCTTTTTTACGCGCGGGCTCTGGGCAAGCTTCCACACGAGGGCATGCTCCCTGCCGCCTGAACCTATGACTAACACTTGCATATATTAATTTCTCCTTTGCCCTTTTCGACCTCGCCTATTATCCAGGAACGGTATTTGAGCGCCGCAAGATGCCTTACTGCGCGGGCGGCAAATGCCTTTCCGGCAACCACAACCATGCCGATGCCCATATTGAAACAACTGTACATCTCTTTTTCGCTGATCCCGCCTTTTTCCTGAATCGCCGTGAATATCCGAGGGACCGGCCATGTCCCTTTGTAAATATTAAACGCCGCGCCGGCCGGTATTATTCTGGGTATCTTGCCGTAGAAGGCGCCGCCGGTAATGTGGGCAATGCCTTTAATAGTCGATGGTCCATAGTCGATGGTCGATAGTAAAGAAAGTATAGGCCGCACGTATATCCGTGTCGGAGATAATAACTCCCGGCTGTAGCGCTTGAGTTCGCCTTTAGAAAAGGCCTTACGGACAAGCGAGTAACCGTTTGAATGAAGGCCGCTTGATTCTATTCCAATGATAATGTCACCGGGCCTTGTCCGAGAGCCGTCTATAATCCGGCTCTCTTCTACGACGCCCGCGCAAAATCCGGCCAAGTCGTATTCACCCTTTTTATAAAAGTCGGGCATCTCCGCGGTCTCGCCGCCCACAAGGGCGCATCCCGCCTGCCTGCAGCCCTCTGTTATGCCTTTTACGACATCGACGAGCACCGCGGTTTCTATCTTCCCGGTCGCTATATAATCAAGGAAAAAGAGAGGCTTTGCCCCGGAGCATAAAACATCATTTACATTCATGGCGACAAGGTCTATGCCTACCGTGTCGTGCCTTCCTGTTAGAAAGGCCAGCTTCAGCTTTGTCCCAACCCCGTCGGTTGAAGAAACAAAAACGGGGCGCTTATATTTTCTTACATCAAATCTAAAAAAGCCGCCAAAGCCTCCGATACCGCTGGCGACAATAGGCTTTATCATGTCAATAAACCTGTCCGCCTTCCTTACATCCACACCGGCTGACCTGTAGGTGAGCCTTTGCATCTAAACCCCCGCCTTCTTAAAGATCCTGTCTACATATTTCAAATGATACCTGAGGTCAAAACAGGCCTCAATCTCATCGGCAGACAAGTATTTTCGCACCTCGCCGCTTGCTAACAATATTTGCCTGAAATCCGGCCCGTCCTCTTTAAGGCCCATCGCGCAGCGCTGTACGATATCATAGGCCTCCTGCCTTCTGAGGCCCTTATTTATCAGTTCAAGGAGGACCCTCTGGGAAAAGATGATCCCTCTTGTCTTTCCGATATTTTCAAGCATCTTGTCCGGATAAACAACAAGTTTATCAATAAGCTCGATCATTTTATTGAACATGTAATCGAGCAGGATAGTGCTGTCCGGGATAATTATCCTTTCAACCGACGAATGCGAGATATCCCGTTCATGCCAGAGCGCGACTGATTCAAGCTCTGCCTGCGCGTTGCCCCTTAGTACCCTGCTTAGCCCGCAGAGCCTTTCGCAGGTAATTGGATTTTTCTTATGCGGCATCGCGCTGGAGCCTTTTTGGGTCGGAGAAAAATATTCCTGAGCCTCACCCACCTCTGTGCGCTGGAGATGCCTTATCTCGGTCGCGAGTTTTTCAATGGAGCAGCCGATCAGAGCAAGGGTCGCCGCGTATTCGGCGTGCCGGTCACGCTGCAATATCTGGGTAGATACCCTGGCAGGCTTTAGCCCGAGCTTTTTAGAGACAAATTCCTCGACAGAAGGCTCAATATTGGCGTAGGTGCCGACTGCCCCAGAGATCTTGCCGACGCTTATGATCTCGGCGGCCCTGTTTAACCGGTTTGCGTTTCGCTTGAATTCGTCATAAAAAAGCGCCATCTTAAGACCGAAGGTAATCGGCTCGGCGTGCATCCCGTGGGTCCTGCCCACCATGGGTGTTGTCTTATATCTTCGCGCCTTTTTTTTAAGGGCCCTCAAAAGACGCTTGTTATCCTCCATCAATAGCTCTACCGCCTGCCGCATCATCACTGAGAGAGAGGTATCGAGGACATCGTTTGAGGTAAGCCCCATATGGACATATTTTGAATCCTCGCCTATGTTCTCGGCCAGATTGGCGATAAAGGCCACCACATCATGATTCGTAGCCTTCTCTATCTCCTTTATCCGCTCTATATCGAATCTGGCCTTTGAGGTGATGTTCCGGAG
This sequence comes from Candidatus Omnitrophota bacterium, assembly GCA_028715645.1. GTDB lineage: Bacteria > Omnitrophota > Gorgyraeia > JABMQH01 > JABMQH01 > JAQURK01. The sequence goes on along the minus strand of JAQURK010000003.1, from coordinate 4,048 downwards.
GGCGAGCTTGGGTATCCTGCCGAGTCTGGCCATGGCCTCGCAGGCGGCAAGCTCGACATCCAGCATAACGCGGAATTTATTCTCTTCCGACCATATCGCGGACATCTCTGGGAGGCTGTAACGCGAAATCATACAGGTTTTTTATAGCATATAATTATATTATTGTCAACGGCGGAATTCTTGGAAGGAGAATTTGTTTCTTCGAAGCCGCACCGGAGTTTTTCATAATTGAGCGGCGAAGAAGAATAGCGGGGCTTGGATTTGAACCAAGGACCTTCAGGTTATGAGCCTGACGAGCTACCAGACTGCTCTACCCCGCGGTATCCTTATGTATCCTTATAACTTCTTTTAACGTTGGTAAAGAGGTTTGCGCCCCGAGCTTTGTTACGGTCAGGGCGGCAGCGGTATTCGCGAATTCCACCGACTCTTCTACCGAGGCGCCGCTGTCGAGTTTAAACGCCAAGGCGCCGCAAAACGCGTCGCCCGCGCATGTGGTATCGACAACCTTTACCTTTTTTGCCTTAAAGAACTTCTGGGTTCCTTTTTTGACTAAAAGGGCGCCTTTTTTACCAAGTGTAATTATAACACAGCCGACGCCCGCTTTCAATAACAAAGTTGCCGCTTTTTTAGGCGAGCTTATTCCGGTCATTTCAAAAAGTTCAATTTCATTGGGTATCAGTATGTCAACCTTTGACAGGAGACTTTTGTTTAATTTCCTTGCCGGCGCCGGATTAAGGATGACATGTTTAGAGTATGCCTTGGCCAGGTTTATCGCGGTCCTTGCGGTTTCTTGGGGTATCTCCAGCTGCAATAGAACGATATCCGACGCCTTTATTGACGCGGCCTTTCCAAGAATATCATGCGGCGTTAAAAAACTGTTTGAGCCGGGGCTTACCGTAATCCGGTTTTTCCCGTCCTTATCGACAAGGATGAACGCGCAGCCCGAAGGCTGCCGTTTATCTCTTTTAATAAATCTGGTCTCGACGCCGCAGCGCCTCAGGTCTTTTATCCTCTCAAGCCCGAACCGGTCATCACCTATGTTCGCTATCAGGGCAGAGCGGCCGCCCAGTCTGGCTATCGCGCAGGCCTGGTTAGCGCCTTTGCCGCCGCCTGAGATAAAAAACCCCTCCCCCATAACCGTTTCTCCGACGGAAGGATGCCTTTCTACCTTTATCGTAAAATCCGTATTCGAACTGCCTACGACGCAAATCATTTATCTTTTTCTTCCTCGACTATTTTATATATTACCTCCCCTTTTTTCGTAACCCTGAGCTTGTCCCGCGCTATCTTTTCCACATACACGGGATCTTCCCTCATCCTTTTTATCTCATCCTTAAGCCTTTCATTTGATATCCTCGTCTGGCGCATCTGTTCTTCCAGGTACCTGTTTTTCTGTGCCAGTTCCTGGAACTTTGAATATCCCGGCAAAAATAGAACTATAAAAAGGAAAAGGAAACCAAAGAATCTAAGGATTATTTTCTTTTTTTCCATAGCTTCGCGCCGTACACGGCATTCTTGCCAAGCTCTTCCTCTATCCTTAAGAGTTCGTTGTATTTCGCTATACGGTCAGTCCTTGAGGCGGATCCTGTCTTAATCTGTCCTGTCCCTGCGGCTACCGCAAGATGTGAAATGGTAGTGTCTTCGGTCTCGCCGCTCCTGTGTGATATAACTGCGGTATACCCGGCGTCCTTTGCCATCTTTATCGCCGCGAGGGTCTCAGTCAGGGTGCCTATCTGATTTACCTTTATTAATATGGAATTTGCGGTTCCTGTGTCGATACCTTTTTTAAGCCTTTTTGTGTTTGTTACAAACAGGTCGTCCCCGATCAACTGGATCCGGTCGCCTATCCTGTTTGTAAGCTCCTTCCATCCGTCCCAGTCGTCCTCCGCCAAACCGTCTTCTATCGAAATTATAGGATATTTTTTTACCCAATCCTCATAAAAATTTATCATATCGGCGGTAGAATTCTCCTTTTTTGCCTCCGCCTCAAGGATATATTTTCCTCCTTCATAAAACGAACTTGACGCCGGATCGAGGGCAATGTAGACGTCCTTACCGGGTTTGTAGCCTGCCTGTTTTATCGCCTCAAGGATTACCTCGACCGCCTCGGCATTCGACTTCAGGTTCGGGGCAAAACCTCCTTCATCGCCTACAGCCGTCGAGAGCCCTCTTTTTTTAAGCAAGGCCTTTAAATTATGGAATACCTCGGCGCCCGTCCTCAACGCGCCTGAGAAGGAATCCGCGCCGAGCGGCATTATCATAAATTCCTGGAGATCCACGTTGTTATCGGCGTGGGCGCCTCCATTTACGATATTCATCATGGGAACCGGCAGGCAATTCGCGTCGCTGCCGCCGATGTACCTGTAAAGAGGCTGTTTTTTCTCGAGGGCGGCGGCCTTGCAGACGGCTAGGGAAACCCCTAAGATCGCGTTTGCGCCAAGCCGGCCCTTGTTCTGAGTACCGTCCAGTTCTATCATGAACTCATCGATCTGTTTTTGGGCAAAAGGCTCTTTCCCGACAAGTTTCGGGCCGATGATCTTTCTGACGTTTTCGACCGCCTTTAAGACGCCCTTTCCCTGATACCTTGATTTATCCCCGTCTCTCAATTCGATCGCCTCGTGTTCTCCGGTTGAGGCGCCGCTCGGTACGGCCGCCCTTCCCAAAACGCCCGAATCCAGGATGACATCTACCTCGACCGTCGGGTTTCCTCTTGAATCGAGGATCTCCCTGGCCTTAATTTCTTTAATCTTTGCAGTCATGATATCTTTACCTTTCTCCCTTCGATTTTCAATTTGCCTTCAATAAACAATTTTATTGCCTTTGGGTATATTATATGCTCCTTCTCATGGATGCGTTCGGCAAGCGTTTCTTCCGTATCGGCATCATTTATTTCGACCGTCTCCTGCAGTATTATGGGCCCGGAATCGAGACCCTCCTCAACAAAATGGACGCTGGGCCCTGTCACCTTTACCCCATAGTCAAGGGCGTCTTTTATTCCCTGCGTCCCCTTAAAGGAAGGTAAAAGCGCCGGATGGATATTCAATATCTTATCTTTGTATTTCTTGATAAAATACGGGCTAAGCAGCCTCATAAAACCCGCAAGCACGACGAGGTCGATCTTTTTTTCCGTTAATTTTTTTATGACCCCCCTGTCGTATTCTTCCCTTGTCTTAAAGCCTTTAGGCGTCAGCAAAAATATTTCTATTCCTGCCTTTTTTGCCCTTTTCAGGGCGTATGCCGAGGGATTATCGCAGACCATAAGCGCCATATTGGCCTTTATGTAGCCGCTCTCCACCGCGTCCACAATGGCCTGGAGGTTTGTCCCGTTCCCCGAGCAGAATACCGCTATGTTTTTCATAACAATTCCTTAATCCTTTTTGAGATCTTTTCCTTTGTATTCACCCCAACCAGCCTTCCTGCCTCTACTCCGTCCTTAAAAAATATCAGCGTAGGTATGTTAAAAATTGAATATTTCTGCGAGACGCCGGGATTTTCATCGACGTTCAATTTTCCTATCTTTACCCTGCCCTCAAATTCCCTGCCCAATTCATCGATCACCGGCGTCATCGCCTTGCAGGGGCCGCACCATACGGCCCAAAAATCGACGATGGCGGGCGTCTTTGAGCCAATGACCTCCTCATTGAAATTATTATCCGTGAACTCCGGGATTATCTTTCCCACTTTCTTATTTCTCCTTTCAAATTATCTTTTTAATATAACTTTCGTAGGGCAGACCTCTAAACACTTTCCTATATTCTGGCATTTCCCGTAATTAAACCTTGATAAATTGGATTCTACTTTAATGGCGCTTATCGGACAGACCTTTTCGCATTTCCCGCAGGCGATACATCCTGACCTGCATACCTTGGCAACTATAAATCCGGGGTCCGTAGAATTGCATTTTACATAATATTTCTTTTCTATCGGAAGTAATTCAAAAAGATTTTTCGGGCATTGCTTGACGCAATTGCCGCAGGCGGTGCATTTTTTAATGTCAACTGCGGGCAAACGGTCTTCTCCCATCTTTATCGCGCCAAAAGGGCATACC
>JAQURK010000002.1 GCA_028715645.1 Candidatus Omnitrophota bacterium | reverse complement strand
CATACATACACCGGCAACCCGCTTGCCTGCAGAGCCGCAATAGCTAATCTTGAGCTTTTTAAGAAAACAGGTTTTTTCCGCCGGCTAAATGAAAAGATAGATTACATGTCATCAGGACTTGAAAGGTTTAAAGGTCTTGAACATGTCGGAGACATCAGACAAATGGGCATGATGGCGGGGATCGAGCTTGTAGAGGATAAATTAAAAAAGACGCCTTATGACTGGGAAGATAAGATAGGGATAAAGGTAATAAACGAGGCCAGAAAGTCCGGGCTCATGCTTAGGCCATTGGGAAATGTCATAGTCCTGATGCCTCAACTCGGCATAAGCAGGGAAGAGATAGACCGGATGCTTGACGTTACCTATAAAAGCATAGAAAAAGTTACGGCTTGATAAAATCTAATTTTTATGATATGATTCGCGTTATGACAGATTTCAAGATACTGGCAATGGCGTTTATTCCGATCTTTGTAGCGGTGGACGCGCTGGGGGTCCTGCCCGTTTTTATTTCAATGACGCAGCATGTTGAAAAACGGCGGAGGATGAGAATTATCAGGGATTCCATGGTTACCGCCGCCCTCATCTCCATCATTTTTATATTCGTAGGAAAAAACCTTTTCCGTTTTCTCGGCATCACCGTCTATGATTTTATGGTCGCAGGCGGCACCCTTCTATTCATCATATCCATAAACGACATTTTAAAATCCGAAAAAACGGCGCGTATTCCAGACCAGACGCTGGGCGTCGTTCCTCTGGGAATGCCTCTCATAGTAGGGCCTGCGGTATTAACGACCTCGCTCATCATAATAGATGCCTATGGCATAGTCCCTACGCTCATCTCCGTTCTCCTTAATATATTGATTGCGGGAGTGATATTCCTCCTTGCCGACCTGGTCATCAAATCGATAGGAAAGGGCGGGGCAAAGGCCGTATCAAAGGTCGCGAGTCTTTTCCTGGCGGCGATCGCGGTGATGATGGTAAGAAAGGGTGTTGTCCATATTTACCTTGACATTTTAAAATAGTTGTTATATACTTTTACCTATTAAAAAAGAAGGGAGGGTGAACCAATAAATGAAAATTGCAATGATACTCTTATTAGTTTGCACAGTGACAACCTTTGCCATGCCGGCGTGGTCCCAGGAGGCGGCGGCCCCAACGGCCCCCCAAGCGGCGCCAACAGGCACGAAGACGGAAGAGACCGATATCGTAGCCGGTAAGGTTACCGCGGTTGACGCAGCGAATAATACCTTGACGGTCGCGGACGAGGCAGGCAAGACTTATACCTTGCTTGCGACAAAGGAAGAAACCAGCATCTGGAAAGGCGATAACACGATAGAGCTTCCCGATCTAAAGGTTGATGATTCCATAGAGCTGGAATATTATAAGAACAAAGACGACAAGATGGTCGCGATATGGATCGATGTGCTGACACAGGAGCCTGCTCCGGCACCCCAGGAAGCGCAGCCAGAACCGCCCAAGACAGAATAACAATAAGGATTTCAAAAATTACGATCCCGCACCAGCCAATGGTGCGGGATTTTTTTATTTGAATTAATCAGCGGCATGTGCTATAGTTAGCTAAAGTAGAAAAAAATCAGCGAAAAGAAACTAACGCCCATTTACAATGCCGGCGGAAGTAATATTATCATAAATATAACGTTATATTAGGATATTAGGAAAAAACGGAGCTGATTATGGACAGGGAAAAGATAAGAAGGGCAAAAAAGAGCAAGCTTATTTCGCTGGCCCGCCGAAGCAACATAAGAGGGGCCCACCTTATGAGCAAGGAGAGGCTGATTGACCGCCTCAGCCGCGTGAGCGCGAAGAAAAGCAGGACGAAAAAGGTAACCAGGCCAAGGGCGGAAAAAGTGATCAGGCAGATAAAGACCCTGCCGCAATACCGGCTTCGTGAAAGGCTGGCGCCTTCAAGCATCCTCGAGAAGGTGGTCGGCCAGCAAAAGGTTGAAGAGGCAAAATATTATATAGGACCCATCCCCGAATATAAAAGCCAGGAAAATTTTGAATTTCCCTACGGCTACGGCGATAACAGGATAGTGGCGCTTGTAAGGGACCCGTGGTGGCTCTACAGCTATTGGGAAATAACCGCCGACAGGGAAAACGAGGCCAGGGATAAATTACACCGGAAGGGGCTCAGGGCCGTTAAATCGATATTAAGGGTATATGACGTTACCGATATAAATTTTAACGGAGACAATGCCCACAGCTATTTCGATATAGAATTGACCGGCCTGGCTAACAATTGGTACATAAACGTCGGCGCCCCCAACAGGGCATGGATCATAGAAATCGGGATCCTGGCCAATAACGGCGACTTCGTGGCGCTCGCAAGGTCCAATTGCGTCAGGACCCCGAGATTCGGGATGTCGGATATCATAGATGAGGAGTGGATGTGCCAGGAGGACGATTACTGGAAGATGTTCGGTCTTTCAGGGGGATTCGGCATGGGCAAGGCCTCTCTTGCCATGAGGGAGATGTTTAAGAAAAGGCTGCTTCAGCAGGTTTCATCCGGCGCGGTAAGCAGTCTGTCGAGCCCCGTAAAAAAGGCCTTGAAGCAAAAAGGTTTCTGGCTGATGGTAGACGCCGAATTGATCATTTACGGACAAACCGAGCCTGACGCGAAACTGACCGTGCAAAACAAGCCGGTACGCTTAAGAAAAGACGGCAGTTTCAGTTTAAGGTTTGCTCTTCCCGATGGCAAGCAGGAAATTCCTGTCTCTGCCACTTCTTTTGATGGCGATGATACAAGGACTATCACGCCCATCGTAACAAGACGAACCACATAATGGAAAAGGGTTATCTCGCTTTAGTCCTGCATGCCCATCTTCCGTTTGTACGCCATCCGGAGCATGAGGATTTTTTAGAAGAGGATTGGCTTTACGAGGCCATTACCGAAACCTATATCCCGCTCATAGATGTCTTTGAGGGGCTATTAAAGGAAAACATAGGTTTCAGGATAACCATGTCGCTTACGCCCACCCTTTTGTCCATGCTTATGGACCCCCTCCTGCAGAATCGCTATCTGAAGCATCTCGATAAACTGATCGAATTATCCTCAAAGGAAATCGAGCGCACGCGCTGGCAGGGGCAATTTCATGAGCTGGCGCTTATGTATCATCAGAGGTTCAGCCGGGCAAGGTATATCTTTTGCGATGAATACAAGATGAACATAATCAATGCCTTTAAGAAATTCTCTGACGCGGGCGTGCTTGAGATCATAACCTGCGGGGCAACTCACGGCTACTTGCCTCTTATGGAGGTAGAAAGAAAGGTATCGGTAAGGGCGCAGATAAAGGTCGGCGTCGACATCCATAGAAAATTATTCGGGAAGACGCCTCCGGGGATATGGCTGCCCGAATGCGCTTATAATCCGGGCGACGACGAAATACTTAAAGAATTTGGTATAAGGTATTTTCTTACGGATACACACGGCATCCTTTTCGGCTCGCCGCGGCCAAAGTTTGGGATATTCGCGCCCTGTTACTGCAAGTCGGGGGTCGCCGCTTTTGGCAGGGACGTTGAGAGCTCAAAATCCGTCTGGAGCTCCCAGGAAGGGTATCCTGGTGATTATAATTACAGGGAGTTTTACCGCGATATAGGCCATGATCTTGAGTATGATTACGTAAAACCCTATATATTGCCGGACGGCACGCGGGTGAACACAGGTATTAAATATTACAAGATAACCGGCGAGACAGAGAATAAAGAACCGTATGTCAGAAAAAACGCCCTGGATGCGGCGGCCGCCCATGCCGCGAACTTCATGTTCAACAGGGAAAAGCAGGCAGAGCACCTCCTTGGCATCATGGGCAGGCGGCCGATAATCGTATCGCCGTATGACGCTGAACTTTTCGGGCACTGGTGGTTCGAAGGGCCTGATTGGCTTAATTTCCTGATAAGGAAGATCTATTACGATCAGAAAAACATAAAATTGATTACCCCATTGGATTATCTCAAGATCTATCCGCGGAACCAGGTGCTTACCCCGTCTTATTCAAGCTGGGGCTGGAAGGGGTATAATGAGGTATGGCTTGAAGGATCCAACGACTGGATATATAGGCACCTTCACAAGGCGGCGGAGCGCATGGTCGAATTGGCTGATACTTATTGCGAATCGCAGCCCAACGGCATAATGAGACGCGGCCTTAACCAGGCCGCAAGGGAACTTTTGCTGGCTCAATCAAGCGATTGGGCCTTTATCATGAAGACCAGAACCCATTCCTCATACGCCTACCGTCGAACCAAGGACCACATCTACAGGTTCACCAGATTATATAACGAGATAAGATCCGGCAGGGTGGACTCGAATTTTTTGTCCGATATAGAAGGTAAGGACAACATCTTTCCTGATATTGATTACAAGATTTATTGCAAAAAGTAATCAGTAACCGGTAATCAGTAATCAGTAATTAGTTTTAGGGGACTGTCCCATTTTTAAACCTAGGTGTGTCCCCATTTTTGAACCTAGAGGTGTCCCCAAGAGGAAATATGAATAAGTATGACATAATAGTGATAGGGGCGGGACACGCGGGGTGCGAGGCGGCGCTGGCCGCGGCGCGCATGGGAAAGCGTGTCCTTATGCTCACTATGAGTAAGGAAACCATCGGACTTATGTCCTGCAACCCGGCTATCGGCGGGGTGGGCAAGGGCCAGCTGGTTAAGGAGATCGATGCCCTTGGCGGCGAGATGGCGAAGGCGACGGACGCGACCGCCATCCAGTACAGGATGCTCAACATGAGCAAGGGCCCGGCAGTCCGTTCTTCGCGCGCGCAAGTAGATCTCAAAAAATACAGGGATTACATGAAGGCCGTACTTGAAGCGCAGGAAAATCTTTCCATAATGGAAGGGGAGGCCGCGGGCATTCTGTTTGGCTCAGGGCAGATTGAAGGCGTGAGGTTGACAAACGGCGAAAAGATTTTCGGCGCCGCGGTGGTTGTTACAACGGGAACTTTTTTAAACGGTGTCATACATATCGGCCTTAAGCATTTCCCGGGCGGCAGGCTCGGTGAGCCGGCGTCCGGATTTTCGGACAGCCTTAAGGCGGCCGGCATCGTTTTAGGCCGGCTTAAGACCGGGACCACTCCAAGGCTGGATTCGAGAACCATAGATTTTTCCGGCCTTAAAGTCCAGAACGGTGATGAAGTGCCTGTCCCGTTTTCTTTTTCAACGCGCGGCATTTCCCGAGAACAGGTCCCGTGTTACATTACTTACACGAATAAAACAACGCACGATATCATAAGACGCAACCTTGACCGTTCACCCCTGTACGCAGGCGTAATCAAGGCAAGAGGCGTCAGGTATTGTCCTTCCATTGAAGACAAAATTGTGCGTTTTAGCCAGAGGGCGCAGCACCAGATATTTCTGGAGCCGGAGGGTACGGATACCGTCGAATGCTATCCAAACGGCGTCTCGACAAGCTTACCTTTAGATGTCCAACGTGAGATGCTAAGGTCAATAAAGGGGCTTGAAAAGGCGGAGATCTTAAAACCGGGTTACGGAATAGAATATGATTTTGTCGAACCGACACAGCTTAAACCCACCCTTGAGACAAAGGCTCTGGCAGGGCTTTTTTTGGCGGGACAGATAAACGGGACGACCGGATATGAAGAGGCGGCGGCCCAGGGACTGATCGCGGGTATAAACGCCGCCCTTATGATACAGGGCACGGCGCCGCTTATCCTGGACAGGTCTCAAGCTTATATAGGAATTTTGATAGATGATTTGGTTACCAAGGGGACGAATGAACCGTACCGGATGTTTACCTCGAGGGCAGAATACAGGCTTATCTTAAGAGAAGACAATGCCGACATCAGGTTAAGAGGGTTCGGATATCGGCTCGGCCTTGTTAAAAAAGAAGATTATGAAATTGTAATCGAAAAGGCGCGCCTTATCAGGGCAGAGATAGCGAGGCTTAAAAGGGAAAGGCTCGACAGGATACTCAGGCGGCCTTCGGTAACATACGCCAATATTTGCAGGGATACCGCGTTTAGCGAAGCAATGCCTGAAAATATAAAGAGGCAGGTTGAGATAGAGATAAAATATGAAGGTTTTATAGAGAGACAACTTAAGGATATCGAGAGATTTAAAAAAATAGAAGGGATAACAATCCCGGAAGGCTTTGATTACAGCGGTGTTTTCGGTCTTTCCAACGAGGTTCGCGAGAAATTGACCCATTTCCGGCCGCGATCCCTCGGCCAGGCCTCAAGGATATCCGGGATTACGCCTGTAGCAATTTCCATACTCATGGTGAATCTGCATGGCCGCAAACAAACAAAAAGATAACTATAATCGGCTAAAAAAAACAGCCATGACGCTGGGAGCAATAGCGTTTGGCGCCTGCCGCATTGAAAATGAGAAGAAAAGCTTTAACCTGCCCGCCCAGGCGACAGAGGATCTGGATTTTGCAATTTCCATCGCCATAGGGCTTTCTAAAAACATACTTGAAGGGATCATTGACCGGCCGACAAACCTCTATTTTCATCATTACCGTCAGGCAAACAACCTGTTAGATCAGATCACGATGCGGCTTACGGGAGTAATACAGGGCCGCGGTTTTAATGCCCTGCCTGTCCCCGCCTCGCAGATAGTCGACTGGGAAAAACAAACCGCCCATGTTTCTCATAAGAGGGTCGCGCAACTCTCAGGAATAGGATGGCTTGGGCTCCATAATCTTATCGTCCATCCGAAATACGGGTCGCGTATAAGGCTGGCGACGCTGCTTACGGATATGCCTGTCAAAACAGATAAACCCCTTAAGAATGGATGCGCGGAATGCGGCCGCTGCGCCGCCGTATGCCCGGCGAACGCTATCAAAAGTTCGCAGGAAGAATTCGACCATCTGGCGTGTTTTGAAAAACTAAAATTTTTCCAGAAACAAAGATACGTCCCTCAATATGTCTGCGGAATATGCGTGAAGGCCTGCCGCGGAAAAGCTACCTGATCCTCCTGACCAGATAACCTGTGTTTGTGGCGTAAATACCGAACTTAAGCCTTGGCTTGAAGGGTTGTTTCACTATTGATATGAAGCTTGTGTCAATAAACGGAAGGAGCTTCTCGGTTCTAAAGGCAAATCTGCCCGGTCCTGTTTCAAGCGGCTGAGAAGTCCCTTTTGAATCATAGATCCTCACCGGGCGATGGCAGGTCCTAAGGCCCGCGAAATTCACCGGCCTTTTCCATTTGATGATCTCGCCCTCGAACGCCCAGTAATCGCCGTTTAATTTTAAAAAGATAAAATCTGACCTGTCCGCGTTCTTGCCCGGGAAATAAAACAAATAAAAATCATGTGTGCGGTCCCGCGCCGGGGCACACTGCACCGTTCCCACCAGCGTTTCCTGCGAGATCGTCCTGTAGAATCTCGCCCTCAGCCCGTTATAGGCAAGATAAACTACCACTACACCTATTATTAACCCTATTAAAATTCTTCTCATTTCATCCTCCTCCGAATCTTAGCACATTGCATTTCACAAGTCAACTGGAGCGGGAGAGAAATTTTTACTTCTCTCTATGTTTCCCCTCTCGGGGCAGTGCCAAAGCGGGAACACTATTGTCAACCCAGGAAAAAGGATTGTTCGCTCAGGGAGAAAATTTTAAACGCCTTTTATATCGCATTTTGACGGGGGCGGCGGAACTCGCCTGACACATAAGGAGTGTCGGCTCAAACAACCGCCGCCCTTTTAGAAACCGCCAAAATGCTCATAAAAGGCTAAATTTTCTATTCGCTCACAATTCCTTTTTCCTGGGTTGTCACAAGATAAGCAGAGGAGTCGAGGCACTACCCCTCGGGGGACCCCTTTACTAGTATGAAGAGTAAAAATTTCTAAATAAGTGGGCAAAGCAACGGGTGACGCCGAACGGGCGCCCAAATTTTGAATAGGGGGATGGGGGGTACAGAAACCCACAGCCAGCTTTACGTATTGCTTGGATCCCGCCGAAGGCGGGATAAACCCCCCTAAGAAATTTGGGCTGTTCGGCGGCAGGACCCGTTGCTGACCAATAGAAAGGGTTGAGCTGCCCCGGCATGAACACTTTAACCTTGACGAAGGGGGAAGAATGATGTATTTTAATACCATATAGAAAGAAAGGAGGGATATGATGAGGACAATATGCATAGCGTTAAGCCTTGCATTGGTGTTGGGATTGTTAGCACCCGTGTGTTTCGCGCAACAAGATGAGAATAAGAGCATCCTTAAGGAAGGCCTTATGGGCGCGGCAACGGGCGCGATAGCCTCAAGCGCGTCAGGCGGAAAGGCGGGAAAGGGGGCGCTTATAGGCGCCGGGGTAAATGTTGTAGGAGGCGCTCTACTTGATACAATAACGGCGCCTGCGCCGCAGCCGACACAACAGGTTCAAGCAGTCCAGGCAGTTCCGGTCCAGCAGGTCTCGGGCGTGCCGTCTTTATTTGATCAGGGATATCAAAGGGGTTTCCAGGACGGCTACGACAAAGGTTATGCCGCCGGTATAGCAGCGAAAAGATAGATCTATAAAAGGCATTGCGGGGCGCAAGCGCCCCGCAATGACCGTTCTAGACAGATTAGATGCCCCAAAAGGTAATCACAGACAAGACCCTCCTTATTAAACAAATCAGTTTCTTTTCTGATTTAGAAGCCGGCCAGATAGATTTTATTTCAAAAAGGTCCGATTTTTTTGAATATAAAAAAGGCGAAACCATCTACAGGGAAGGCGATGTCCCTGATGCCTTCTACCTGATAGTTTCGGGCAGGGTGCGCATTTTTACAGAGGCGGCCGGAGGAAATGTCACCCTTGAATGCCTTTACCGTGGTTCATATTTCGGCATCATATCGCTGCTTACCAATGAATCTCATTCTGTTTCGGCAGAGGCAGTTAATGATTCCATTATCTTAAAGATTGGCCAGGAAAATTTCCATGCGGTACTCAATGAACTTCCGCATCTGGCCCTGCATTTTAGTTCGGTGCTCGCCCGCAGATTACGAAGAAGAGAGAAGGGCAGAAAGAACGTGTTTGAAAGCACTATCATCTCCGTTTATGGGCCTTCGAATGAGGCCGGCAGCGGAGATTATGCCATGGCGCTGGCAGCCGCTCTTTACCGGGAAACTGCCAAAGAAGTCATATTCCTAGATACCGCGAACCTGCCGGCCATTCATGATGAAGAAGAACTTAAAAGCGCGATTATAAAATTTGAGACAGGGATAAGCGTGTTAAAGGCGACGGCAGGGGCCGGTACCCGTCTTGCGGAAAGACAAACGGCGTGGCTGCTTACTTATCTGGCGGCAAATTTTGATTATTGTATCGTAGGGGTTCCGGGCCAAGAGGCGGAATGCGCCGTCGCCACCCTCGTACAGTCGGATACCATCCATATTGTTACCGGCTACTCGAGTGAAAATATTAATTCCGTTAATAGCCTTCTAGACAAACTTGAAGGGCAGTTTCGTGAACCGCGTAAAATGATAAAGTTCATTGTCAGCGAGGCCGCCGGAAGGCCCGCCAACCTGCCTGTTTTAAAGTACGGCATATACGCAACATTGCCTGACCCGGCTAAAAACAGCCAGGAATACAATCTTGCCGTAAGACGCGTGGCGAGAGAGATCGGCGGTGTCCGGGTCGGGATCGCGCTGGGTTCAGGCGCGGCCTGGAGCCTTTCCATTATTGGAGTGATCAAGGTGCTTGAAAGGGAAGGGGTGCTCATAGATGTCGCGGCCGGCTCAAGCATGGGCGGCCTCATAGGGGCGTTTTGGGCCGCCGGTTACACCGGCGCCGACATGGAGAGAATAGCTATAGAAAATAAAAAGCAGTTCGGCGCCCTCAGCCTTAAGGACCTGAAGTTCCCGATAAGAGGCCTTCTATCTGACACCAAGACCATGCATTTTTTGAGAAGGTATCTGGGAAACCGGACATTTCAGGAAATAAAATTTCCATTAAGGATAGTTTGCTCAGGCCTCACTGACCGGAAAGAGACCATTATCGCTTCCGGCAGCCTTGTTGACGCGGTAAGGGCAAGCATCTCAATACCGGGCGTATACTCGCCCGTTATTCATGAAGGAAGGATCGTGATAGACGGCGGCATCCTGGACCCTGTACCCGTCTCCCTGCTTAACAGGATGAATATAAAAAAGATCATCGCGGTTAACACCATTCCGAGCCCTGAAGATGTCCAAAAGGGGCTTTTAATAGAAAAGGGAAAGCCTGCCAGTGAACCAAAAGGTACCATATCAAGGCTAAAGAAAAAAATCCTGAACTTCCTTAAACCGAATATACTTGAAATAATAATGGATTCCATTGAGGCGCTGGAATATTCAACAGCGGAGGCCAATTGCCGGCAGGCAGATGTAGTTATACACCCGCGCATCATTGGCTGGTCATGGAAGGATTTCTTCAATCCGGAGGTTCTGATTTCTCTTGGAGAAGAGGCCTGCATGGCGGCGCTTCCCGAGATAAAGAAATTAATAGCGGAATAACGGAGGGATGATGAAAAGAAACGAGCTAAAACCCGTTCACATAGAGGCATTCGATCTCGATGACGCCTGGTTCAGGTGCCTTTCTGAGATACTTGAAAACGGGCATGTTTATAAGATTGACAGGGGCAGTTACGAGGGGCAGCGCAGGCTTGAATTTGATTTTGTGACGGTGCGCGTAAAGAACCCCGCTCACCAAATAATACCGATAATGCCGGAAGGCCTAGGGATACCCGCGCCTACAAGCATGGATTACATAAAACAGTACCTTTCATATCTATTGACCGGCATGAAAACCCAGACCGAGGATTATACGTACGGCGAGAGGCTCGTGGAGCCGAAGGCAAAGATAGAAGAGGTCATAGACGGGAAAAAACTGATACGCGAAATGCCGCTTAACTGCAACCAGATAGAAGAGGTAATAAAGATCTACAAGACACAGGGGTTCGGGACCAACCAGGCGGTCATGGAAATAGGGATGCCATCCGACTTAAAACTGGCTGACCCGCCCTGCCTGCGGCTTATAGATACCCGGGTCAGGTACGGCAAGCTGCATTTCTTCCTGTATTTCCGCTCCTGGGATCTTTGGGGAGGTTTTCCTTCTAACCTTGGCGGGCTGGAACTGGTAAAACAATACATGGCGGAAGAGATAGGGGTCGAAAACGGCGAGATCATAGCGGCAAGCAAGGGCCTTCACCTCTATGAATACGCCTGGGACCTTGCCAAGCAGCGAACGCACAAACTCGATTTGGTAATTGAATGAAATTTTTTACCGAGTGATATTCTTGACATTACATACGCATTTTGATATTATTAAGGAGACAAGGAGGTCAGAGACACTCAAAGGGTCCTGGCCTCATTATATTTTATGGAATACAGGGAACTTGTTATAATACTTGATTTTGGCTCGCAGTACACCCAGTTGATCGCAAGAAGGGTAAGGGAATGCGGTGTATATTGCGAGATCCTGCCCTATAACACCCCTCTCGGTGTCATAGCAGGGAAATTTCCGAAGGCCATAATCATGTCCGGCGGCCCGGCGAGCCTTACCGTGAGAAAAAGCCCGGTTTGTGAACCCGGAATCTTCGATCTGGGCGCTCCCATACTGGGCATATGTTACGGTATGCAGCTTGAGGGAAGGTTCCTTGGAGGAAGGATATCAAGGGCAGAAAAAAGGGAATATGGGTTCGCTGAGCTTGACCAAAAAAAGGCAAGCGCCCTGTTCACCGGTATCCCAAGAAGATTTTCCGTATGGATGAGCCACGGGGACAGGGTAACGCGGCCGCCAAAAGGCTTTGAAATAATCGCCGGCACGCCGAATTCCAGGATCGCGGCGATGGAAAACCGGGAAAAAAAGATCTATGGGGTCCAGTTCCATCCGGAGGTGGCGCATACCCCTCTAGGCGGAAAGATATTTAAAAATTTTTTATATGACATCTGCGGCTGTTCCAGGATCTGGAATATGAGGTCCTTCATAAATGACGCGATAGCCGGTATCAGGGAAACGGTCGGCGATAAAAAGGTCCTGTGCGCGCTTTCAGGCGGCGTCGATTCCTCCGTCCTTTCTGTCCTGCTTAATAAGGCGGTGGGTAAAAGATCGGTCTGCATATTTGTTGACAACGGCCTGCTCAGAAAAGGCGAACGGGAATTGGTTATAAGGAAATTCAGGAACTATTATAAGATCAATTTAAGGGCAGTTGACGCCGAATCAATTTTTTTAAAAAAATTGCGCGGGGTGACCGATCCTGAAAAAAAGAGAAAGATCATAGGCAGAGAATTCATAAGGGTATTTGAAAAAGAGGCCAAAAAGGCCGGGGCCGTCAAATTCCTGGCCCAGGGGACGCTTTATCCCGACCTTATCGAAAGCCGCTCGGCCTTCGGAGGTCCGTCCGCGACAATAAAGACACACCACAATGTAGGCGGGCTCCCCAAAAAAATGAACTTGAAATTACTAGAACCGTTTAAATATCTATTCAAGGATGAGGTGAGGCTTTTGGGGAAGGAACTGGGGCTGCCTGATGAGATAGTCTGGCGTCATCCGTTCCCGGGACCGGGGCTTGCCGTGCGCGTCATAGGTGAGGTCACAAAAGAGCGTCTTGATTTGCTGAGGGAGGCGGACTGGGTACTTATCGATGAGATAAAAAAGGCCGCATATTACAGGAAAGTTTGGCAGGCCTTTTGCGTCCTCTTGCCGGTTAAATCTGTGGGCGTTATGGGCGATGAACGCACGTATGAGAATGTTATTGCGATAAGGGTTATTACAAGTATTGACGGGATGACTGCCGATTGGGCGCGTATGCCTGAAGACCTCCTGACAAGGATTTCGAACCGCATCATCAATGAAGTAAGAGGGATTAACCGGGTGGTCTACGATATCAGTTCAAAGCCGCCGGCGACTATAGAATGGGAATAATTTATGATATGGCGGGTTGAGGTAAAAAATAAACCGGGTATTTTTGACGCCGCAGGCGAAGGGATCAAAAAAGATATCCTGGATCTGAACATAAAACAGGTCGAAGAAGTAGGCGTTATAGATATCTATAACATAGAGGGAAAGATAACGGCTTCCGAGATCAGGAGGATCTGCGAGGAGCTGCTTACCGACCCCATAACCCAGGAATACAGGTATGACGGCTCATTTGAGACTAAAGGGCGAGGCGATGTCCATGCCCTTGAGGTCTGCTACAAGCCGGGGGTTATGGACCCGGTTGAGGATTCAACAAAAAAAGGTATCAGGGACCTTGGCATACCGGGGGTCAACTCTATAAAGACCGCGCGTAAATATTTGATAAAAGGCGGCATTGCCCAGGAACAGGTCAATTATATCGGCGATAAGCTTCTTTACAACAAGGTGATACAGCACATTTCCGACGCGAAAAAGGAAGCGGCTGACTTAAAGATCGAGAAGGGCGAGGTGGCGCCGTATAAATTCAGGCTCATCAATGTGGATATGCTGGAGATGGATGACAAGGCCCTGCTTGCGCTAAGCGCCAAGGGGCAGCTTTTTTTGAACCTGAATGAGATGCGGACGATAAGGGATTATTTTAAGAAACTCGGAAAGCCGCCTACGGATTGCGAGCTTGAGACGATAGCCCAAACTTGGTCTGAACACTGCAAGCACAAGACGTTTAGAGGGGCGGTGGAATATAAAGAGATAAAGAAAACGGGACCATCGACCAGGATTTATAATAATCTGCTCAAAGAGACAATAATGAAAGTCACCAGGGAATTAAAGAAATCCTGGTGTGTTTCCGTCTTCAAAGACAATTCGGGTGTCATAAAATTCAATCCAAAATTCAATGTCTGCTTCAAGGTTGAAACGCATAATCATCCATCGGCCCTTGAGCCTTACGGAGGCGCCGGCACAGGGACAGGCGGCGTAATAAGGGACCCGCTCGGGACAGGCAGGGGGGCGAGGCCTATATTAAACACAGATGTCTTTTGTTTCGGCCCGCCCGATTATCCGCATGAAAAATTACCCAAGGGCGTCTTGCACCCCAAGCGGATAATGAAAGGCGTAGTCGCCGGCGTGCGCGATTATGGAAACAGGATGGGAATACCGACCGCCAACGGCGCCGTTTTGTTCGATGAACGCTACATAGGAAATCCGCTCGTATTTTGCGGAAACGTCGGACTTATACCCAAAGACAGATCTACAAAAAAAGTTGAGAGCGGCGATCTTGTCCTTTTAGTCGGAGGCCGGACAGGAAGGGACGGGATACATGGCGCCACCTTTTCCTCAGGCGAGCTTACCGCGGAATCGGAGACGAGGTCGGGCTCCGCCGTGCAGATAGGCAACCCGATAACCGAGAAAAAGGTAACCGACACGCTCCTTAAGGCAAGGGACAGGAACCTCTTCGATGCCATCACGGACTGCGGCGGGGGAGGCCTTTCAAGCGCGGTCGGAGAGATGGGAGAAGAGACCGGCGTCAGGGTTTACCTGGAAAAAATACCGTTAAAATATAAAGGGCTGACATATACGGAGATATGGATCTCGGAGGCCCAGGAACGGATGCTCCTTGCCGTCGACAAGTCAAAGATAGACGCCATATTGGAGGTATTCAGGAAAGAGGATGTTGAGGCTACCGTCATAGGCGAATTCACAAAAACAAAACGGCTGGAACTTTTCTACAACCGGAAAAAGGTTTGCGATCTTGATATGCGATTCCTTCATAACGGCCTGCCGAAGATAAAAAGAACCGCGTTGTGGGAGCCGCCTGACCTAAAGGAACCTCAGATCCAGGCGGAAAAACAATCGACCCTGCCGCTTATGAAGATACTCTCCAGTCTGAACGTCGCAAGCAAGGAATGGATTATCAGGCAATACGATCATGAGGTGCAGGGGGCAAGCGCGCTTAAGCCGCTTGTAGGCGCGGAAAATGACGGGCCCTCGGACGCCTGCATCGTTAAACCGATCCTGGATTCCAAGAAAGCGGTGATAGTTTCAAACGGCATAAATCCGATGTACGGCCTTATCGATCCATACTGGATGGCCGCCTCGGCGATAGATGAGGCGCTCCGGCAGATAATCGCCGTAGGAGGTTCTTTAAAAGAAGTAGCGCTTTTGGATAATTTCTGCTGGGGCAATACAGACAAACCTGACAGGCTTGGAGGGCTGGTCAGGGCCGCTCAAGGCTGTTATGACGTTGCCAAGGCATATGGCGTCCCATTTATCTCGGGCAAGGACAGCCTCAATAATGAGTACACGGTTGACGGAAAATCTATCGCGATCCCGGGCACCCTTTTAATATCCGCCATGGCGGTCATGGATGATGTATCGAAAGCAGTAAGCATGGACTTGAAAAAGCCAGGCGACCTCATTTTTGCGGTAGGCGCTACTTATAATGAGATGGGCGGATCTCATTATTATCATATTAACGGGGAAGTGGGGAAAAATGTGCCCAAGGTAAACGCCAAGTCCGGCAAGGCGGTAATGCGGAAACTCTCAAAGGCCGTTAACAGGGGCCTTGTCAGCGCCTGCCATGACTGTTCGGAAGGCGGCATCGCGGTCGCCTGCGCGGAGATGGCCTTTGCCGGCGGTTTAGGTATGGAGATGCGCGTTGATAAGGTGCCTTATAAAGGACACAAGAGGAATGATATATTGTTATTCTCAGAATCGAATACGAGATTTATCGTAGAGGTGCCCAGGAAATTGAAAAAAAAGTTCAGGAAGGCCATGAAAGGCGCCCCTATAGGGCTGATAGGAGAGGTTACCAAGGAAGAGAGATTCCGGGTAACCGGCATTGACGGTAAATCCGCGGTGATAGACGCCGGCTTAAAAGAACTTAAAGACGCATGGCAGCGGCCTTTTAAAGGATTTTGATATGGGCAGACCAAGGGTGGTTATATTGCGGGCGGCCGGGACAAATTGCGACAGGGAGACTGCTTTTGCCTTTGAGGAAGTAGGCGCGAAGACGGATTCCGTCCATATCAACCAGCTGGTGAGGGGCGAAAAAGAGCTTAATAATTACCAGATACTGGCTATCCCCGGCGGCTTCACATATGGGGACGATATCGCCAGCGGAAAACTTCTCGCGAATGAACTGAGATATAAACTCGAGGATGAAGTAAAACGATTTATCTCCAGCGGTAAACTAATTATCGGTATCTGCAACGGTTTTCAGGTCCTGGTCAAGGCAGGCCTTCTGCCGAATTTAAACAGCGGTTTTCAGATAGAGGCGACATTGACCTTGAATAATTCCGCGAGGTTCGAGGACAGATGGGTTTATTTAAAAAGGATGCACTCAAGATGTATCTGGACGAAGGATCTGCCGGATGACATAATATACTTGCCTGTCGCTCACGGCGAAGGAAGATTTATAGCCAGGGACGAGACACTATTAAGGCTGCTAGATTCCGAAGGCCTGATCGCCTTTAAATACTCTGATAAAGAAGGAAATTCCGCCGGCTATCCCGCCAATCCGAACGGTTCCATTGAAGATATTGCCGGGATTTGCGACCAGACAGGCAGGATATTCGGCCTGATGCCGCATCCGGAAAGACATATCCATTATACCCAGCATCCCAGATGGACCCGCCTTCGCAGCTTCTGCGATTCAGAGAATATTGGCTTCGGCGGGCAGGCCAGCTTACGTGGGTTGAGAAATTTGAAAGAGGGCGACGGCCTGGCAATTTTCAGGAATGGGGTTATTTATGCAAAAAAGATGCTGTAATATCTCGCCGCAGGCGGATAAAAAAGAATACTGCGGGCTTTTTGGCATATACGGGCATAAGGACGCGGCCCAGCTCGCGTATCTCGGTCTATATTCGCTTCAGCACAGGGGACAGGAGAGCGCCGGCATTGTGGTTTCGGATGAAAAAGAGATGCGACAATTTAAAGGGATGGGCCTTGTCTCCGATGTCTTTAATGATGAGAATCTAAAATCGCTTAAGGGCCATCTCGCGATAGGCCATGTCCGCTATTCTACTACAGGTTCCACACTTTTAAAAAACACCCAGCCGTTTATGGTCGAATATGCCAATGACTTTCTCGCGGTCGGCCACAACGGGACGTTAGTGAATGCCTTGCCTCTTCGCCAGGAACTGGAGAAGGAAGGGGCGATATTCCAGACTACTATGGATAGCGAGATCATCGTACACCTTGTGGCAAGGTCAAAAAAGAAAAAATTACAGGACAGGCTGATTGACGCGCTTTCCAGGATAAAAGGCGCCTTTTCGCTGGTCCTTATTACCAAGGACCAGGTCATAGGAGTAAGAGACCCAAATGGGTTTAGGCCGTTATGCCTTGGCCAGGTGGATGGCTCCTGGGTTCTGTCGTCAGAGACCTGCGCCCTGGACCTTATCCAGGCCAGGTATATAAGGGAGATAGAGCCCGGAGAAGTGGTATTCATAAATAAAAGGGGTATTCATTCAGTCAGCCCTTTTCCTCCTGCAAGGCACGCCTTCTGCATTTTTGAATACATCTATTTTGCCAGGCCCGATTCCAACATATTCGGGCATAGCGTATACCTGGCCAGAAAAAGGCTTGGCGAAAGACTTTTTAAGGAACATCCCGCCGCCGTAGATATGATCGTCCCTGTTCCGGATTCAGGGACATGCGCCGCGCTGGGCTATGCGCAGTCCTCGGGCATACCCTTTGAGATGGGCATCATAAGGAACCATTATATAGGGAGGACATTTATTCTGCCATCACAGCATATAAGGGATTTCGGCGTAAAAGTAAAACTTAATCCGGTAAAGGAATTGCTTAAGGGCAAACGCGTTGCCATAATTGAGGATTCCATTGTCAGAGGCACGACTTCAAGGGCGAGGGTAAAGGCAATAAGGGACGCCGGCGCAAAAGAGGTGCATATGAGAATAAGCTGTCCTCCTCTCAGGCACCCGTGTTATTATGGCATTGATTTTCCGACAAAAGAGGAACTCATAGCTTCGCAGAGGACGGTCGATGAGATAAGGGATTATATCGGCCTTGACAGCCTGGGTTATCTTAGCCTCGAAGGGATGCTTGCCTCAATGCCTCTTCCCAAAGAAGAATTTTGCACCTGCTGTTTTGACGGCAATTATCCTGTAGCCGTCAAACACAAGCCATCCAGGCATTCACTGGAGAAGGGATAATCATGGATTATACATATCTGACACGCGAGGGATACGAAAAACTCTTTAAGGAACTGGAATATCTAAAAAAGACAAAACGGCGCGAGATCTCCGAGCAGCTGGAACATGCCCGTTCTCTCGGCGACCTCCGCGAGAACGCCGAATATGACTCCGCGAAACAGGCGCAGGCCCTTCTTGAGAAGAGGATAGCGGAGCTTGAAAGGGACCTTAGCCGAGTTAAGATACTGGACAACGAAAAAATAGATAAAAACAAGGCGTATCTGGGGGCGACAGTTACGCTGAAAGACCTTGATTCAGGGGAAGTGCTTATATATATGCTTGTCAACCAGGAGGAAGCGGATTTCGCCAATAATAAAATCTCAGTATCCTCGCCGGTAGGCAAGGCCGTCCTTGGCCATGCGGTAAACGATACCATAGAACTGGAAGTGCCGGCAGGGGCCCTTAGATATAAGGTAGTAAAGATCGAAAGGAAGTAAAAAACAAGCCGCGGAAGTGGCGGAACTGGCATACGCGTACGGCTCAGGACCGTATGGGGCAACCCTTGAGAGTTCAAATCTCTCCTTCCGCATATAGAATAAATAGTTTATTTTCTTGTATCACAGCATATAAAATGTTATAATCTTGCCTTGTCATGTGGCGAAGCATTCTTCCTACCTTAATATCCATATTACTTATGATAATTATATCCTTGGGTACCGGCTGCGCGAAAAGAACGCCTGCCGCAGGGGACACTGTGTCCAAGGAAGATATATCCGATGACGAAGCAACTGACCAGAGCCTCGCGCAGAAGATATTGTCCTTTAACCTGGAAGGATACCATGACGACGGAACCAAAAAGTGGGAACTTAACGGGGCATGCGCGGATATCCTCTCAAATGTAATAAAACTTGATTATATCACCGCAAAGGCCTATGGGGATGAAGGTTCATCGCTGACGGTGAAGGCCAGGCGGGGGGTATACGATAAGGTCACAAAGGACATAGACTTGGAAAAGAATGTCGTGGGCAGGACCTCGGATGGCACCCTCCTTATGACCGACCGCCTCCATTGGGACGATAAGGAAGAGTGCGTCAGTACCGATTCGGTCGTAAGGATCGAGAGGGAAAATCTGGTCTCGACCGGCAGGGGAGCCATCGGTACGCCGGGATTGAGAAAGGTCGAACTTAAGAAAGATGTTGTTGTAGAACTAAAGGAAGATACGCCGACACTCATAACCTGCGACGGTCCCCTGGTAGTTAATTACAAAAAGAACCTTTCAGTGCTTTACAACAATGTCCGCATCCGCGACAAGAGGGGCGAGATATATTCGGATATCATGAAGGTTCTATTCAATCCCGATACCAGGAAGATCGTGAGGGTGGTTGCCATAGGAAATGTGAAGATAGCCAGGGAAGGCAATTCCACATACTCGGACAAGGCGGTATACACCGTTAGGGACGGGAGGGTAAGGCTTATAGGAAAACCCAGACTGGTAGTTTTCCCAAAGGGAAAAAGGAATTAATAATGCATCTTTTGGAGACAAGGTCATTAGTTAAAAGGTACGGCGACAGGACCGTAGTGAATAATGTCCAGATCAATGTGAGGCGCGGAGAGATCGTCGGACTTTTAGGCCCGAACGGGGCAGGGAAGACAACGACCTTTTACATGATAATCGGCCTTATAAAACCCGACGCAGGCGAGATTATTTTTGATGAACAGGACATTGCCAACCTGCCCATGCATGAGCGCGCCAGATGCGGCATAGGTTATCTCGCCCAGGAGCCGTCCGTTTTCCGGAAACTGACGGTCGAGGAAAATATAATGGCGATACTTGAGACGCTTAATATCTCCGCGAAGGAAAGGGAGCAGAGGCTGGCCAAATTATTAAACGAGCTCAAGATTGCCCATCTTGCGAAGAACAAGGCCTATACCCTGTCAGGAGGAGAACGCCGGCGTCTTGAGATAACCCGCGCCCTTGTCACAAACCCCTTATTTATCCTGCTGGATGAGCCTTTTTCGGGGATAGACCCCATCGCGGTATTTGAGTGCCAGCAGATTATCGGATATTTAAAGGAAAAAGGGCTCGGGATACTGCTTACCGACCATAACGTGAGAGAGACGCTCGCGGTTACAGACCGCTCCTATATCATGGTCTCCGGAAGGATACTCATATCGGGGACCGCCGAAGAGTTGACGAACAACCCCGAGGCGCGGCGCATCTATCTGGGTGAGAAATTTAATTTGACATAACAAGGGAGGAACGATGCAGATCACGGTAGTCAGCAGGCACTTCGACGCTACAGAGGCGGTAAAAAAATACGTTGATTCAAAGCTGCTAAAACTTGAGAAGTATGCCAAAAAGATAAAAGGGGCCCATGTCATATTGGAGGTGCAGAAATTCCGTCATATAGCCGAGATTACGCTTTTCCTGAAATATTTTAAACTTACCGCAATAGAGGAAAGTCGCGACATGTATTCCTCGATAGACAATGCCCTGGGCAGCCTTCATAAGCAGCTTTTAAAACTCAGGGACCGTATAAAGGAACATAAACCGAGGACCCGTTTCGAGAAAGCCGCGGCCCTGCCCCAAAAGGAAAAAAAGGAAAAGGTAATAACAAGACAGTTTCAACCCAAGCCGATGTCGATTGATGAGGCCTGCATGGAGCTGGACCTGTTTAATGATAATTTTTTGGTTTTTAGGAACGCGGAAACAGAAGCAATAAACGTGGCCTATAAGAGAGAGGATGGAAATTACGGCCTGATAATCCCTGAATAAAAATGAAAAAAAAGATCACGCATATAGAGGAAAACCGGAAGGCCTTTGACATAGAGATACCGGCGAAGGATGTGAAAACGCGCAAGGATGAGCTGTTCAACAAAATCGGAAAAACGGCGGCCGTGCCCGGTTTCAGGATGGGAAAGGCGCCGAGGGACTTATTGGAGAAGCACTATGGCGACAGGGTTTTAAAAGAAGTCATCGAGGACTTGATCTCCGATTCTTATCAGAAGGCGATCAACGAGGAGGGCTTTATTCCCCTGGGCCTTCCCGATATAAGCGATATAAAGCTGGATGATTCAAGCAGCCTGTCCTTTAAGGCCGAGTTCAACATCAGGCCTAGGATAGAATTAAAAGATTATAAGGCCTTAAAGATCACCAAAAAGAGCGTTGAGATAAAGGAAAAGGACGTCCGGGAATCGGTTGAGGCGCTAAGAGAATCAAGCGCCAAGTTCAAGAACGCTGAAAACAGGCCTGTGCGGCTTGGCGATTATATTGTGTGCGATTCAGAGATACTTGTGGAAGGAAAGCCCATTTCGAAAAAGAGGGAAAATATCTGGATGCCCATAGAGGAAAAATCCTATATACCCAATCTCTCCGCGGCCCTCATGGGGGCGAATCTTAACGATGAAAAGGAGATAGAAAGCACGATTCCGGCCGATTTCTCGAATAAGGAATACGCGGACAAGAAGGCCATCTTTAAGATCAAGGTAAAGGAGATAAAGGAAAAAATATTACCGCAAATAGATGATGAATTCGCAAAGGATTTGGGGTATAATAACCTTTCCGCTCTGGAAGAATCGGTCAGGAAGATGCTCGAAAGACAGGCGGAACTGAAGACCAGGCATGAAATGGAGCATCAGGTCATAGAAAGGCTCCTTGAAAACGCGAATTTCACGGTCCCAACTTCTCTTGTTGAGGAACAGCTGAAGTATCTTATCGCCGAAGAAAAGGAAAGGCTGATAAAACAGGGGCTTAAAGAGCCGGATATAGAAGCGAAAGAGAAGGAATTGGAGGCCAGGCTGAGGCCCGTTTCCGAGAAACAGGTGAAAACGATGTTTATCCTTGATGAGATCGCCCACAAGGAAAAGATAAGCGTATCCAGTGAGGAACTTGATGAGACCCTCGAGGAGATCGCCAAACGCCATAACCAGGGCAAGGCAAAGATTGAAAAATATTACAAGGATAATGACCTGCTGTCAAATCTTAAAATGGAATTAAGAAACGGCAAGATTCTTGATTTATTGATAAAACAAGCCAATATAGTCGTTAGTTAACAAAGGGGGTTAATATGAGTGTACTCATTCCGATGGTAGTAGAACAAACCTCTAGAGGTTTCGAGAGGGCATATGACATATATTCAAGGCTTTTAAAAGACAGAATCGTATTTATCGGCACGCCGGTTGATGACAACGTCGCCAACATCATCATCGCGCAATTATTGTTCCTTCAGATGGAGGACCCTGAAAAAGAGGTAAATGTTTATATTAATTCGCCGGGCGGCTCCGTTACGAGCGGTCTTGCGATATATGACACGATGCAATTTATAAAACCCGTTGTTAACACCTACTGCCTCGGCCAGGCGGCGAGCCTGGGCGCTTTATTGCTTGCCGCCGGCACGAAGGGAAAGCGTCATGCCCTGCCGCACGCAAGGATAATGATACACCAGCCGTGGGGCGGCGCGCAGGGCGCGGCCGCAGATATAAATATCCAGGCGCAGGAGATATTAAGGCTGAAACAAAAATTAAACGAGATCCTGGCGAAACACACGGGACAGCCGATTGAGAAGATAGAGAAAGATACAGATCGCGATTATTTTATGTCGGCGGAAGAGGCAAAGGCATACGGGATAGTGGACGAGGTAATTACCTCGATAAAGAAAAAATAAAATAGTTATAGGGTTATAGGGTTTATAGAGTTTGTAGGGTTATCAGGTTTTTTAACCCAATAAACTCAATAACCCCAAAAACCCTATAACCAACAGGGGGAAGAAAAATGATTAAGAGTTATCTACTTACGCCGGGGCCGACACCGGTCCCGCCGGATGTCCTTTTAGGAATGGCAAGACCTATAATCCATCACAGGACGCCTCAGTTCCAGAGGATATTGCAAGAGGCCGAGGAAGGCTTAAAATATGTTTTTCAGACAAGGGGCGAGGTCTTGATATTTACCAGTTCGGGGACAGGCGCTATGGAAGCCGCCGTTTGCAATCTTTTGTCGCCGGGGGATAAGGCCCTTGCGGTACAGGGCGGTAAATTCGGGGAGCGCTGGACCGAGCTTTGCAAGGCGTACGGTGTCGAGCCGGTAGTTTTGGATGTCGAATGGGGAAAGGCGGCCTCCGCAAAGGACATAGAACAGTTGCTTTCCAGGAATAAGGGTATAAAGGCCGTATTGACCACACTCTGCGAGACCTCAACCGGAGTGGCCACGGATATAAAGGCAATCGCCGAAGTCGTAAAAAAGACACAGGCGGCATTAGTCGTTGATGCCATAAGCGGGCTTGGCGCCGTAGAGTGTAAAACGGATGAATGGGGCGTTGATGTCGTAGTGGCCGGTTCTCAAAAAGGCCTTATGATACCGCCGGGCCTTGCCTTTGCGAGCGTAAGCGAAAAGGCCTGGAAACTCGCCGAACAGTCGAAATGCCCGAAATATTATTTTGATTTCAAGGCCTCAAGGAAGGCCATGATAAAGACGGATACCCCATTTACGCCCGCCCTTACCCTTGTGATCGGCCTTAACGAGGCCCTCAAGATTATAAAGCAGGAAGGGCTGGAGGCCGCCATAGCGCGCCACAAAAAAATGGCCAAGGCGATCCGCGACGCAGCGGCTGCCCTGGGCCTGGGTCTGTTCAGCGCCGCCGCTTCAAGCGACGCGGTAACGGCAATAAAAGTCCCTGAAGGTATCGACGGGGAAAAGCTGGTCAAGACCATGAGGGATGAATATGGGGTAGGCATTGCCGGAGGACAATCGGAATTAAAAGGCAAGGTCTTCAGGATAGCCAGCATGGGGTACATGAACCAGTTTGACATAATAGTGGCCATATCGTGTCTGGAGATTGTATTAAGCAGGATGGGATACAAGTTTGAACTGGGCGCGGGCGTGTCGGCGGCTCAGAAGGTATTTTTAGGGTAGAAATTCCACTACAGGAGAGCTAAAAAAATGATAAAGGTTTTGATAACGGACCCCATGACCAAAGAGGGTTTAAAGATCCTTGAAAGCGAAAAGGAATTAAAGGTTGACGTCAAGTCGAAGCTGACGCCTGAGCAGCTTAAAGAGACCATAAAAGGTTACGACGCCATTATCGTAAGAAGCGCGACAAAGGTGACAAAGGAGGTCATAGAGGCCTCTGACAAATTGCGCGTGATAGGCAGGGCGGGCGTGGGACTCGATAATGTTGACGTAGAGGCGGCCAGCAAAAAGGGCATCATCGTCTTGAACGCGCCGGCGGGAAATACGATCTCGACGGCCGAACACACCATCGCGATGATACTTTCTCTTTCAAGGAATATTCCCAAGGCAGACCGCTCAATAAAAAACGGCGAATGGGACCGCAAACGTTTTATGGGCGTTGAACTTTACGGCAAGGTCCTTGGAATAGTGGGTATGGGCCGGATAGGGACAGAGGTGGCACGAAGGGCCCTTAGTTTCCAGATGAAGGTAATGGCCTATGACCCGTTTTTATCCGCCGATAAGGCAAAACAGATCGGGGTCGAGCTTTCAGACCTGGAAGGACTGTTAAAAGTGTCCGATTACATTACGGTGCACACGCCGCTTACCGAAGAGACCCGTCACATCATAGCCGAGGCGCAGTTTAAAATCATGAAGACGGGCGTGCGCATAATAAATTGCGCCAGAGGAGGCATAATTGATGAGCAGGCCCTTGCCAAAGCAGTGGAATCGGGCAAGGTAGCCGGATGCGCCCTCGACGTATTTGAAAATGAACCGCCAAAGGATTTCACGCTCGCTAAAATGGACAATGTGGTGATCACGCCCCACATCGGCGCTTCGACGGAAGAGGCGCAGGTCAGTGTTTCGATAGACATAGCGGAGATCGTCCTCGATGTGCTTTTAAACAGGTGCATACGAAACGCGGTAAATATGCCCTGTGTGGACACGGAATTGCTGAAGATATTGCAGCCGTATCTTACACTATCCGAAAAATTGGGCTCGCTCGCGGCGCAGCTGGTTGAAGGCCACATCAAAAAAGTCGTTATAAAATACACGGGTGATATCACTAATTATGACACCGCGCCCCTTACCATCGCGGTATTAAAGGGGATTTTGACGCCCATCCTTCAGGAGACCGTAAATTTTGTTAATGCGCCCATGATCGCCAGGGAGAGGGGCATAAAGATAGATGAGACAAAGACGGCCGAGATTGAAACATTCGCGAACCTTATCAGCGTTGACATAGAGACCGATAAAACAAAATTAAACGTAGACGGAACGCTCTTTACGAAAACGGATTCCAGGATAGTAAGGATCGGCGGTTTTTACGTGGAGGCGGTCCCGAGCGGGTACATGCTGGTTATCTCAAACAAGGACGTGCCGGGCATCATCGGTCAGATCGGAACACTGCTCGGGAAGAACGGTATCAATATAGCCGGGATGAGTTTTGGAAGGGAAAAGCCCGGCGGAAAGGCGGTATCTGTTTTAAATGTAGACAGCGTCGTGCCGAAAGAGGTCTTGGCCAAGATAAGGACGGCCGACAACATACATGACGTGAAACAGGTGAAACTATGAAAAAAGGCAAGGAAAACAGGATCTACTTGATAGATGTTACAAACAGAGACGGCGTCCAGACCTCAAGGATATGTCTGGCGAAACTGCAGAAGACGATGCTCAATATCTATCTTAATGAGATGGGCGTCTTCCAGTCAGAGCTCGGATTTCCCGTGACAAGGCATGAGACTAATTACCTTAATGCCAATATAGAGCTCGCGGCAAAGGGTGTCCTTTCGCCGATCAGACTTGAGGGCTGGATAAGGGCGACCGTCAGCGATGTAGAGACGACCTTTGAAAGAACGCCTAAACTAAAACACCTCAATCTTTCCATTTCAACCTCTGACCAGATGATCATAAACAAATTTAAGGGAAAACTGGACCACGAGGGCGTTATAAAAGAGATGACGGCCGCCGTAAAAAGGGCAAGGAAACTCGGTGCCGAGAGCATCGGCGTCAATGCCGAGGATGCCTCTCGCTCAAGGCTTGATTATCTGGTAAGATTTGCCATAGCCGCAAGGCAGGCCGGGGCTGACAGGATACGTTACTGCGATACCCTGGGCTGCGACTCGTCTTTTACCATCTACGACAGGATAAAAACGCTGGCTCAGAGAGTTGGCCTGCCGATAGAGATGCATTGCCATAATGACCTGGGTATGGTAGTCGGATGCAGTATCGCGGGGGCCAAGGCCGCCATAGACGCGGGGCAGGACGCCTATATCAATACCACTGTAAACGCGATGGGGGAAAGGGCGGGAAACGCCGATCTGGTCAGCGTCATCCTGGCGATAAAATACGCGAACGGCATCAGCGGAAAATATATTCTTGATGAAAGGGTTAAATTAAATCATGCCTGGAAACTCGCGAAATACGCCTCTTATGCCTTTGGCGTCCCTATACCGATAAACCAACCGGGGGTAGGCGCCAATGCCTTTGCGCATGAGTCAGGCATCCACGCGGACGGCGCTCTCAAAGACCGCCGTAATTATGAATTATATGATTTTGAGGAACTGGGCAGGGGCGAGCCGGAGATCATAGAGACCGGAAGACAGATAACCGCGGGCGAATACAGCGGTATAAAGGGTTTCAGGAATGTCTATGACAAACTCGAGATAAAATTCAAGAACGATAAAGAGGCCGAGAAGATACTTGAGCTTGTAAGGTACGCGAATGTCCATACCCAGAAGCCCCTCACCCATGACGAACTGCGCTTTATCGCGAAGTATCCGGAGATAGCCAAAAAGATATTCACGATGTCACCATGACCAAGGCCTGCCGATGTCTAATATAGTCATTGTAGGTGCGCAGTGGGGAGATGAGGGTAAGGGCAAGATTATTGACATCCTGGCCGAGAAGGCGGATTATATCGTCCGGTTTCAAGGCGGCAATAACGCCGGCCATACGGTCGTAATAGACGGCAAAGAGTTTATCTTTCACCTTTTACCGTCCGGTATCCTCCACAAGGGCAAGATCTGCGTCATAGGAAACGGCGTGGTCATCGACCCTAAATCACTCCTTGATGAAATCGCTTTTGTGCGCTCTAAAGGTATAAAGATAGAGGGAAATCTATTTATAAGCGACGAGGCGCATATCATATTCCCTTACCATCAGAGGATGGATTCCTTAAGGGAGAGGGAGAAGAGGGGGAAGATAGGCACGACGAAAAGGGGCATAGGCCCATGTTACGCTGATAAGGTTTCAAGGAGCGGCATCAGGGTTCAGGAATTGTTTGATAAAGACAGCTTCAGGGACAAATTGAAAATTAATCTGAAGGAAAAAAATAAAATTTTTAAATGTCTTTACGGCAATAAGGGTTTTTCCTTCGATAAAATTTATAATGAATATTGCGGCTATGGCCGGCAGATAAAAAAATACGCGGCAAATACAACGCTTTTACTTAATCGGGCGCTCAAAAATAAAAAAAGCATCCTCTTTGAAGGCGCGCAGGGGACCCTGCTGGACATCGACCACGGCACATATCCCTATGTAACCTCAAGCAACGCCACCGCGGGCGGCGCATGCACCGGCACCGGCGTAGGGCCGAATAAGATAGACAAGGTTATAGGAGTCGTGAAGGCATATACCACGCGGGTCGGAGAGGGTCCTTTCCCGACGGAATTTGGCCCTGAATTAATGCAGGTAATCAGGAATAAAGGCAAGGAATACGGCGCGACTACGGGGAGGCCCCGCAGGTGCGGCTGGTTTGACGCGGTGATCGCAAGATATTCCGTAATGCTTAACGGCATTGATGAGATCGTGGTTACAAAACTAGATGTGCTGGATGATTTAGAAAAAATAAAGATCTGTGTAGGATATAAATATAAAGGAAAGATTTATAAGGATTTTCCAACCGACATGAGCCTCCTTAAATATAGCCAACCTGTATATGAAGAATGCGACGGCTGGCTTGCCGACACCTCGGTGATCGAAACCTTTAGCGGTCTTCCCGATAACGCTAAAAAATACATAAATAAGCTTGAAAGATTGCTTCTTGCCAGGGTATCCATGATTTCAATCGGCTCTGAGAGAAAACAATTGATCAATAGGAGGCATGGATGAACGATCTCTTATGGTTGGCCCCTCTGGGCTCCATTATTGCCCTTTTATTCGCGGCGTATCTGGTGTTTTCAATTCTTAAAAAAGATGAGGGGAACGAGAAAATGCGCCAGATCGCAGAGGCGGTAAGGGTTGGCGCAAAGGCATACCTTAAACGTCAATATTTGGGCGTTTCTATTTTCTTTTTGACTGTCTTCCTTATTCTGCTTGCGATGGCCTTTAAGGGGTATCTCGTAATATTTGTCCCGTTTGCGTTTTTAAGCGGCGGGTTTTTTTCGGGACTATCCGGTTTTATCGGCATGAGCATAGCTACAAGGTCATCGAATAGAACAGCCGCCGCCGCGATGAAAAGTTTGAATTCAGGCCTGAGGATCGCATTCTCAAGCGGCGCGGTAATGGGCCTTACGGTTGTGGGACTCGGCTTGCTGGATTTAAGCGTATGGTATTATTTTCTTAACTGGTATTATTCAAGCCATCCCATCACGATCGGGGCGGACAAGATTTCCGCCATTACCTCCACTATGCTTTGCTTCGGAATGGGCGCGAGTTCACAGGCGCTCTTTGCGCGCGTCGGGGGAGGTATTTTCACAAAGGCCGCTGATGTCGGCGCGGACTTGGTAGGCAAGATTGAGGCTGGAATACCCGAGGATGACCCACGAAACCCCGCGGTCATCGCCGATAACGTCGGGGACAACGTCGGGGATGTGGCGGGAATGGGGGCCGACCTCTATGAATCATATGTCGGTTCCATCGTTGCCACCTCTGCACTGGGCGTCGCCGCGGGCCTTGGCGTAGCAGGGGTGACTGTGCCGATGGTTATGGCGGCAGTAGGTGTGATCTCGTCCATAATAGGGACATTTTTTGTAAGAAGCAAGGAAGAGGCAAAACAAAGCGTCCTGCTTGCGGCTTTGAGAAAGGGCGTCTTTTCAAGTTCGATATTGGTCGCGATCATATCGTATTTCCTTGTTAGAGGCGTTTTAGGCATGGAGCACATAGGGGTTTATTGGGCGATCCTTTCGGGCCTTATCGCGGGCGTATTGATCGGGCTTTCCACGGAATATTATACCTCGAGTGGATTTAAACCTACCCGTTTTGTCGCGGATCAATCCGTAATAGGTCCGGCAACGGTAATCATCGGCGGGATCTCGGTCGGTATGATGTCAACGGCCATCCCCGTTGTCATAGTCGGTATCGCGATATTGGCGAGTTTCTTTTTATCCGGCGGGGCGGCCAATTATAATTCAGGGCTTTACGGGATAGCCATTTCAGCGGTAGGCATGCTGTCTACATTAGGCATAACATTAGCTACGGACGCATATGGCCCTGTCGCGGATAACGCCGGAGGGAATGCCGAGATGTCGCATTTGGACCCTGAGGTCAGAAAAAGGACAGATGCCTTGGATGCATTGGGGAATACCACCGCCGCGACAGGCAAGGGATTTGCCATAGGTTCCGCGGCCCTGACCGCCCTGGCGCTGATTGCCGCGTACCGCGATCAATTGTTATTACATGGGAAAGAATTGAAATTGACCCTTTTGAACCCTGCGGTAATTACAGGGTTATTTCTCGGCGGCATGCTGCCATTTTTATTCTGCTCGATGACAATGCGCGCGGTTGGCAGGGCAGCCGGAAAGATTGTAATAGAGGTCAGGCGCCAGTTTAAAGAAATCAAAGGCCTTATGGAAGGCAAGGCCAGCCCGGATTACGCGAGTTGTGTAAATATTGCCACCGCTTCCGCGCAGAAAGAAATGATCATGCCGTCGCTTTTAGCGATCATCGCGCCTATAGCGATAGGCCTGCTTATAGGGGTTGAGGCGGAGGCGGGCCTATTAACCGGCGCTACCGTATCAGGCTTTGTCCTCGCCGTCATGATGGCGAACGCGGGCGGGGCCTGGGATAACGCTAAAAAATATATAGAGGAAGGCAATTACGGGGGTAAAGGTTCACCAGCCCATAAGGCCGCGGTCGTAGGCGACACGGTTGGCGACCCGTTTAAGGATACGGCCGGCCCTTCCCTCAATATTCTCATTAAGCTGATGTCCATGGTTTCCATTGTGTTCGCGGCGCTTGTATTGAAACATTCGCTGATGAAGTGATTTTAAGGACTTGACTAAAAAAGAAATTTATAATAGAATAGCGGAAAGTTGTAAAAAGAAAGTAAAAAATGGAAAATAGGAGAAGAAAAAGATGAGAAAAAAAGTCATAATGTATAATCTTATCGGCATGCTGCTCTTCACGTTTATTGCCGCAGGCTGCGCGGTAAATCTTTATTCTGGAAGGCCTTCTGACCAGGCCAAGATCGGCGCCCTTTCAAGCGAGGTTGACAGGCTTCAAAAATTGAGAGAGCAGGAAAGGCAGGAGCTTCAGGAGGCGATGGACCTTTTACAAAAAAGGTTAAAACAGGAGATCGACGACAAAGAGGTAAGCCTCCAGATGGCCGAGAGAGGCCTTGTCATAACGTTCGTGGCAGAGGTACTGTTTGACTCGGGAAAGGCGGTCGTAAAGAAAGAGGCGTATCCCGCCCTGGACAAGGTTGCCGCCGTAATCAGGGACAAGGTTTACGACAGGGATATAGGCGTTGAAGGGCATACCGACAACGAGCCGATAGTCCATTCCGGCTGGAAATCCAATTGGGAGCTTTCGACCGCAAGGGCGACAAGCGTTCTCCATTACCTGGTTGACAGCGGAAAATTGAACCCCAAGAAACTGTCCGCGATAGGTTACGGGGAATACAGGCCGGTCGCCTCAAACGATACGGAAGAAGGCAGGCAGAAGAATAGAAGGGTTGAGATCGTTATCATACCTAAACTGGCGAAGGAAAGGGAAGGAAACAAGGGCAACGTTGGCGCGCAGCAACCGGTAACATACGAAAAGGTAAAGTAATATAGCATTAATTCTTACACGAATTAACACGAATTTTTATCGAATTACCACGAATATTTATTCGTGTAAATTCGATGTTTGTTCGTGTTAATTCGTGTTTCTATTTGTAATGATGATGGATAGCATTCCGACGCATATAGCTATAATAATGGACGGTAACGGCAGGTGGGCCAGGGAAAGAAGGCTTCCTAAGATCGTCGGCCACAGGAAAGGCGCTGAGGCCATCAGGGAGATCTTAAAGGCCTGCGCCGAGTTCGGCGTTAACTACCTTACCTTATACGCATTTAGCACGGAAAACTGGAAAAGGCCGAAGGGAGAGGTCGGCGCCCTTATGCGCCTTCTTGAGGCACAGCTCAATCGAGAGATCAGGAATTTAATGAAGAACGGCGTAAGGTTCAATGTGATAGGGAGGATCGCCGACCTGCCCGAGCGCCTCCAGTCAAAAATAAAAAGGTCCATGGAATTGACCCGCGCGAACACAGGCGTAGTGCTTACCCTCGCGCTTAGCTACGGGAGTCGGGCGGAAATAATCGATGGTATAAAAAAAATTCTTGATGACATGGAACAAGGCAGGTTAAAGAAAGAGGACATAGACGAGGAAAGCTTTGGCCGGTATCTTTATACGAACGGTATGCCTGACCCCGACCTTTTGATCCGCACAAGCGGCGAAATGCGGGTCTCAAATTTTTTGCTTTGGCAAATATCGTACAGCGAATTTTATGTTACGAAAAAGCTCTGGCCGGATTTTAGGAAAAAAGACCTCGAACGGGCCATTGAGGAATATAAGAAAAGGCGTCGTAGATATGGGGCGTAGAACTATAACATCGAGTATATTGATCTTAGGCGTTTATGTTACCATATTTTTTCTCCCTGACTGGTTTTTCTGCTTTGTCATAACTGCACTTATCGGCCTCGCGCTTTCCGAATTTTTCAGGATGGTAAGCAACAAGGGCATCTTTGTCTATAAATATTTCGGGACCCTTACGGGGATCCTCCTTCCCGTCGTCATCTATCTAAAATACGGCGGTTTTGTGCCTGATCTTGAGCCTTTTTTGATCGTTGTGATATCGCTTTTCGTTTTTATCCTCCAGTTCATACGCAAGGATAATTCCCAGGCCCTGTCAGGGATCTCTATTACCCTTTTGGGCATCTTATACATAAGCTGGTTTTTCAGTTTTATCTTAAGATTAAAATATCTTCCCCATGGCGCCTTCCTTATTGCCTTTCTTTTACTGGTTACAAAAGGCGGCGATACAGGCGCCTATTTTATAGGAAGCCTCGCCGGAAGGCATAATCTTATCCCCAGGATAAGCCCGAAAAAAACAGTTGAGGGGACGCTGGGAGGGTTCTTTTCAAGCATCGCCGCCGCCTTTTTGGGGAAGGGCCTTTTGCCGGGCGCATCCACGGTTGACCTGATTATACTCGGCGTACTTCTAGGCAGTCTCTCGCAAATCGGCGATTTGTCGGAATCCCTTATAAAAAGGGATTGTCAGGTCAAAGACGCGGCCGGCTATCTGCCCGGCCTTGGCGGCGTCCTTGATGTGATAGACAGCCTGCTGTTTACTACGCCCATATTTTATTTTTATGTAAGCATGTATCTCTTAAAAAAATGAAACGGATAGCCATACTTGGTTCGACGGGTTCCATAGGAGTAAACGCCCTTGATGTCATCGCCTCGCATAAGGACAGGTTCCGGGTGGTGGGTCTTTCGGCCAACTCAAATACGGAGCTCCTTTCGGAACAGATAAGAAGATTTAAACCGAGGCTGGCCTGTATTATGTCCCGGGAAAAGGCGCGATCTTTGGAAAAGAGAAGGGGGACAAGGGTCGTCTCGGATATGGAAGGACTTATAGAAGTAGCGACCCATCCGGACGTTGACCTTGTGATAATGGCGATAATGGGAAGCGTTTCGCTGATCCCCTTGCTTGAGGCGATCGCGGCGAAAAAACAGATCGCCCTTGCCAGCAAGGAGGCGTTTGTTACCGCCGGCGAGCTTGTGATGAAGGCCGCGAGAAAAAACAATGTCAGGATCATACCTATTGACAGCGAGCATAGCGCGATATTCCAATGCATTAATACGAGTCCCAGCAAGGAACTGAAAAAAGTTTATCTTACCGGCACAGGCGGGCCTTTGAGGAATGTCCCCGGTAAATTATTTGACGGCCTTGAACCCGAAGAAGTCTTAAATCACCCAAAGTGGAAAATGGGGAAGAAGATATCCGTTGATTCGGCGACACTCATGAATAAGGGCCTTGAAGTGATAGAGGCCAAATGGCTTTTTTCACTTGCCCTGGATCAGATTGAAATCCTCGTTCACCCCGAAGCGGTCATTCATTCAATGGTTGAGTTTATAGACGGGTCAATCCTGGCGCAGTTATCCATAACCGACATGAGGCTGCCGATACAATACGCGGTCGGCTATCCCGAAAGGATTGCCCAGAAATTCGGCCTTTATCTCGATTTTAAAAAGTACGACAGGCTCACCTTCTGTCAGCCGGATGAGAAAAAATTCCCCTGCCTAGACCTGGCCTACGGCGCTTTAAAACAGGGGGGGACATTCCCTGCGGTTTTAAACGCGGCGAATGAGGTGGCTGTTTTGAATTACCTTGACCGAAAGATAAAATTTACCGATATACCAAGGTTTATTGAGAAGGCGCTTTCCAGGCACAGGGGAAAGCCGGCCAATGACATTAACGATATCCTGGACGCTGATTGCTGGTCAAGGGAGGAGGTAAGAAAACTTTGCTGCCAATAATCTCATTTTTGATTGTTTTAAGTATTCTTGTGATAATCCATGAATTCGGCCATTTCATAGCCGCAAAAAGGCAGGGCGTAAAGATCGAAAAATTCTCATTTGGGTTTGGGCCAAGGTTATTTGGAATCAAAAAAGGAGACACGGATTACGCGGTTTCCCTCATTCCCCTGGGCGGTTACGTAAAAATGGCCGGTGATGAACCGGCGCTGGCGAAGGGAGAGGGTTTTGAATACCTCTCAAAGTCCGTCTGGCAGAGGTTTTTAATAGTGTTATGCGGTCCTTTTTTGAATTATTTACTGGGGTTCCTTTTATTCTGGTTTGTGTTTTTTATAGGGGCGCCTACCGCCACTAGCAGAGTGGGCGAGATATTGAAGGGATACCCCGCCGAGAGCGCGGGGCTGAAGCAAAACGACAGGATTATCTCCGTTGACGGTAAGGCCACAAAATATTGGGAGGCCCTTACCGATATCATCCATAATAAAACAGACGGCAGCCTGAAACTGATTGTTGAAAGGGAGACAGACGGCGTAAAAAAAACACGGGAAATAACCCTGACGCCAAAAAGAAAAGAGATCACGGATATTTTTGGGAAAAAGAGGGTCATCTCGCTGATAGGCGTATCGCCGTCAGGAGAAGTAATCAGCGTAAGATATGGTTTATTTGACTCATTTTTCAAGGCCGGACAGCAGATCGCAAGGCTTACCGGGATCACCTATAAATCGCTGTTATTTATAGCGACCGGAAAAATGTCGGTAAAGGAATCGATGACCGGGCCGATAGGGATATTCATAATTACAAGACAGGCGGCGAAACTGGGTCTTGTATACCTTCTTCAGATGATGGCAATCCTTAGCGCCTCATTGGCAATATTCAATCTTTTGCCCATACCCGTCCTTGACGGAGGCCACATCCTGTTCCTTATCATTGAAAAAATAAAGGGCCGACCATTAAGCGCTAAGGCGCAGGAGATAGCAACACAAGCCGGCCTGTTCTTATTGATTGCGCTAATGGTATTTGTGTTTTACAGCGATACGCTAAAATTTATATTAAAACGGTGATTAAGTCAAAATTCAAAAGTAAAAAGGTAAAATCACAAGTTAAAAGTTAAAACTTTTTGGTTTCGGTTTTTACTTTTTCTTTTTTACTTAACAATGATAGAAAGACGAAAAACAAGATTGGTTAAAGTGGGGGATGTTAAGATCGGCGGCAATGCGCCAATTTCCATCCAATCCATGACCAAGACCGATACAAGGGATGTTGCCGGCACCATAAGACAGATAAAGAGGCTTGAGCGCGCCGGCTGCGATATTGTCAGGGTCGCGGTGCCGGATATGGAAGCCGCCAGGGCAATCGAGGCGATAAAGAAAAAAATAAATATACCTCTCGTCGCAGACATCCATTTCCAGCACAGCCTCGCCCTGGAAGCGATAAAAAGCGGAGCGGACAAGATACGGTTGAACCCGGGAAACATAAGGCGTAAAGAAGACATTGCGGACGTAATAAGGCTGGCGAAGAAAAAAAAGATACCGATAAGAATCGGTGTGAATTCTGGATCGGTGCCTAATGTCATTGCGAGGCGCGAAGCGCCGAAGCAATCTCAAAATAGAGATTGCTTCGCTTCGCTCGCAATGACACGCGCTGCGCTGGCGTACATAAAGCTTTTTGAAGACCTGGATTTTCGTGATATAATTATATCATTAAAGGCCTCCGACGTAGTTACTACCATAGACGCATACAGGGAAATGTCGGGAAAATGCGACTATCCATTTCATTTGGGCGTCACGGCTGCCGGGCCTCTAGATAAGGGCATAATTAAGTCAAGCATAGGGATAGGAACGCTGCTTTCGGAAGGCATAGGTGATACCATACGCGTTTCTTTGACAGGCAGCCCGGAAGATGAAGTCGCCTCCGGAAAAGAAATTTTAAGGGCGTTGGGATTAAAAAAAGGCGGGATAGATATTATTTCCTGTCCTACCTGCGGCCGCTGCGAAGTCGATCTGATAAAAATTGTTGATATCTTAACAAAAAGACTATTGACCATAGAGTGCGAAGCCTCCCGAAGGGGCCATCGACTATTGGCCCAACCGCTTAAGGTGGCAATCATGGGCTGCGTCGTGAATGGCCCCGGCGAGGCCGAAGAGGCCGACATCGGCATCGCCGCCGGCAAGAAATGCGGCCTGCTGTTTAAAAAAGGAAAGCCCGAAAGAAAAGTAAGCGAGAAAGATTTTGTAACTGTTTTGCTAAGAGAGATAACCCGTCTAAAAGACTAAAGACTAACGACTAATAACTAACATGCGATGGACTCGAGCCCTTATTCCAACCCTTAAAGAAGCGCCGCAGGACGCTGAGGCCAAAAGCCACATCCTGATGGTCCGCGCGGGCCTTATCCGAAAACTTACTTCGGGCACATATTCATACCTGCCTCTTGGCCTTCGCGTGCTCGATAAGGTAAAAAAAATTATTCGCGATGAAATGAATAAAAAAGGCGCCCAGGAAGTGCTTTTGCCGGCCATACAACCGCCGGAATTATGGAGACAGACAGGCAGATATGATCTCCTTGGCGATGTGCTAATAAAGTTTAAAGACAGGCATGACAAGGAGTGCGTGCTTGGGCCGACGCACGAAGAGATAATAACCTCTCTTGTCGCCGGCGAAGTCAAGTCCTACAAGCAGCTCCCGCAGATACTTTATCAGATCCAGACAAAATTCAGAGACGAACCCAGGCCCAGATTCGGGATCTTGCGTTCGAAAGAATTCATAATGAAGGACGCTTATAGTTTTGATCGTGACCTGGAGGGCCTGGATAAGAGCTACGCAAAGATGTATGAGGCCTATTGCAGTATTTTTTCAAGATGCGGGCTCGATTACATCCCTGTTGAAGCGGACCCCGGATTTATGGGGGGAAACGTATCTCATGAATTCATGGTGCCTTCAGAGGTGGGCGAGGATTTAATCGTGATATGCGATTCATGCGGGTATTCTGCAAGCCGGGAAGTGGCGGCAATTAAAGACCATAGACCATTGACCATTGACCATAGACCCAAGACCCAATTGGCGTCTCTTAAGGAAGTGGACACCCCCGGCGTGACGACTATTGAAAAAGTCAGCGCGCTGCTTAAGTTCCCTGCCGAGAAAATGGTAAAGACGCTTATATACAAGGCGGACGGTCAACCTGTAGCGGTCCTGGTAAGGGGCGATCATGAGGTAAATGAAGCCAAACTAAAAAAGTACTTAAAATGCGAAATCCTTGAACTGGCGGATGAAGGCACAATAAAATCTGTTACGGGAGGCCCTCTTGGTTTTAGCGGGCCTGTTGATTTAAAAGGAACAAGAATAGCGGCCGATTACAGCGTTTCCACTATGACTGATTTTATCACAGGGGCGAATAAAAAAGATAAACATCTTATAAATGTAAACCTAAGCAGGGATTTTCAGGTTGAGGAATGGGCCGACCTGAGATACATCACGCCCGACGATATGTGCCCAAGATGCGGCAAGCAAATCAAATTAAAAACCGCCATAGAAGTGGGACATACCTTTAAATTAGGAACCAAATATTCGAAGCCTCTGGGCGCGGCATACCTGGATGAACAGGGCAGGGAACAACCAATGATCATGGGATGCTATGGTATAGGCGTAAACCGGATTGCGGCGGCTGCCATAGAACAGAATAACGATGAAAACGGCATAATCTGGCCGGTTTCAATCAGCCCATTCAAGGTGGTTATTATACCTGTTAACTCCGCGGATAAAAAACTTATGGACATGGCAGAAGAAATATATGCGGTGTTAGATAAGAGGTATGTAGAAGTTATATTGGATGATAGAGACGACAGGGCAGGGGTCAAATTCAAGGATGCCGATCTTATTGGGTTTACCTACCAGATAATCGTAAGTGACCGCCATTTCGAGGCCAAAAAAGTCGAAATCAAAGACCGAAGGACCGGAAACAGGGTAATAGTTCCCGCCGATAGCGTTTTAGATCATATAAAACTTTTTTAATTATTTTACTTTGTCACTATTGACAAAATGACATTTGTCAGGTATACTTATAGTGCAAGTAAAATAATAGAAAGTCAGCTCGCTCTTTAAATACCTTGGTATGCTGTACGAACAAGCCTAACCTCGCGAAAGCGGGGGGCGGAAAGCCACGGCCTAAGTTCCGTAACCGGGATAGGGCGGCAGGGTTGCCGAAGACAGTGATAAAAAACCTTATTCCCAATGGAGTAAGGTTTTTTTATTGCCCAAGGAGGTTGCTATGGATATCTATATAGTAAGGAAATGCAAGGTGGAATTGAAGGAATTCTCATGCGCCAACGGTAATAAGTATAAGCTTCCTGTGATGACAGCCGAAGATGTTTATTCCTATGTGGTAAAACAGATATTGACGCCGGCTGAGAGGGAGAATATACAGAGAAAACTTGAGGATTATTATCGAGGTGAACAAAAATGAGCACTCAACATGAAAAAAAAGAATTACTGTCAAGGGTCATAACCTTTCTTACAAGGGAGGAGTTGGATTATATAGATAAGCTCAGCAAGGATTCCTTATTTACTACAGGGACAAAACTGCCAAAGGCAAAGATTATAGAAGCGATGGTAGAGGCTTGTATGAAAAAGGGCGTCACCGGCGAAAACATCCATTCCAAAGAGGAGTTGATGAATAAGATATTTGAAGAAATAGCCAGGAAGGCGATTTTTCAGGGTAGTAAAAGCAGGAAAAAAACGGAGGTAATCAAATGAAGAAATATAAGGTAATTAAAATATCCTCTATTATAGTACTTAGCATTGTCTTCTTTGCAATACCGATGAGTATAGGCTTTGTCGAAGGCACCTATACCCTAACTGTGAGCACACAGGGCAATGGCCAATATGTGGCCAGCCCATCCGGCCAAGACTATCCCGCAGGGACGGTAGTAAGGTTAATCGCTTCCGGTGATTACGTGAGCAAGAATGTTTTTGATAGATGGTCGGGGGATATACCGCAAGGCCAAGACAGGTATAATCCCATATACATCACGATGGATTCAAACAAAAATATCGGGGTGTCTTTTATCCCCGACGATGGCTCAGGTATCACTGTTGGGCCGTATCTACAGCCGACAGGAGGGGCTGACCCCGATATCAACACAGGGGAGCTCCTCTATAGTGACGGTACCGAAAGATTACGCGCAGCCATCGGTGTCGCTTTCAGGACCGCCAATCCTTCTTCAGCGGTCATACATTATGGAATATCAGACGAGAATGAATATTCAATCATACTTCCAGATATTGACACCAAACACTTCATTAAACTCACCGACCTTGAGCCGGGAACGACATACCGCTACTATGTGGAAGGTGATAACGATACCTCGCCTGTCTATGAGTTTAAGACATCGCCTCCTGATGGAAGGTTTAAGGTATTGGTGGGAGCCGACTTCCATAGTATAAAACCTCAGGCGGTTTTATCGCTTTCCTCCATGTTGCCGGATATGCTAAAGTTTGATCCGGATGTTATATTCCTGCAGGGTGATATAGTCGCCTCCGGTACTTTAACTAATTATACGGATATGTTCTTTATGTTCCGCGAGCTTTACGCCACAGCCGTTTATGTTCATATAACAGGCGGCCACGAGAGGGACTGCGATAGTACGGAAGGCAGCGGAGCTGGGTTGGCGAGGTATAGAGAATTCAATTATTTCCCTGAGAACGGCCCGGATGATAAAAAAGAGGTTATCTTCAGTTTCGACTACGGCAAAGCGCATTTTGTTTCTTATGGGGAATGGGGTTTATCCTTAACCTACAATGCATGGGGAGAGCAGGACCTCATCCAGGCGAGGGCAAGGGACATAAACTATATATTTACAGGCCGGCATGGTCCTGTATACGGAGACGGTGGCACAACTAAGAGGTCGTTGGTAAATACGCAATTAAAATTATCCCATACAGATTTAGAGACAATGCGTCTTTATGATACGTATGATGTAGACATTCAATTTTCGGGCCATTGGCATATACATGAAAGGACATACCCATTAATCAGAAACCCCATTGACCCCAAACAATGGGGCATCATCTGTTCGCAGGATGCAGGATATTATAACGCCAATTGCAAAGGAACGATATATCATCTTTGCCAATCCGGAGTTGACGGCCTTGGGATAGCGCATAACTCTCTTTACAATACACCGCCAGGGGATGGCAAGGTGAGCTATATTGAGATGACCGTAGAAGATAAAAAATGCACGGTTGAGACATAC
Organism: Candidatus Omnitrophota bacterium; assembly: GCA_028715645.1. Classification (GTDB taxonomy): domain Bacteria; phylum Omnitrophota; class Gorgyraeia; order JABMQH01; family JABMQH01; genus JAQURK01. The sequence continues at coordinate 26,193 of JAQURK010000002.1, read as the reverse complement.
GGATACCAGGAAAGCGGGACATACACCGCGCGCAGGGCAAGCAGAAACTTACGCGATAAATATATCATAGATAAAAACGATACAACGCTTAATACGCCATTCATCTCGGATGTAAGCGTCGCGGAGCTTACATCCGAGAGGGCAGTCATAACATGGGACTCTAAAGACAGCCAAAATAACGCCCTCGCTACCAGAGGACAAATAGAATTCGGGACCACCGCAGGGAGATATCCTTATATAGATATGAGGGGCGACCAAAATCAGGTATTCAAATCCTCACACAGGTTGGCCCTAAACTGCCTCAAACCCAATACTACATATTACTACCGCGTAAAGAGCTGGCGCGAGGGCGAGGAGGCGATAAGCGATGAATACTCATTCACGACACCTGCGCTGTCAGACGCGGGTGAACTTGTAGGAGAATTTGACTTTGGCCCGCTTGTCTGTCTTCCTCAAGGAACAAGGGTATCATTAGGGCTGTATGATGCCAAGATACGTAACGGCTGGTCAAATGCTAATGTTAATTATTACTATAATTATGACTATAATTACAACAACGCATATCTGGACGCCGATAATTCATTCTGCTATGTGGCGAATAACACTCTAAACACATGGTCCACGGATCTTCCTAACGGCGAATATGATGTCAATATCACTGTTGGAAGGGGGAGGGCTTCAGGGAATACGTCTCCGCTTACTTTCTTCGGGGATACCCACATCGTTCTTGAACCCGGAACTCCAAACGAAATAATCCTTGATGCGCTAAAACCCAACGATCCAGCCAATACCTTATGGGTCTGGCCGGCAAAGGTAAAGGTAACCGACGGCCGTCTTGATGTAAGATTGGGTTACGGCACACCAGGCCATGATGCCGCCACTATGATCAATAGATTGACGATCTGGGTGCCCGGAGGGGAAACGCACATGCCGCCTGATACCACACCGCCTGTAGCCAACGCAGGAGAGGATAAAACAGTAAAGTTAAACACAGCGGTAAGTTTCGACGGCTCCGGTTCAAGCGATAATGTCGGCGCTGTTTCATATCTCTGGGATTTTGACTATGATCCGCATCAGGGCTTTCAGGCAGACGCCCGGGGCGTAAACCCCACTTTTACCTTTATACAGGTAAGAGATTATATAGTGGCCTTATCTGTTGATGACGCGGCAGGTAACGGGCCGGTGATTGATACGGCAAAAGTTACCGTAATGCCTAATTCCGTTTCCATCCTTTCATTGCGCGATACTCCAGATCCTTTTAGTCCTAATGGCGACGGGGTGAATGAAACGACAATGATAAGCGGTAAGTTTAATCAATCTGTTGTCTGGACAATTGAGATAAAAGATGCCGCTGACCAAACGGTGCGCTCCTTCTCCGGCCTCGGGGCAAATCTTGCTGTGAAGTGGAATGGGAGGAATGTCTCCGGCGTCCTTTTGCCGGATGGGACATATACCTATATCTTGACAGGGACAGGGCCCACAGGAGACAGCGCCTCTCAATATGGCACTACGGTACTGAAGACCGTTCTTCCGGCAGCCCCCTCCAACCTAATAGCCCAGGCATTGTCCTCGACCCAGATAAGACTTACCTGGCAGGATGATTCTGCTGATGAGACAGGATTCAGGATAGAGCAAAGCATGGATGGGGTAACATTCGCATATAAAGGTTATGTAACCGCTAATAAAACAACATATACGGCCGGAGGACTTGCTTCGGGAAAAACATATTATTATAGGGTGTGTGCATATAGAGGGAATGAGAAGTCAAAATACTCAAATACAGCATTTGGAACGACACAGTAAGGAGGCGCAAAATGAAGCGCATATATCATAAGGCCAAACGGCACATAAAAAGGCACGCAAGGTACCTTAAGAAACGCCTGAATTTTCTTCAGGCCCTGCGCGCATATGCAGGTATGCCTGTAGGATTTTAAGTACCCCTTTTTTATTGCTAAAAGCCGTCGATTATGCTAAATTTTAGGGTAATGGAAGCCGGTTTAATTAAAAAATTACAGGGTATAGCAGGTATACAAAATGTAATTTTTGAGAATGAGAAATTACAGGATTATTCCCACGACGAATTTCCGCTCCCTGCCATAAAAAACCTGCCTTTGCTTGCGGTCAAACCCAGAACCGCCGACGATATTTCACAAATCTTAAAATTGGCGAATAAGGAAAAAATACCGGTAACGCCAAGGGGCGGCGGGACAGGCCTTTGCGGCGGATGCGTTCCGGCAAAGGGAGGTATAGTCATATTATTTGATAACCTTAATAAGGTCCTTGAAGTGGATAACCGGAATTTTATGGTTACATCCGAGGCCGGGGTAATGTTAAAAGACCTCTACGTAGTTATAGAAAAGGAGGGGCTGTTTTTCCCACCCCATCCCGGTGATGAAACGGCTACGGTAGGCGGCGTTATAGCGACCAATGCGGGCGGCTCAAGGGCGGTAAAACACGGCACAATAAGGAATTTTACCAGGGGCCTTGAAGTGGTCCTGCCAGGCGGCGGCATAATAAAAATAGGCGGAAAATTCATCAAAAACAGCTCTGGGTTAAACCTGCTCAATCTTTTTATTGGTTCTGAGGGGACCCTGGGCGTAATCACAAAGGCAATCATAGGGCTGCTTCCGATGCCGAAGGAGACCGGCTGCCTTGTGGTGTCCTATGAAAAAATCGCGGATGCGATAAAAACGGCGCCTGAAATCGTAAAAAGCGACTGTATACCGCTTGCGGTCGAATTTATTGAACTGGATGCCATTGAATTGACTGAAAGATATCTTGGCAGGGCCTGGCCCGTAAAGGGTGGAGGCGCGTATTTGATGATCCTCCTTGATGCGGCGGATAAGGAAGGGATAAACCATTCCTCTGAAATAATAGCCGAGATATGCCTTAAGAATGGCGCCAGGGATGTTTTTGTCGCCGATAACAAGGCCCGGCAGAAGGAGATCCTTGATTTTAGGAGCCAGATGTATACCGCAATGAAGCCGAACTGTATTGAAACCCTTGACATAGCCGTTCCCCTCTCTGAGATAGCCGGACATGTTGAGGCGGTGCACCGTATAGAAAAGGAACACGGGCTTTGGCTTCCTACTTACGGCCATGCGGGCGACGGAAACGTCCATACTCACATTATGAAATTCGGTTTTAAGGAAGGAAGGCCGGTTTTTTCGGAGCAAAAGGGGTGGGAGGCTATCTATCCGGTTGTCAGGGATCTTCTGCATGAAGACGCAAGGAAAAGGGGAGGGATTGTTTCCGGCGAACATGGAATAGGGCTTGTGAAAAAAGGATACCTGGGGGAATTTTTAGGGGATACCCAGGTTGAAATTATGAAAAAAATAAAAGCGGTATTTGATCCAAATGGGATATTAAATCCAGGGAAAATATTTTAATTCAGCAGCTTATTATGTTATAATTGTAATATAATGGCGATATTCGGAAAACCCAAGTATACCGTAGTAAAGGTCTCAAAAAAAAAGGAAATGCCTTCTGGCCTTTGGGTAAAATGCGAAGACTGCGGCGAGATCATTTATAATAAACAGCTTGAGGAGAATCTGAGGGTCTGCCCTAAATGCAGTTATCACTTTACGTTAGGCGCGAGGGAAAGGATAAGATTGCTTATTGATGAGGCCTCATTCACGGAATACGACGTCAATATGACCTCTGAGGACCCTCTTACATTCGTCGGTATAAAGGGTTATAAGGATAAACTTAAGGAAGACCAGAATGCCACAGGCTTAAAAGAGGCCGTTATAACCGGTGAGGGCGCGCTAAAGGGAAAAAAGATAGCCTTTGGGGTTACGGATTCAAGGTTTATCATGGGTTCCATGGGCTCTGTAGTCGGCGAAAAGCTGACGAGGCTTTTTGAAAAGGCTGTAAAAAACGGGCTTCCGGTGATAATCGTCTCCGGTTCGGGAGGCGGGGCAAGGATGTATGAGGGGATACTCTCCCTTATGCAGATGGCCAAAACCTCAGCGGCGGTCGCAAGGCAGAAAGAGGCGGGCAACCTTTTTATCTCGGTTTTGACCAATCCTACCATGGCAGGCGTAATGGCCTCATTCGCGTCTTTAGGCGATGTAATTGTCGCGGAACCAAAGGCATTGATAGGTTTTACGGGCCCCAGGGTCATAGAGCAGACAATACATCAGAAACTCCCAAAAGGTTTTCAGCGTTCCGAATTCCTGCTGGAGCACGGCCTCATAGATATGGTCGTGCAAAGAAAAAACTTAAAAGACACGCTTGGCCAGTTGTTAGATTATCTATGTCACAAGTAAGCCTCTGCGATGTAACAAAGATATACCCAAACGGCACAAAGGCTGTTTCCCGCCTTAATCTCGGCGTTGAAAGCCGCGAATTCATGGTGCTTGTCGGCCCCTCAGGCTGCGGTAAGACTACAGTCCTAAGAATGATCGCCGGCCTTGAGGACCTGACCGAGGGCAAGATCTACATCGGAAAATACCTTGTCAATGATACCCCGCCCAGGGCGAGGGATGTCGCGATGGTCTTTCAGAACTACGCCCTTTATCCCTATCTGAATGTATATGAGAATATGGGTTTTGGTCTTAAACTCCGGGGATATCCTGTCCCTGAAATAGAAAAACGCGTAAAAGAGGCGGCCGCCATCCTTGAGATATCGAGTATAATGCACAGGAGGCCATACGAACTCTCAGGCGGCGAGCGCCAGAGGGTCGCTGTGGGCAGGGCCATTGTAAGAAAACCACTCGTATTCCTTTTCGACGAACCCTTAAGCAATCTTGACGCCAACCTCAGGACACAGATGAGGACCGAAATACACAGGCTGCATTCCAGGCTGCGCACCACCATGATATACGTGACTCACGATCAACTTGAGGCCATGACGCTGGGGGACAGGATTGCTATCATGAATAATGGAAGCATCCTTCAGACGGATCTGCCGATGTCGCTGTATAAAAACCCTTCAAACAAGTTCGTCGCGGGTTTCATAGGATCACCACCCATGAATTTTATCGAAGGTTCTATTGTAAAAAAGCAGGAAAAGCTTTATTTTGACGAGGGCTCTTTTCAAGTTAAGGTTTCAGAGGCCTCAAGGCAGGCCCTTGTTGATTATGTAAATAAAAAGCTTACCCTTGGCATACGGCCCGAGGATATATATGACAGGCTTTTTGTTTCGGATGTCCCTCCTGAAAACAGCCTCAAGGCGTTTTTGGAGGTAGTTGAATCTGTTGGGGTTGAATCCTATCTCTACCTGAAAACAAAGCGCAGCAGCTTTATCGCCAAGATCCCCAGCAGCCAAAAACCGGGCTCAAACCAGGACATGGAACTTGTTTTTGACATGTCAAAGGCCCACTTTTTTGATAAAGATACCGGCAGGACAATTGTATAACAGAAAATCGTCCAAGACCATATTTTTTACCGGTACAGGCACAGTAGTTGTTTTTATTATCGTATATTGCCTGTTGAGCGCCATTTCACCGGGGTTAAGGGTGTCTTCCGCGGAGTATAGAAATGTAATAGTCCTTTACCTCTCCTTGTTTATCCCTCTCAATTTAATAAGTTGGCTCTGTCTGGGGCAGTTAGGCGGCGTGCTTATCCTTATTTTTTCCTGTTTTTTTGTTCTTATGACCCTCCTTCGATACGGCGTTTTTGACTACAATATCTATGTTCCTTTATTCTGCATTGCCGCTTTTGCCGGATATAAAATCCTTTCGCGTTTAAACGCCTTCAGAAACCGTTCGCTTGCGATGCTTGAGGTCCTGGAAGTTGAGGAAAACAGCCTTGCCCTCAAGATCTCAAAAAAAGAAAAGGATATGGAGTTCGCGGAAAAAAGGTTTAAAGGGTACGCCGCGCTTAAAGACATAACAGAGGCGCTGAGCTCTACCCTTAACCTGGATGAGACGATAAAACTTGTGACCTCAAAGGCGTTTAAGATCATAGGCTCAGACAGGGTGTTTTTATTTTTAAGCGGCCAAAAACAGCAAAGGTTGACGACTTTCGACAGCTGGATATTAAAACACAGGAAATCGCTTATAATACAGGACCTCGATAACGATTTCAGGTTTTCCATTGAGGCCCTTGCCGATCCCGCGGACCGGCAATATAAATCCATCATAGGCGTTCCGTTAATGAGCGAGAAAAAGGTAATGGGCGTGCTCAGGATGGATTCCATGGCGAAGGGCGCCTATACCCAGGACGATCTTAGGCTCCTTGATATCATTTCTGACCTTGCCGCCGTTTCCATCGAAAACTCCATGCTTTACGAAAGGACAAACGAGCTCGCGATCACCGATGGCCTTACCGGTTTTTATGTGCAGAGATATTTTAAGGAGGCGCTCGAGCTGAAGGTAGGAAATGCGGGGGCGCAAGCCGGCAGATTTTCGGTTGCCATGATAGATGTAGATTATTTCAAGGGTTATAATGATAAATACGGCCATGCCGCAGGCGACCTGCTGCTCATAAAACTCGCCCAGGCCATTAGGGCCCTGGCCGGCGAAGGCCATGTTATCGCGAGATACGGCGGCGAAGAATTCGCCATGATCCTTCCCAAGGCAGATAAAAAAGCCGCAATGAAGATTTCCGAGGATATAAGAAAGGGGCTTGAAAAAACACTTTTTACGCTAAGAAGGGACGAGGTAAAACTGACGGTTTCCATAGGAATATCTTCTTTCCCGGAAGACGGGACTACCGCTGAGAAGCTGTTAAAAACCGCCGATAGCAATTTATATAAGGCAAAAGAATCAGGCAGGAACAGGACATGGCCGGGTTCTATCTGATTGTTCCCGCGCTTGCGGCGTATTGCGCAGCCCCCGTGGTATTTGTCGTGTTGGGTAAAGCGCTCATTGACAGAAAGAGGTCTTTTACGGAGGAAGTAGCGGATTCTGAAAAAATACTGCGAAACCTTGAGGAAAAAAACAAAGGTCTTATTGCGCGCCACAAGGCCCTTGAGGAAAGGATCTCCGAGATATCAGGACTTTATGAAATAACAAAAAATATGTCTCAAGCCCTTTTATTTGAGGATATCTTCAGGATATTCAGCGAATTCATAAAAAAGAACTTCAGGTTCCGGACCTGCAGGCTGTCTCTTTCCGGCAGCGGGACGAAAGCTCAGGAAAAGGTCTATGAGGTAAAGAATGCGGGCGGAGGCATGAGCGCCGCGGATTTTCGCGTTCCTCTTAAAAGCAGAAATCAGGCGATCGGCGCGGTGGATGTGGAAGGGCTGGAGGAGGTAGCGGTCGATAAATTCCTGATAGTGGCCAGGCAGTTTAGCCTCCAGATAGATAAGGCGCGGCTTTACAAAGAGATCCAGGAGCTCGCTATAACCGACGGGGTAACAGGCATCTTTGTGAGGAGGTATTTCATCGGAATGCTTGCGGAAGAATTTGAGCGTTCCTTTAAAAGCAAGTTCAGGCTTTCATATCTTATGGTCGACCTTGATCATTTCAAGGACTGCAATGACAGGTTTGGCCACCTTTTCGGCGATATGGTCTTAAAAGAGGTCGCAAGGGTATTGAAACAAAACATTCGAGAGATAGACCTCATCGGCAGGTATGGAGGCGAAGAATTTTCCATACTCCTGCCTGAAACGGATAAGGCCGGCGCGGTGCTTGCGGCGGAGAGGCTGAGAGAGGCCGTTGCCAGGCAGAATTTCATGATCTATAATGAGTCCCTTAAGATAACGATAAGCATAGGGGTTTCAACTTTTCCGGATAACGCGAAGACAATTGCCGAGTTAATGGAATCCGCGGATAAGGCCTTGTACGCGGCAAAGACAATGGGCAGGAACAAGGTTATCCAGTTTTCGGGGGAGGGGCGATGGCAGTAAGCATAGGCATGAAAAAATTCATTTTTTTAATGGCTTTTTTTATGGGCGCTGTCCTTTTATCGCAAAGTTTAGCCACGAAGGCCGCGCAGAAGCTTTTTTCCCTTGATTATCTTACCGCTTCCTGCGCCTCGGGCGCGGCGATCGTGATTGTCTTGTCGATACTGGCGCGGTTCAATAAGGCGATTGAAAAGCAGATAAGCAATTTTCTTTCCATAACGGACAGTCTCACCGGCCTTTACGATCACAAGTATCTGATGAGGAGGCTTGGAGAGGAGATAGAGCGGTCAAAAAGATACCTCAGGCCGCTTTCATTACTTATGCTTGATATTGACCGTTTTAAAAATTATAATGACAGTTTCGGCCATCAGGCGGGCGATGCCATCCTCATAGAACTGGCAAGGATGTTCAAGGTCTCCTGCAGGAAGATCGATATCATCGCAAGGTACGGCGGCGAGGAGTTTGCGGTGATCATGCCGGAGATAAAAAAGGAAAATGCCCTTGCCCTGGCGGAAAGGTTGAGGAAAAAGGCGGAAGAGATGAAAGTCAGAGGCGACAGGAAGGTTACGCTCAGCGTGGGCGCCGGTTTTTTTGACGGCTTTAGTACTGATTTTACGAAAGAGAACTTTATAAAAATGGCGGATGAGGCGCTGTACAGGGCAAAGACAAAAGGGAGAAACAGGGTAGAAACATGAAAAGATATGTCATTGCGGCGGATCTGGGAGGGACCAATATAAAAATCGCTCTTGTTAAGGATGAGAACAGGATAGTGAAGAAGTCCAACCTTTCAACAAGGGCCTACAAAGGCAAGACATCGCTGATAAGCGCCCTGTCTAATGCCTGCCTTGAAATTATGAAAGAAGCCGGTCTCAGGAAACAGGATATACTCGGCATAGGAATAGGGGCGCCGGGCCTTATTGACTCAAAAAGGGGGATCATACATCAACTCGTTAACATAAAAGGTTTTAAAGAAGTCCCGCTCAAAGACCTTGTTGAAAAAACCACCGGCATGAGTGTTTTTATTGACAATGATGTGAATGTGATGACTCTCGGAGAACTTCATCACGGAGCAGGGCGAGGGGCGAAGAACATGGTATGCATTACCCTTGGCACCGGCGTTGGCGGCGGCATTGTCATTGATGGCAGGCTGTACAGAGGCAGCACCCTTTCGGCCGGTGAGATAGGCCATATGCCCTTAAATGAAAAAGGTCCAAATTGTAACTGCGGCGGTTTTGGCTGTATGGAAAAATATGTAGGTAATAAGTACATAGTTGAGGTCGCTATCAGAAAAATAAAGGAAGGTAAAAAAACCGCCGTTACAGGCCTTGTCAACGGCGACCTTAAAAAGATAACGCCGGAGATTATTTCAATGGCCGAAAAAAAAGGCGACAGGCTTGCCGCCTCAGTCTGGGAAGAGATAGGCGGTCATCTGGGCGTAACCGTAGCAGGCGTGATAAATTTATTAAATCCTGAAAGGATTATTGTCGGAGGCGGAATTGCGGATGCGGGTAAGATTTTATTTGAAGCGATAAGAAAGACCGTCAAGCAAAGGGCCATGAGGTTGCCGGCAGATTGCGCGAAGATTGTGAAGGCAAAACTAGGTCAGGATGCGGGCTTGATCGGCGCCGCTGTACTTGTGCGACTAAAGGGTAAATGAAAATTTTTCATAAGATAAATTTATTTTCGGCAGTTTTTTTATTTTTCGGACTATTGACCATAGACCATAGACTATCGACCCTTGTTTATGCCGCATCTGATACAGACATCGGGACGCTACCCGTGGAAGTCAACGGTGACCAGGTTGAGTACTTCGATACCGAAAAAAAAGTAGTAGGTAAAGGGAACGTTATAGTCAAATACAAGGATATTCGAATGACCTGCAAACAGGTTACCGCCTTCTTAGATTCCAAGGATGCGATAGCCGAAGGAGACGTTGTTATCACCAGAGGCGATGAGGTGCTTAAGGGGGAGAGCATCAGGTATAATTTTGAGAATGAGACAGGGGTGATCTTAAAAGGGGTCGCAACGGCCGGTGTCTGGTATGCCGGCGGCGATGAACTCAATAAGGTAAGCCCTGATGAGATAGACATAAAAAACGGCTATATTACCACCTGCGATCTGCCCAAACCTCATTACAGGATCCGTTCAAGGCAGGTAAAGATATTCCTTGGCAAGAGGGTCGTCGCTAAAAATGTAACCTTTGATGTAGGAGGCGTCCCCATTTTATATCTGCCTGTCTATAGCCAGCCCATGAAAGAGAAGTTCCCCAAGATAAGCCTTGTGCCGGGCCGTGACAAGGTGTGGGGAAGTTATCTATTATCATCTTACAGGTACAACCTCAGCGACGACGTAAAAGGAAACCTGCATCTCGATTACCGTCAAAATAAAGGAGTCGGTGAAGGCGTAGACTACAGTTATAAAAATAAGGCAATCGGAAAGGGATATCTCAGGACCTATTTTATAGATGAAAGGGACAAGGTCAGGCACAGCAATACGGACCGCTGGCGCGTCATGTACAGGCATAAGTGGGAAATGCGGCCCGATACCACGGCAATATTGGAATACCACAGAATGAGCGACATAAGTTTTACAAAAGATTTTTTTTACAGGGAGGAATTCGAAAGGGAACCCGAGCCTAAAAGCCTTGTTTCCGTTATCCATACCCGCCCAAATTATGCCGCAACCCTCACTGCCGAAAAAAGGGTAAACCGGTTTTTTACGGAGACCGAGCGCCTGCCCGAAGCTGAATTAAATATCAAAAATCAGCGCTTGTTAGAAGGGCTGCCGTTTTTTTATAAAGGGGATTTCGATGTCGTAAATCTTAATAAAAAGGACGCGGATTCCGGCGAGGATAATAACGTTGTAAGGGCCGATACATACAACCAGGCCTCGCTGCCGTTCAGGTTCATGGATTTTTTAAGCGTCGACCCTTATATCGCTGCGAGAGAAACTTTGTACACGAGGGAGGCTTCAACGGACAAGGAGCGGTTCAGAGGGGCATTGTATTCGGGCGCCGATCTAAGCACTAATTTTTACAGGATCTACGATTACCGGACAAATTTCATGAACCTGGACATAGAGGGCCTGCGCCATATATTCATGCCGACCCTTAGTTATTTTTATGTAAGCAAACCGACCCTCCTGCCGCAGGACCTGTTTGAGTTCGACGAAACCGACAAGGTGGACTCAAGAAACGGCATCGGCATTTCGTTTGAGAATAAGCTGCAGACCAAAAGGCTTGAAAACGACTCCCTTGTCGCCGCGGAGCTTTTAAGATGGGTGGTTGAAACCGATTATCTCTTAAGAAAGGAGCAGGACAGCAGTTTCACAAATTTGGCCTCCGATCTTGAGATACGGCCTTATAACTGGCTTTTTTTAAAACAGACCGCGTTGTATGACCTTAAATGGAATGACCTTAAATCCTTAAAGACGGATCTTACCGCGCATGATCCCAAGGATAACTGGCGGATCGGGGCGGGACACATATATGAAGAGGGCGACAGCTCACAGCTGACCACAGAACTTGAGACAAGGCTTACCCCCAGATGGAAGATCAGGGTTTATGAGAGGTATGAGTTCAAGGGAAATGAGATGAAGGCGCAGGAATATTCAGTGACCCGAGACCTTCATTGCTGGGAGATGGAGGTCACTTATTCGGTCGGTGAAGCCAATACTTTATGGGTTATATTCCGCCTTAAGGCCTTCCCCGAATTGCCGCTTAAACTGGGGGCAAGCTATTATGGGCCCAGGACCGGCAGCGGCAGTTGATTTTATTGGAAATTGACCGGTATGCTGTGATATAATTTTGATTCAATAACTAAGGAGAGGATTGAGTATGAATATTTGCGTGATAGGAACCGGGTATGTAGGGCTTGTTACAGGCGCATGCTTCTCAGACCTGGGTAATAAGGTTGTCTGCGTAGATGTGGACAAGGAAAAGATAAAAAATTTAAAGAAGGGCATAATCCCCATATATGAACCGGGATTGGCCGAGCTCGTAAAAAACAGCCAGAAAAAGGGCAGGATAAGTTTTACGACCGACCTTAAGGAAGGGGTCAAGAAGTCTTCAATAATTTTTATAGCGGTCGGGACGCCGCCGAGGGATAACGGCGAAGCGGACCTGACTTTTGTGGAAGATGTTGCCAGCGAGATCGCCAGGTGCATGACGTCTTATAAGCTGATAGTTGAAAAGAGCACTGTCCCCGTAGAGACAGGCGAATGGGTAAGGCATACGGTTAAAATAAATAACAAGCATAAGGTCGATTTTGATGTCGCGTCAAATCCCGAGTTTTTGCGTGAGGGCTCCGCCATAGAGGATTTCATGCATCCGGACAGGGTCGTCCTCGGGGTCGAATCAAAAAAGGCAAAGGAACTCTTGTCGGAACTTTACAGGCCGCTTAACGCGCCCATCGTTGTCACCGATATCAAGAGCGCCGAAATTATAAAACACGCCTCAAACTCATTCCTGGCCGCGAAGATCTCTTTCATAAATGCCATTAGTAACATCTGTGAAAGGGCCGGCGCGGACGTCAAAAACGTCGCTTTAGGGATGGGCCTTGATAAGAGGATCGGCAAGAGTTTCTTAAACGCCGGCGCGGGATTCGGCGGTTTTTGCTTTCCAAAGGACCTCGCCGCCTTTATCAGGATCTCGGAAAAACTCGGTTATGATTTCGGCCTGCTTAAAGAGGTGGAAAAGATAAACGAGGCGCAAAAAAGGCTCTTGGTGAAAAAAATAGAGGAAAATCTCTGGATCGTCAAGGGAAAGACCATAGGTATCCTCGGCCTTTCATTTAAGCCCGATACGGATGATATAAGATTTGCCCCGTCACTGGATATCATCGGCTCGCTGGTAAAGGCGGGCGCCAAGCTCAAGGTATTTGACCCGCAGGCGATGAAAAAGGCAAAGTCAGTCTTGCGCGGCGTAAAATTTTGCAATGGCCCTTATGAGGCGGCGGATTCGGCTGATTGCCTTGTAATCATAACGGAATGGAACGAGTTTAAAGAACTTGATTTGAAAAAAATAAAGGGCTTGTTAAAACAGCCTCTTATTATTGACGGCAGGAACATGTATGAGCCCGCCGCGATGAAAAAACTCGGTTTTAAATACGTGTGTATGGGGCGGTCGTCATGATAGACGGCGTAAAGGTAAAGAAGCTAAAAGTATTATCGGATAAACGCGGCCGATTAATGGAGATATTGCGTGTCTCTGAGACTCATTGCCCGCCAAATCAGGTATACCTGACCACCGCATATGAAGGGGTCGTAAAGGACAAGGACAGTTTTCATATGCATAAAAAACAGACGGATTTTTTCTGCTGCGTAAAGGGCTCAATCAAGCTCGTTTTAATCGATACCAGGGAAGACAGCGAAACAAAAGGCTCGATAAACGAATTTGAGATAGGCGATGAGAATTTCTGTTTTATTACCATACCCAAAGGCGTTCTCCATGCGTTCAAAAGCCTGAAAGGCGAGGCCTTTATCATTAATTGCATAGACCGGGAATATAACAGGGAAGAGCCGGATGAGTTCAGGGTAAAAAACGAGTATTATGACTGGGACAGGCTCCGCCCGAAAAACAAGGAGAGATGATAGATGAAGGGCATAATCCTGGCTGGAGGATTGGGCAAGAGGCTTTACCCCCTCACAAAGATCACCAATAAACATCTGCTTCCCATCTACGACAAACCGATGATCTATTATCCATTGCAAACGCTGGTGGATGCCGGCATAAAGGATATCCTTGTGGTTACAGGCGGCAATCACGCGGGCGAATTTTTAAGACTGCTCGGCAATGGAGGCGATTTCGGGCTGAAGCACATAAATTATACCTATCAGGAAGGCGAAGGGGGTATCGCGGAGGCCTTAAAATTGGCCGAACATTTTTCCGACGGGCAAAAGATAGTTGTAATGCTTGGCGACAATATCATTGAAAAAAGCATAAAAAAACAAGTTGAGAGATTCCAGTCTCAAAAAGAGGGCGCGAGGATCCTCCTAAAGAAGGTTAACGACCCCGGGCGCTTCGGCGTAGCGGAAATCAGGAATAAAAAGGTCATTTCCATAGAGGAAAAACCGAAAAGACCAAAATCCGACTATGTGGTAACCGGCATTTATATGTATGACAAAAGGGTTTTTGATATCGTTAAAAAACTAAAACCTTCAGGCCGGGGTGAATTGGAGATAACAGACGTTAATAACGCCTATATTCAGATGCGGCTGATGACCTATGATATACTTGACGGCTGGTGGACGGATTCGGGGACGTTTGATTCTCTCTTGCGGGCGAATATGCTGGTGGCCAATAAGAATCTAAAGGGCTTGAAATGATACCGATAGTTGATTTAAAAGGGCAGTATCTCGGCGTAAAAAAAGAAATAATGCGCGCGGTAGAAGACGCCCTTGACAGCTGCCAGTTTATACTTGGAGAAGACGTAAATAAATTTGAGGAAGAGGTCGCAAGATATGCCGGCAAAAAATATGCCTGTGCGGTAGCGAACGGGACAGATGCCATATTACTTGCGCTTAAGGCCCTTGGGGTAAAGGAAGGCGACGAAGTTATAACATGCGCGTTTACTTATTTCGCGACGGCCGGGGCCATAGCAAGGTGCGGGGCAAGACCGGTTTTTTGCGATATGGACCGCCGGACGTATAATATTTCGCCAGAGGGACTCGAGAAATTATTAAAGGTCAAGAGTGCAGGATCTAGGGTCAAGGCGGTGATTCCCGTGCATCTCTATGGCCAAATGGCCGACATGGGAGAAATTTTAAAAATAGCGAAGAAATATAATATAAAGGTTGTTGAGGACGCGGCGCAGGCATTCGGAGCGGCCTTTAACGGCAAAAAGGCGGGTTCAATGGGCGACGCGGGCTGCTTCAGTTTTTATCCCGGAAAGAACCTTGGCGCCTATGGCGACGCGGGCATGGTTTTAACGGATGACGCGCGGTGCGTCGATACCTTAAAGATCTACCGCAATCAGGGGAATAAGATAAGGTACCGGCATACGGTTATCGGCCACAATAGCCGCATGGATACCATCCAGGCGGCTATCCTAAGGGTGAAGCTGAAATACATTGACGAATGGAATGCAAAAAGGCAGTCTCTGGCCGCTTTTTATGACGAGAGATTGGGCCCCCTTGGTATCATAACTCCTTTTGTCCCAAAGGGCAAATTCCATACGTACCATTTATACGTCATAAGGTTTAAGGATAAGAGAAAGAGAGACACCGCGGAAAGGCTGCTTAACGAAAACGGCGTGGACGCGAGGACATATTATCCCATCCCCCTGCATCTCCAGGAATGTTTTAAATACTTGGGATATAAGAAAGGCGATTTCCCTGAGGCGGAAGGCGCCTCTAGAGAGACGCTCGCGATACCGATGTATCCAGAATTGACCCGGGAACAGCAGGAATTTATAGTAACATTGCTGAAATGAAACTATTAATTACAGGCGGCTGCGGATTTATCGGTTCAAATTTTATACGCTATTTGCTAAAAAGACACCCTTCCTACAAGATAATAAACCTCGATAAACTGACCTACGCGGGAAACAGGAAGAACCTTAAGGCAATAGAGACAGATAAAAATTACCGGTTTATAAAAGGGGATATTTGCGACGAAAAGCTTGTCTTAAAGGGATCCGAAGGCTGTGACGCCGTAATTAATTTCGCCGCGGAGACCCATGTAGACAGATCGATTAAAGACGCCACGGATTTTATAGTCACAAATGTGGATGGGGCCCACGCCTTGCTTGAGGCGGTCAGGAAGAACGGCGTAAAAAGATATATCCAGATCTCGACAGACGAGGTCTATGGCAGCATCGCGGAAGGCAAATTCACGGAGGCGGACCCATTAAGACCAAACAGCCCTTACGCCGCAAGCAAGGCAAGCGCCGACCTCCTGTGCAGGGCTTATTTTATAACCTACAAAACACCTGTCCTCATAACAAGGTCGTCTAATAATTTTGGGCCCTACCAGTACCCGGAGAAGGTGATGCCCTTGTTTATAACCAACGCCATTCAAGATAAAAGCCTGCCTGTCTACGCGGACGGTTTAAATGTCCGGGATTGGCTGTATGTCGAGGACAACTGCGCGGCCATAGACACGGTGCTCCATAAGGGAGACGCCGGGGCAATTTACAATATAGGCGGCGGATCCGAAATGCGAAATATAGACCTGACCAGGCAGATCCTGGCTATTATGGGAAAGCCGGAGTCGCTCATAAAATTCGTCGAAGACCGCCCAGGCCATGATAAGAGGTACGCCGTAAATTGCGAAAAGGTAAAGGCGCTGGGCTGGCGGCCTAAAAAAAGCTTTAATGAAGCCCTTAAAGAGACAGTAGAGTGGTATCAGATGAATGAAAAGTGGTGGAAGGAATTAAAAAAATGTACTCAAGGTTAAAAAATAAGATCGTTACAAAAAAGGCGAGGCTGGGCGTTATAGGCCTAGGTTATGTAGGCCTTCCGCTGGCCGTTGAATTTGCCAAGAAGGGTTTTGAGGTGTCCGGGGTAGACCTTGACCGGTCACGCGTAACTGCCCTGCAAAACAAGAAAAGTTATATCCTTGACGTCACTAATGAGGATATAAGGGCCATTATGGACGCGGGGCTTTTTTCCGCCGCGGCGGACTACAGGGCGGTAAAAAAACTGGACGTGATAATTATCTGCGTCCCTACCCCATTAAGGAAAACCAGGGAACCGGATATCTCGTATATAGTCAATGCCGCCGAAGAGATCGCCCGCCACCGGAAGAAGGGGCAGCTTATAATCCTTGAAAGCACTACGTATCCCGGGACAACGGATGAAGTGGTATTACCGGCCCTTTCTAAAAGCAAGATGAGACTCGATACGGATTTTTTCCTCGCATTTTCGCCGGAAAGGGTGGATCCCGGCAACATAAGATACAAGACAAAGGACATCCCCAAGGTAGTGGGCGGGGTTACAAAAAAATCGGCTGAACTCGGGCAGCTGTTTTACAAGCAGGTCATAAGAACGGTCATGGTAGTTTCCTCCGCAAAGACCGCCGAAATGGTCAAACTGCTTGAAAATACCTTTAGGAGCGTAAATATAGGCCTGGTAAACGAGATAGCGTTGATGTGCCACAAGCTCGATATAAATGTCTGGGAGGTAATCGAGTCGGCAAAGACCAAGCCCTTTGGCTTTATGCCGTTTTATCCGGGCCCGGGTCTGGGGGGCCATTGCATACCAATAGATCCTCTTTACCTTTCATGGAAGGCAAGGCTGCATGGGTTCGAGGCGCGTTTTATAGAACTTGCCGATATGGTCAATTCTTACATGCCCGAATATGTCGTAAAAAGAATAGCGGAGATCCTGAATAAGGCCCGTAAGCCGCTTTCAGGCTCGCGCATACTTATATCGGGGGTTTCTTACAAGAAGGACGTAAATGATACAAGGGAGTCGCCTTCCATCGAGATCATAAGGCTTTTGGAGAAAAAAGGCGCGGTTGTTTCGTTCTTTGACCCTTATGTCTCCGAGATAAAGATAGACGGCAATTGCTTCAGATCCATGGCGTGGAACATACGGAAGTTCCGCGATAAGGATTGTGTTGTTATTATCACGGACCATTCTTCAGTTGACTATGAGGAGATACTTAAGAATTCAAAGATAGTGTTTGACACCCGGAATGTTTATAAAAACATAAAAGCTAAAAATCTGGTCAGATTATGAGCAGATATCTTGTTACCGGAGGCGCCGGTTTCATAGGTTCAAATATCGTCGAGGAGTTGGTAAAGAGGGGCGAGGAAGTAAGGGTTATAGACAATTTTATTACCGGTAAAAGGGAGAACCTCGAGCCTTTTTTAAAAAGGATAGAGCTTATAGAAGGCGATATAAGGGACCTGGGGCTGATGGAAAAGGTTTCGAAGGATATTGATTATGTAATCCATCAGGCCGCCTTTCGTTCCGTGCCCAAATCCGTTGAAAACCCCACATTGTGCAACGAGACAAATGTCGCAGGGACATTAAATGTCCTCATAGCGGCCCACAGGACCAAGGTAAAAAGGATTGTCTATGCCTCAAGCAGTTCGGTATATGGGAATGTAGATAAATTTCCGCAGGAAGAGGATATCTTATTGAACCCGCTTTCCCCGTACGGCGCCTCAAAACTGGCAGGTGAATATTACTGCGGCGTCTACAGCGCCACCTTTGGCCTTGAGACGGTTTCGCTTCGGTATTTCAATGTTTTCGGCCCAAGGCAGAACCCGGAATCCAAATATTCGGCCGTAATACCGGCATTTATCTCAAGGATGATTAAGGGAGAAAGCCCGATGGTGGACGGCACGGGCGTACAATCGAGGGATTTTACCTACGTTTTCAACGTAGTTGAGGCAAATCTTGCCGCGGCCCTGTCAAAAAAGGCCGCGGGCCGGGTCATCAATGTTGGATGCGGAGACAGCTATTCCGTGCTTGATATCATAAAATTCCTTAATAAATTCCTCGGCGCTAAAATAAAGCCTGTCTTCGGCCCCGCCCGTAAAGGTGACGCCAGAAAGACACAGGCGGATATCAAAGGCTTAAAGGCATACCTTGGCATCACCCCTTCCGTAAAGTTCGATCGCGGACTCAAACTTACCCTGGACTGGTTTAAATCAAGATGAATATTCTGGGGATATCCTGTTTTTATCATGATTCGGCCGCCTGCCTTGTGAAGGACGGCGAGATAGTGGCCGCCGCCCAGGAAGAAAGGTTTACAAGAAAAAAACACGACGCCAATTTTCCTAAAAATGCGATTGCCTATTGCCTGAAAGAAGGTGGGATCGGCATAGGCGATGTTGACTTCATAGGTTTTTATGAGAAGCCTTTTATAAAATTTGAGAGAATACTTTTTACGTATCTGGCAAACAGCCCGTGGGGTATCCGCTCTTTTATGAAGGCCATGCCTATCTGGATTAAGCAGAGGCTCTGGATGTCAGATTTCATCAGTAATGAATTGAATTACAAGGGTAAGCTTATTTTTCCAGAGCATCATGAATCCCATGCCGCATCGGCGTTTTTCCCGTCCCCGTTTCAGGACGCGGCGATATTGACAATGGACGCTGTGGGTGAATGGGATACTTCAAGTTTTGGTGTGGGAGACGGAAACAGAATTGAATTACTGGAAGAGCAGAGATTTCCGCATTCACTGGGGCTTTTATATTCCGCCTTTACCTACTATACGGGATTCAAGGTGAATTCCGCGGAATACAAGGTAATGGGGCTCGCTCCTTATGGGAAGCCCAGATATGTGGATATGATTTTAAGTGAACTCCTGGATTTAAAGGAAGATGGCTCTTTTAAAATGAATATGAAATATTTTAATTACGCGGTCGGGCTCACGATGACGAATCGACGGTTTGACAAATTATTTGGCGGCCCTCCGCGAAGACCCGAATCAAAAATTACGCAGAAAGACATGGATTTGGCGAGGTCAATACAGGTTGTTACCGAGGAGATTATGCTCAGGTCGGCAAGGCGCGTCCATAAGAAAACGGGAAAAGACAATCTGTGCCTGGCCGGCGGGGTCGCGTTAAATTGCGTCGGAAACGGCCGGATTTTAAAAGACGGACCCTTTAAGAATATCTGGATACAACCTGCGGCAGGGGACGCGGGCGGGGCGTTAGGAACAGCCCTTTTTATCTGGTATCAGTATCTTGGCAACGAAAGGAAGTCAAATGGCGTGACTGATTCACAGAAAGCCTCTCTCCTGGGCCCCAGTTTCACCGATCAAGAGATAGAAGCCTTTTTAAAGGAGAGGTCTATACCGCATAATAAATTAGACAGGGATGCCCTTCTGGAAACCGTCGCCGGACTAATAAGCCAGGAAAAGGTCATCGGCTGGTTTTCGGGAAGGATGGAGTTTGGCCCAAGGGCGCTTGGCGCAAGGAGCATCATCGGCGACGCCCGTTCAATAAAGATGCAGTCCGTTATGAATCTTAAGATAAAGTTCAGGGAGTCGTTCAGACCATTTGCGCCGACGGTCTTGAGCGAAAGCGTCTCCGAATACTTTGAGATGGAACAGGACAGCCCTTATATGCTTTTGGTAAGCCCCGTGCGCAAAGAAAAGCGAATAGCGATTACCGGGGAACAGGAGAGTCTGTTCGGGATAGACAAATTGAATGTAGCTCGCTCAGAGATACCGGCGGTAACTCATGTGGATTACTCCGCCAGAATCCAGACAATAAAAGAAACGGAGCACCCCGTATATTATGCGCTCATAAAAAAATTTTACGAAAAGACCGGCTGTCCGGTGATAATTAACACCTCCTTCAATGTAAGAGGAGAACCGATAGTCTGCCGACCGGAAGAGGCCTACCGCTGCTTCATGCGTACAAACATGGATTACCTGGTGATGGGGAGCTTTCTTTTGGATAAACACAAGCAGAGGTATGTTCAAGAAGAGACCGATTGGAGAAAGGAGTTTGAATTAGACTAAAAATCAATGGCTAAAACAGAAGGTAAAAATTTACGCAGCTTTGGCCTTATATTGGGAAGCATACTTTTGGCTCTCAGTATTCGGCTCTGTTTCAAGGGCCAGCCTATGACCTGGATATATTTTGTGATAGCAGGAAGCGCCTTTGGCATAGCGGGTTTGGTCGCGCCCTCAATCTTAAGGCCTATCTACAAGGTATGGATGCGTATTGCGCATATCATCGGCTGGTTAAATACGAAGTTTCTGCTGTTATTGATTTTCTATTTGATTTTTTTGCCGATTGGTTTATTCATGAGGCTGACAGGCAAGGATTTGCTGGGTTTGAAGATGGATAGGGTAAAGGAGTCATATTGGATTGCAAGACCCCGCAAGAAGGTCCTTGAGCCGGCGCAATATGAAAAGCAATTTTAACGATGCAATCCAATAATAACAAATCAGGGGCGTTATTATCGGTTGTAATCCCAGCCCACAATGAGGCCGGTAATTTGCCGAATACGCTCCAGGGGATTACGGGGGTTTTGGAAACCGAGGCAATACCTTTTGAGATAATAGTGATTGATGACCACAGCACCGATAAGACCGCCGAGACAATAAACCGTATATCTGAAAAAGACTCAAGGGTGAAATTAGTAAAGAACATTTATGCCCCGGGATACGGGTACACCGTGCGCCGCGGCCTTGAGTTCGCAAGGGGCGAGGCGGTTGTTATTGTCATGGCGGACTCTTCAGATGACCCGAGTGATATTATTAAATATTACAAAAAAATTCTGGAAGGATTCGAATGCGTTTTTGGGACACGATTTTGCCGTCAGGCCAGGGTTATTAACTATCCCCGTCACAAGTTTTTATTAAACAGAATAGGCAATCTTTTTATTCAGATTCTTTTCTGGCTGCCTTATAATGATGTTACCAACGCCTTTAAGTGTTATTCAAGAAAAGCCATAGCGGGGATGCAGCCACTTATCTCCTGCCATTTCAATCTGACGGTACAAATGCCGCTAAAGACTATTGTAAGAGGATATAGATGGTGTGTGGTGCCAACAAATTGGTACGGCAGGATCAAGGGTGTGTCAAAATGGAATATAGGAGAGATGGGATCAAGGTACCTGTTTATCATTCTATACCTATGGCTTGAGAGATCATTAAGCAGAAAAGACTATTACAGGGGGACAGCCTGACATGAGCTCGCCAATGACCCATATGCTCGAAAATATGGAGATTTTTATATGCCCCATATGCAGCGGCGGATTAGAGATGTTCTCTGGCGCCATAAGGTGCAAGGGATGCGGAAATAATTACCGCTTTGAGGGCGGGGTGCCTCTTCTTTTTTGGCCGAATGATTGGGACGAATCACAAGGCGATGTCACCTCGGTTATAAAATCCTTTTATGAAAAGACGCCATTTCCAAACTACGACGATCTGGAAGACGCGGGCGATCTGGTCAACAAGGCCGAGAAGGGTTTTTTTGCGCGCATGCTTAATGAGCAGATACCTTTTAACATAAGGGTGCTTGAGGTCGGATGCGGGACAGGACAGTTAAGCAATTTTTTGGGCATCGCAAACAGGCGCGTGTTTGGGGCCGACATATGTTTAAATTCTTTGCGGTTGGCGCAGGAGTTTAAGGAAAAAAACGATCTAAGGAACGCCGGGTTTTATCAGATGAATCTTTTCAGGCCCATATTTAAAGAGAAGAGTTTCCCGCTTGTTATCTGCAACGGCGTTCTCCATCATACCAGCGATCCATTTTTGGGATTTAAGTCCATAGCCGGGCTTGTAAAAAAAGGCGGATTTATAATGGTGGGCCTGTACAATAGATATGGGCGACTGGCAACGGATATCCAGCGGCTTGTCTTCAGTGTATTTGGCGAAAAATCAGTGATTTTCGATAAACAGTTAAAACGGAAAGATACGGGAGGCGTTAAGAAAAATACCTGGTTTCTTGACCAGTATAAAAACCCCCATGAATCGAAACATACGGTTGGAGAGGTGCTGAGATGGTTTGACCAGACAGGCTTTGATTTTGTAAATAGCATACCAAAGATAACCTTCGAACCTTTTTCAGAAAAGGAACGCCTGTTCAGGGCATCTCCAAGGGGAAATGCCCTAAGCCATTTTACAGCGCAAGGCAGACTTGTATTTACAGGCCATAGGGAAGGGGGACTTTTTTTGATGATAGGGAAAAGAAGGTTGAATGGGTAAATTTCGGCTGGTCAGGGAACTTTGGGAATTTTTAAAATACAGGAAACGATATTGGCTTTTACCAATAGTAATAGTTCTTCTGTTATTAGGCCTTTTAATTATATTTACCGAAAGCTCGATTCTGTCTCCTTTTCTGTACACGTTTTTTTAAAATAATATGAGATTAGATGAGTAAGCTTGAATTGGTCGCTGAATTATGGGAATTCTTAAGATGCAGGAAAAGGTATTGGCTTCTGCCAATAATAATAATCCTGATATTAGCCAGCTTTTTGATTATATTTAGCGAAGGATCCGCAGTAGCCCCGTTTATTTACGCCATATTTTAATTGGACCTTGTATGAAAAATCATTGGATTTTAATCATTCTGATTTTTATTTTACTTTTTATAGGTCTGTTGTACTACGCGGAAAAGGGCCATAGTATAAGGTTTTTGAACGATCCTTGTGACAGAAAGCGCTATCATGACGAAGGGATGTGGTATCCTCTTAAGAAAGTTCCATATAAGGATATAGGTTCTGAATACCCGCAGCTTGCAGTATGCCTATTTGCGGTGCCGCACGTTCTACTTTCCCTTTTAAGAATTAATTATACGGTCCAGGGATATTCGATCATTTTTTCGGCTATTATGCTTATTTTTTTCTTGGCCTCCGTGATACTGTTATACCGTCTAAGGAGAGACCACAGATATTTCGCATTAGCCATGTTTTTGCCCGCGTCGCTCTATTTTTCACTTTACAGATATGACATCTTCCCTGTATTTTTAAGCCTCTTAAGCGTAAAATTTTTATCAGAGAACAGGCACAAAGCGGCCATCCTTGTCCTGTCATTGGGCATTTTAGCCAAATGGTATCTGCTCGTTCTTTTGCCTATTTTTTTAAGTTTTCAATATTATCGGCTTAAAAAAATCGATGTGGTTGCATTATCGATGTTTTTTCTTGTTATTTTTTCCGCAGTAGTTACTACGTTTTTAACCGGGGGGCTTAGGGCCTGTTTAATTCCATATGTAATTCAGGCGAGGAGAGGGTGTAATGCGGAGTCCTTTTTTTACCTGCTGTATCTGGTGGGCGTCACATCAAAAACTAAAATCTGGTATTTTATATTTTTTATGCTTCAATTTGCAGTCATGCCGTTAACCGCGATTAGTAAAATAGATTCTTTTCAAAAAATAATCCGCTGGGCGGCCCTTTCCATTTTGGTGTTTATGCTTTTTGCAAAATTCTATTCGCCTCAATGGATTTTATGGGTCACGCCATTTCTCATCCTGCGAGCGCGAAATTGGAAGGATATCGTGCCGATAGCCCTTTTTGATTTTGCGACGTATTTTCATTTTCCTATCGCTTATGACGGATTTAAGGAAAGCCTGCTGACCCCGGCCTGTTTCATTAGAACAATTTTCCATTTGTACTTTATTGCAATTTTGACAAAGGAATTGATGCCCGATATCAGGGCCTCATTAATTGCCGCCTCCTCCAAACTTAGAGAATATAAAAAAATGCTAATTATATTTTTTAGTATTCTTCTGATAGCCGAAGTTTATCTGCGATATAAAGAGCCGGTATCTATCTACGTCTCAAGCAAAAACCCAGAGCTTGTTTACGAACTTAACCCGGCGTACCCTCAAGTCAACAGTTTTGGAATGCGCCAGGATGAATTTGATATGAGGGATTTGAGCGGCAGTTATGTTATCGCCGTGATAGGCGATTCCCATACCTTTTGCAGCTCTGTGAAGGATTGGCATAATACATACCCCAACATAATGGAAAATTATTTAAGTACCCTTAATAAAGACGTAAAGATCAAGGTATTAAATTTCGGCGTGCCGGGTTATAATACCTCCCAGGAGATCGAACTGCTTAAAACCAGGGCCTTGCGTTTTAATCCAAATTTGATTATTCTCCAAATCGCGATAAACGATACCCATGTATGCAACTATATCCAGCCTGAAAATAAACTTTTAAATCACATGGTGTACAAAAGTTATATATTGGTTTTCTTGTGGAAGAGATTTATATACTCTGCCGTGTCTGAGAAATTTTTTTATAGTTGGTTTGAACAAAATTATACAGACGCACTGCTTTTTATTGAAGGATTGACAGGGACAGCGAGGGCCGACAAGGACAGGGAGACCGCCGTGCATCTGCCCCATCCTCCCCGCACCAAGGATCGAGTCCCTCCACGATATCATTATATGCTTGGCAACGACAACTGGAAAAAATATATTTGTGATTTCGCCAACACAGCCAAGGACCATAAAATACCATTGGTAGCCACCGGCTTTATTGAAGACTGGCAGCGCGAGGTTTTATTAAATAATAGTTTTAAAATTTATACTTTCAATGAAATGTTCACAAAACCGGATAGAAATATGTATGAATATGACCCGCTTAACACCTCTACCCATTTTAATGAAACAGGATGCGATATTATAGGAAAGAAATTGGCGAAGTTTATATATCCCATTTTTCTTGACTTGACCCGGTGACATATTATAATGGCAATATGCATGTCGATAAAATAACTTTTAATAAATTGGATTACGCTATAGTCATAAGAAAAGGTTTTGCGGCTGAAAAGTCAGATTTTTTTACAGGGCCGCAGAGCCCCATGCAGTTTGGTGTAATAGCGCATAAGGCCGGATACCTGGAAGCCCCGCATACCCACCAGAAAATTAATATTAAAGCGGATATCTTTCAGATGCTCTATATCGTTAAAGGTAAATTAGCGGTAGATTTTTTTAACAGCAAAGGAATCAAGGAAGGGGAAGTTATCGTAACTAAAGGCGATGCGGTTCTTCTTATGAACGGGGGCCATGCGATAAGGGTTTTAGAGGATGTTGAATGTATTACAGCCAAACAAGGGCCCTATGCAGGTATTGAAAACGATAAAATTGTCTTGCCGGCGGCATCAGGAAGCAAAGGCGGGTTATAAATGGCTGATATAAATATGGGGTTCCGGAAACTGTCGATTTTTTTACCGGTTTATAACGAGGCGGAAAGCCTTAAGGTCATGATAAAAATCCTTGAGGCTACG
Organism: Candidatus Omnitrophota bacterium; assembly: GCA_028715645.1. Taxonomy (GTDB): domain Bacteria; phylum Omnitrophota; class Gorgyraeia; order JABMQH01; family JABMQH01; genus JAQURK01. The sequence goes on along the minus strand of JAQURK010000002.1, from coordinate 748 downwards.
GTAGAGGTTCCGCATGAAATACTGGTGATTTATGATTTTCCCGAGGATAACAGCGTTGAGGCAGCGAAAGCGCTGCAGCAAAAATTTCCCAATATCCGTTTGGCATTTAATGATTTGGGACGCGGCGTTTCAAATGCCGTAAAAAAGGGAATTGATATTTGCGAGGGAGACATAATATTAATTGCGTTGGTGGATGAGATTTTCCCGATAGCGGCTATTGCCGATATGCTGGAGTTGATTACTGTAAAGGGATGTGATTTTGTAAGCTGCAGCAGGTACGCATTGGGGGGCAGGAGGCTGGGGGGGTCGCTTATAGGAGGGGTTCTTTCCCGCACCGCCAACACTGCCTTCAGGTTGATTTCAGGCTGTGCCCTTACCGACGCGACAACCGGCATCAAAATGGCAAGGCGTTCAATTTTTGAAAAGATCAATATTGAAGCGGATGTCGGCTGGGCTTTCGCGTTTGAACTTTCCATAAAGGCTCAGCTTTTAGGCCTGAGGATGGGCGAGGTTCCGGTTGTCTCGGTAGACAGGCTGTTCGGCGGCGATTCAACTTTCAGGGTCGGCCCCTGGATGCGCGAATATCTGAGATGGTTTTTTTGGGGAGTCAACTCCCTTGCGACGGTCGGGGCGAAACAAACAAAGGCTATTACCCTGGATAAATATTCGGCAAGAAAGAGGTAGGTTAATGGATTTATTTCAGCCCTATATTTCAAAAAAAGCTATTTCTAATGTAATCGAGGCGCTG
>JAQURK010000001.1 GCA_028715645.1 Candidatus Omnitrophota bacterium | reverse complement strand
TCCTGCCGCATATGATATTTCCTCAAGGGGCATAAATCTTTCCTGTGCGTTAAATCTTAGAGAGGGTCAGATAGACGCCATATGCGGAGGAATCAGAAGGATTCTGGGCAGGTAAAGGGAGGTCTTTATGAAGAAAGGCTCTGGCTTGGATTTATCAACTTTAAAGAGAAAAAGGATAATGATAACAGGCGGCCTTGGTTTTATCGGGAGCAGCCTGGCGCATGCCTGCCTCAAGCACGGGGCGCATGTTTCCATTTATGACTGCCTTGATCCGCGCTCGGGCGGAAATATATATAATATCCGTGATATTAAAGATTCCGTAGAGCTAATTTTCAGCGATATATTGAATTTTGACGAAATATCAAGACATATTACCAAGAAGGACATATTGTTTAATTGTTGCGCATCAACCTCGCATTCCTTTTCAATGAGGGAGCCTTGGATTGATTTGGATGTTAACGGCCGCGGCGTCATTAATCAGTTAGAGGCGGTGCGGCGCTTTAACAGGGATATAAAGTTTGTTCAAATCGGAACCACCACCCAGATTGGAAAGATGCGGTATAAGCCAATCGATGAGATTCACCCTGAGTTTCCCACAGATATATATTCCGCGGACAAAAGCGTTTCGGAAAAGTATGTGTTGATATACGGGAGGGCATATGGCATCCGCGTTTCGGTATTAAGGCTTTCAAATGTATTTGGTCCCCGAGCGAGCATCCACAGCGGTGATTTTACCTTTGTGAATTATTTTATCGGCTTGGCCCTCCAAAACAAGGATATCACGGTTTATGGGGATGGCGCTCAACTGCGGAATGTAATTTATGTGGACGATTGTGTTTCAGCGCTGATAAGGGCCGCTGTAAGCGAAAAAAGCAACAACGAGATATTTTTTGCGACAGCGGATAAGCATTACAGCGTCGCTGAGATCGCCGATAATATAGTTAAACATATCGGTTCCGGTAAAGTAAGGTTTATTAGCTGGCCTAAGGAGAGAAGGGTGACTGAGATAGGTGATGCGGTAATTAGCAACGAAAAAATAAAGAAAATTCTTAACTGGTATCCCCAAAAGGAGCTAGGGAAAGGGTTGGTTGAGACAAAAAAGTATTATGAAAAGTGTTTGGGCTATTATTTGAAATAATGTAAAGATGAAGATATTGATCACAGGGGGCCTGGGACATATAGGTTCAAAATTAATCCATAGCCTTAAACGGGGCCAGTTTAAGGAAGTCACCATCATGGATAATTTATTGACTCAACGATATCCGTCTTTATTTAATCTGCCATCCGGAACGGATTTTAAATTTTACGAAAGAGATATATGCACCGCCGATTTGAACAGATATTTTAAAGGGGTGGATGTAGTCATTCATTTAGCGGCTATTACCGATGCCGCTTCAAGTTTCGATAAACCGGATGAGGTAAAAAGGGTTAATCTATACGGCACCAGGAGAGTGGCGATGGCTTGCGTAAGAAACAGATGCAAGCTGTTTTTTCCCTCTACGACAAGCGTATACGGGACACAGGATGAAATTGTAGACGAAGGCTGCGCCTTAAAGGGCTTAAAACCCCAAAGCCCATACGCTGAAAGTAAATTAAAGACAGAACAGCTGCTTCTTAAATTTGGCCAAAGATATGGGTTAAAATTCTGTATCTGCCGCTTCGGCACGATTTTTGGGACCTCAATTGGCATGCGTTTTCATACTGCAGTAAATAAATTTATATGGCAGGCGTGCCTTGGAGAGCCTATTACGGTATGGAAGACGGCCTTCGACCAAAAACGTCCTTATCTTTACCTGGGCGACGCGGTAAATTCCATATCCCATATTGTAAGGAAGGGGTTGTTTATTAACGAGGTATTCAATGTTGTAACAGTTAATTCTACAGTGCGGGATATCACCGAGGCGATACGGTCGTTTATTCCCGATCTTAAAATACGTTTTGTAACGACGAGAATAATGAATCAACTTTCATATGAAGTGAGCAGCGAAAAGTTTGAAGACACCGGTTTCAAATTCAATGGAAGATTGCGCGCAGGGATAGCTGAAACAATAGGGATTTTGCGGGGCTAAAAGGTAATGTACACGCGAAAGAAATTTGAAGAGTTGAGGATTAGGTCCGCCGGCATTATGGCGAATGATAAAAGGTTACAGCGGGATGCCCTTGACGTATTGGTCAGGGCGGACAGGCATATGTGGATACATCAGACTACCTGGCTTGGCGAACCGATACTTCAGTTTCCTCAGGATATGTTTGCCCTGCAAGAGATAATTTACAAAACGAGGCCGGATTTCATCATAGAGACGGGGGTCGCATGGGGAGGATCCCTGTTATTTTACGCAAGCCTTATGGAAATCCTGGGAGGCAAGAAGGTGATTGGCATCGATATTTATATTCCCCCCAACCTCACCAAGAGGTTAGGCCGGCATAAAAGACTTTCACGAAGGATTGTTTTGGTGAAAGGCTCTTCAGTAAAGGACGCGGTTATAAGAAAGGTTAAAAAAGTTGTCGGAAACTCTAAAAGGGTGCTGGTATCCCTTGATTCATTTCATACTCATGAGCATGTGCTTAGGGAGCTTAAGGTTTACTCACGCTTCATAGGAAAGGGTTTTTATTTAGTTTGTGGAGACACAATTGTTGAAGCAATACCTGTGCAGAGGCATCGTCCCCGGCCGTGGGGGCCCGGTAATAACCCTAAAACAGCGCTGCGCCAATTCCTTAAAGAAAATAGCAGGTTTAAGCCAGATAAGGAGATTGAGAATAAACTTCTTTTTACATGCAATCCCGGCGGTTATTTAGTCTGTAGCAGTGATTAGTTGAAAGAGGAATTAATTTTATGCCGTTTTTTTCGATAGGTGTGCCCACCTATGACAGGGTTGATATGCTGAAAGAAACTCTTTCTTCCGTACTGGGGCAGACATTTTCCGATTTTGAGGTTATTGTTTCTAACGATAACCCCAATTTAACTATAAATGAGGATAAACTGAGAATTAAGGATCCGAGGGTTCGTTTTATTAATCAATCTAGAAATTTAAATCCCGTCAATAACTTCAATTATTTGCTTAAGGCGAATAATTCCAAATATTTTACCTGGCTCGGCGATGACGATTTATACCAGCCTAATTTTCTCCAGGTCATATACAGGGCTATAATAAAACATGATTTCCCTCCCTGTGTGTTTACTTCATATACGATGGGCCCCAGCTATCCAGGGCAAGATGGCATTTCTACGGGGGAAGGACAGGTTTTTAGCGGCCGGCAGTTTTTGAAAGGGTATCTTACGCAATCAATAAGGGTTCAGGGATGTTATGGCGTTTTTGATACGCAGTATATCAGGCAAACCGGAGGTTTTGAACAACTTGGCAGTTCTCCTTTTTCATTTTATGCAGACGGGCTGCTCGCGATTAGATGCGGGCTGCTGGAAAAGATAGTTTTTATAAGTGCGCCTTTGATTTTTTACCGCGCCCATGCGCAATCCGTGTCGTTGGTGAGCCCGGATGTGGACGGCTACAGCACCGCGCAAAGGGATCTATTAGATAAAAGCGCCAGGTTGTTTGAAGATAAGAGGCTTATATGCGATTTTAATTATAATTTATTTTACCTTCTAAGATGGTGTCTGAGGGATTATTTTATTGTTATCGGCCGTTCAGGAAAATTTCACTGGCGAAAGTTGATGAAATATTTGATATTTCTCTGTAAATACACGAAGCGGCTCGGCGTATATTATTCGACGCGGATGATAACCGCCGCGGTGTTCGAGCTCTACAGACTGACATTTTATCAGACCTTGGCTTCGCTTAAGAAGAAGGTCCTGTTAAAAAATACATGAAAAAAATAATTAAAAAAATAATAACCACTTTGCTAAAACCGGCCGGTTTGAAGCTATGCAGAATTGACGCGTATAATAAGGCCCGTCTAGAGCAGAACTTAAAATACGCGGGTTTGGTTGAAGAGTTTAGTGGCTTTTTAAACGAGGCAATCTTTAAGGAATTGCCCCATCGCGAAGGCAGGATCGAATTAATGGCAAAACTTTTGGGTGTTGGGGTGAGCGAGGCCATGTATATCATATCCTATTTGCATAAGGCGTTAGGCGTGGAGGGTGATATATGTGAATTCGGCGTGGCGCAGGGCGCGACCTCAGCGCTTCTGGCCAATGAGATACGTCCCACTCATAAGAATTTATGGTTGTTTGATTCCTTTAAGGGATTGCCAAAACCTCATGAAAAAGATGTGCTAATTAATGACATCTTTAATTTGGGGACTATTGAAGACTATGAAGGAACCATGTCCTGTCCGGTTGAATTGGTTAGAGTCAGACTAAATGAGATTGCCTTTCCGGCCTCAAGGACAAAGATTATACCCGGTTTTATCGAAGAGGTTGTAAATAATAGCGGGTCTTTGCCGGGTAAAGTCTGTTTCGCCTATGTGGATTTTGATTTTTATAGCCCAACTTTAGCCACATTAAGATTATTAAATAAGCGCTTATCAGCAGATGGATTTATAATTGTAGATGACTATGGCTGGTTTTCCGAAGGGGCTAAAACAGCCGTTGATGAATTTATGAGCGAACATGATGGCCGATACGAGTTAATCTTGCCTCACAAGTTTGCCGGTTGTTTTTGCATATTGAAAAAAAGGCAATAATACAATGAAGGTATTTTTTGATAATGTAATTTTCAATTCTCAGCGTCATGGAGGGGTGTCAAAATATTGTTCCGTGCTGATAAGCCATCTTAAAAAATACAAAGATATGGAAGTGCATGCATTGCGCCGCCGCTCCTTTTTGCCCCGGAGGTTAAGCAGGCTGAATATGATACATATTGAATTTGTGTTAAGCTCAAATAAATATGATATATATCATCCTACCTATTATTCAGATGCCGTACGAAGAAGAAAAGACATAAAAACTGTTGTTACGGTTCACGATATGATACATGAGATATTTTCGCATAGATATGACAAATTGAATAATGGAGTCAATATCAAAAAAAGGTCTATTTTAAACGCAGACTGCCTGATATGTGTTTCAAATAGCTGCAAAAAAGATTTATGCCGTATTTATGATGTGAGTGGCAAGCCGGTGCATGTTGTTCATGAGGGCGTCGTTTCGGATCCGCCCGATATTTTTTTGAATCAAAATATTGCTATTTTTGAGAGGCCGTACATTCTATACGTCGGTAAAAGGTGGTATTACAAAAATTTTAAAGTCTTGCTGGAAGCCTATCACGAGTTGAAATTGAAAAACGATTGTGACCTGGTTTGCTTTGGCGGCGAGAAGTTTTCGGATGAAGAAATTTCGGCGTTCAGGAATATGAATTTAGAACGGCATATAAGGCATGTTAAGGGAGGCGATAATCTGCTTAGTCTTTATTATAAAAACGCCTCTGTTTTTATTTATCCGTCACTTTATGAAGGTTTTGGCCTGCCTGTATTAGAAGCCATGAGCAACGGCTGTGTGGTTATCGCTTCAAATACAGGATCGATTCCGGAGGTTGCAGGCAATGCCGCGCTGCTCTTTTCTCCGGATAACGTTGATGAACTCTGTTCCTGTATAAGACAGGCAATGAATGACACGCGCTTGAGAAAAGAATATGTAAAAAAAGGCAGTGAGAGGATAAAAGACTTCTCCTGGGATAAGACCGCGCTTGAAACATACAACATATATAAAACGATAGTGAATAACTAAATGAGTAGGGTATTTACAGATAAAAAGCCAAGGGTCTCGGTTATAACCGTTTGTCTGAATTCGGAAAAATATTTGGAGAGGGCCATCAAAAGCCTTTTGGCCCAGACGTACACCAATATAGAATATATCATAATCGATGGCGGCTCTAAGGACGGAACCCTGAAGATTTTAAATAAATATAGAAACAGGATTGACTGTTTGATAAGCGAGGCCGATAACGGTATCTATGACGCTATGAACAAAGGGATCGCTCGTGCAGGCGGAGACATCCTTTATTTTTATAATTCGGATGACAGGCTGTTTGACAATGATGTCATAAGGACCGCCGTGAGTTTTCTTGATAGAAAAAAGACGGATTTTATATATGGCGATATCGTTAATGACTATGAGGATAACGCCGGATATGTCCCGGGAAGATACCCCCGCTTCATTACAAAGCGTCATTTTCTCAGAAATACCAAAGCCCACTCGTCGGCTTTTTTTCGCCGGCACTGTTTTAAAAAAGTAGGAGGATATAATACAAGATACAAGATCGTGTGTGATTATGAATGGTTTATAAGGGCGTTATACAAAAACGGTCTTCGATGCGCGCACATGAAACGCATAGTGTCCATATTTAACTGCGGCGGGCTTAGCAGTATAGAATCAAGCAGGGCCATTATAGAAGAGGAAAGGGCATCTATTCAGAAGTTACACTTCACCCCTCCCGAATTATATCTTGGTAAATTGCTCAATTTTTTCCTTTACGGCGATATTTTTAGAATTGCCGCCCACCTCATATTACGAAATAAAGGATATAGGGTTTTAGCCGATTTTAATAAAAAGAGGATCCATGTCTAAACAGAAAAAAAAGATATTATTTTTACATGTCGGCCTTGGGGTTGGAGGGGCCGAACAGTTAAGATATGCGCTCTTAAAGAACATAGACAGAGACAGATATGATATAAAATTGTGCTGCATAAAGAAAAAGGGTAAAATCGGGGAAAAGATAGAAAAATTAGGTTACAAGGTTGACGAATTAGGACAGGACCATGCCTTTAAAAATATAAAAACAACCGTAAGGGTTATAAGATACCTAAAGAGTCAAAAAATAGACATCCTCCAGACCAGTTTGTTTGATTCTAATTTTCACGGCCGGATCGCCGCCCTGGCCTGCGGAATACCCAACGTAATTACAGAGGAACACAGCGATCATTATCAATACCGCGGCATTAAATTTCTGCCTTATGTCATGTCAGATTATCTTCTTGCCAAGATGACAAAGGTCATTGTATGTTGTTCTGAGACGTTGCGCGCGGATATTATATCGAAAGAAAGGCTGCCCGCGAACAAGGTTATTACGATTAGAAATTGCATAGACCCTTCCATGTACAGGGTAAATGAACCAAGGGATTCCGTACGGCAACGGTTCAATATTAATAATGACGAATTGGTTTTTATAACAGTGGCAACGCTTTGCAACAGAAAGGGGCATATTTATCTTATAGAGGCGCTTAAGAGGGTCAACGAAAAGGGGGTAAAATTCAGCCATTTTATGATAGGGGATGGCGATTTAAAGGACCTACTTTATGAAAGATGTAAGGATTATGGGCTGACGGGAAAAGTGATTTTTTTAGGAGCCGCAGAGAATGTGCCGGATTATCTTAATGCGTCGGATGTTTTTGTCCTGCCATCCATAGTTGAAGGACTTCCCCTTGTTCTGATTGAGGCGATGTTTATGGGACTGGCTACCATAGTGACGGACGTAGGCGCCAATCGTGAATTGGTATCTGATAATGTTAATGGTATTATAGTTCCGCCTGCCGATAGCGAAAAATTGGCGAACGCGATATTGTTTTATTTTGGAAATAAAAGAAAGATTACGGAGTTCGGCCTGAAGAATAAACAAAACGCTCAGGAACATTGTCTTATTCATACATATGTACAACAATTTTATAACCTTTGGGATACCCTGGCATGAAACCCGCAAAAAATAGATATTTAGTATTTATGATATTTTTTGCCGCGTTGCTGATAAGACTGGCTTACGTGGTTAAAGGCAATGACATCCCGGTTGCAGACGCAATGCACTATGATGCATTGGGATTATCGCTGAGTCAGGGCAAGGGATATGTGGAATCAAACGGCATACCGCACTCTTTCTATCCGCCACTTTATCCTTTTTTTCTTTCCCTTATTTACCGGTTATTCGGCCACAATTATTTAGCGGTCGGGGTCACACAGGCCATAATCGGGTCCTTTAGCTGCGTATTGATATATCTCATCGGCAAATCCCTTATTAATAACCTGGGCGGAATTATAGCGGGGATTATAACGATTATCTATTTTCCTTTTATTAAATCGGCAGGTCTCTTATTAACCGAGTTATTTTTTACTTTTTTGCTGCTTTTAATAACTCTCTTGCTGCTAAAGGCGCCCAGGGCTTTTGAAAGTAAAGCAATGGCGGTCCTTGGCATATTATTGGGCGCAGCCGCGCTTACAAAGGTCATGATGTTATTATATATTTTATTTATAATCCCCGTATTCTTTTTTTCGCTTGGCGGCAAGCCACTTTCAGATATCATGAAAAAATATTCAGTGGCGCTTGTATTTTTTATAATGTCTCTTCTGCCATGGACTATAAGAAATTTTGTTATTTACCATAAGTTTATACCCGTTGCTACGCAGGGAGGGATAACGTTGTATTCAGGGTATTGCCCGCCGAAAGGCGTTTTTGGGATGCTTGCAGGGGACAAAGATCCTATTGTTGTCGAGGCTGACAAGATCGCCTGCCCTGCGGAAAAAAGCAATTTTTTGGTAGGAAAAACTGTTCAGTTTATCAAGGAGAATCCAGGGAAGGTGTTAGGTCTTGAAGTAAAAAAGATCCTCTATTTTTGGGCGCCGTTTGATTGGGAAATAGTGGGAGGAAGATATTTCAATATTATGTATGTAGTAATGGCGCCATTTTTTATTTCAGGTTTTTTTATGGCCCTTATGGAATTTAAAAGATTTTACCCTGTTTTATTGCCGATTATTTATTTTCAGTTGATGACGCTGGTTTTTTACGGTTCCCCGCGTTTTAGGTTGATAATAGAACCTTTTTTGTTTATTTTTGCAACAATAGGTATTTTGGGATTGTATGGACAACTCGCCACAAAGAAATAGAAATTTTATCATCTTGGGTATAATTATAGCGGTCCTCGCGGGCTGTATACCGCCAGAACTTATGTTCCCTGTGTTAATTGTGGGACTTGGGTTATTATGGGGGCTTGTCATAATCTCAGGCAAAGGGGAGAAAGAAAGGACTTTTTTGATTCCCGTCTTCATTATCTCGACTGCGGCAAGAATAATATCGGCCATATTTTTATTTAATCTCATATATCTGTCTAATGGGACAGGTCACATAGGCGATGCCTGGGGATATTCAGCTAATGGGGGTGTTATCCTTGATTTGTGGATGGCGGGCAAAAAAGGCTCAGAGCTTATTAAAGAGGCGGTAAGGCATAGCTCCAGTGGAACGATAACAGTTTATGATTTCTGGAACGCTATAGTTTATTATATTACGGGGAAGAATTCTCTTTCACCCGTATTACTTAATTGCCTCGCCGGGTCTTTAACGGCTATTTTTATCTATGATATTGCGGGGAAGTTTTATAATAAAAGAGCGGCGAGGATTGCTTCGCTTTTGACGGCCTTCTGGCCCTCTTTATTTTTCTGGTCGATACAGAATCTTAAAGAACCCATATCTATTTTCTTAATAACCGTTTTAATCTGGTCTGTATTAAATCTCAAGAGTAAATTCAGGTTTTATTTGTTATTTTCCACAGCAGCATTTGCCGCTGCCCTTAAGGAGTTTAGATCCTTTCTTTTTTATATTTTCTGTATGGCGCTTTTGGCCTCTTTGTTCTTCCCTTTTTTTAGACTAAGAAAGAGCCCGTTTTTGTATTTATCAGCGGCAATCCTTTTGCTTTTTATTGTTTTAGCCGTACCTCATACGGGATTAGAACCAGTAAAGCTGTTTCATATTTTCGAGGAGTTTAACAAAGACGATTTATCGGATACGGGATCGGTTTTGGCTGCAATGGATGTCCTGCGCCGCGGCAAGGCCTTAGAGGCTGGATCCGCTTTTTTTACATTGCAATTTGCTAATCCGATAAATTATGTATTGTTTGGCATGCCCGTTATGTTCCTGATAGCCGTTTTGGCCCCTTTTCCCTGGATGCTTGGCAGCATGTTGCAGATTACGGCTGTTCCTGAGACGATTTTATTTTATTTCCTGATCCCAGCTATTTTCTTGGGAGGCAAATATATAATCACCCACAAGATAAAAGGAGGCGATTTGCTGATATTTTATCTTATTGCCATGTATATGGCCCTGGGTCTTACCGAAGGTAATGCGGGGACGTTATTCCGGCATAGGGCGATGGCCTTGCCATTTGTTTTTGTGTTAGTGGCTGTCGGATTATCACAAAGGCGCGATCTTATAAAAGGGGACCCGAAGGCCTTATAATGATAAGATCAATCTATATAACGTACATGGGGCTTACAGAGCCTCTTTTGTACTCGCAATCGTTAAATTATATTAAAGATTTGAGCGAGAAGGGCATTGCGTTTCGTGTGCTCTCTTTTGAAAAAAGAGAATTTTTAACAAAAGGCAATCTCAATAAAATAAAAAAAGAGTTGGACGAATTGAGCATTAAGTGGTCTTTTCTGATATACCATAAAAAATGGCAATTGATATCCAAGCCCTACGATATAATTAGAGGTATCCTTTTTGTTATATATCTCAGCATTAGGGAAAGAATTAATGTTATTCATGTCCGCGGCACGCTTTGCGCCATAATGGGGAGCGTGTCAAAAGGTATTTTAGGCCAAAAAATGATTTTTGATATGCGCGGGCTCATGGCAGAGGAATACGCGGATGCCGGTATATGGCGAAGAAACTCCGCCATATACAAAGTTGTTGATACGTTAGAGAAATATTTTATGGAATATGCTGATGAACTGATAGTACTGACGCATAAAATCAAAAAGATATTGGAAAACAAATATACCGTAAAAAACATCACCGTTATTCCCACCTGTACGGATTTGGAAAGATTTAATATCAACAATCCAAGCGATTATTTGAAATCAAAATATCCTATAAATAATAAATTTGTGATGATTTATACGGGGTCTATAGGTACCTGGTACATGCTTCCGGAGATGATAGATTTTTACAGGAAATTAATGCAGGCCTTCGCGGACCCGGTATTTATTATTTTATCTCAGACGAAAAAAGAGTTTATAGTACCAACTATCCCAGCTGAAATGAAAGAGAGCGTGATTGTAGAATCGGCGCATCCCGATAAAGTGGCGGACTTTTTGAATATGGCGAATGTAGGTATCTCTTTTATAAAACCGTGTTTTTCTAAAATTGCCTCATTTCCGACAAAATTGGGCGAATATCTGGCCTGCGGACTGCCGGTCGCGATAAACAGCGGGATAGGCGACACCGAAGAGATTGTTAAAGAAAACCGCGTTGGAGTGGTGATTGAGAATTTTAGCATTGAAGAATATAAAAAACGCATAGATGAATTAAGGGAACTTTTGCGGGAGGGAGAGGCTTTAAAAAAACGCTGCAGGTCCGTTGCGGAAAGGCATCTTTCGTTGAAAGAAGGTGTTGAAAGCTATCAGAGGGTTTATGCAAGGCTGGCGGCTAATTAAATGAAGATACTATTTATTCTTCCGTATTCATCTGAAGGACCGAGCAACCGGCATAGGGTAGAACAGTATCTCCCTTATTTAAAGAAAGAGGGTTTTTCCTATAAGATACGCCCTTTTGTTTTTAGTAAATTCTATTCCATTCTATATTTAAAAGGTCACTGTATAAGTAAGATTATATATTTTTTATGCAGCCTTTGTAATCGCTTAAGTGATTTGTTCAGATTAATGGACTATGATGTGGTTTTCATTCATCGCGAGGCCTGTCCCGTTGGACCAATTTTTTTTGAATGGATTGCGCGGAGGCTCGGGAAGAAAATAATATTCGATTTTGACGATGCCATATATCTTCCCAATGTGAGCAGGGCCAATAGCGTTATAAAAGTTTTGAAAAATCAAAATAAGGTAAAGAAGATTATAAGATTAAGCAGCGTTGTCATAGCGGGCAATTCCCATTTGAAGAAATACGCCTCAAATTATAACAGAAATGTTGTGGTGATCCCGACGGCGATAGATACAGAAAAATATTCCGCGATTAAAAAAATACAGCCGCAAAATGAACCTCTCTGCATAGGCTGGTCAGGGAGCTATACTACCGTCCAGCATCTTTTAATGCTTAAGGAGGTGTTAAGAAAAATCTATAATCGTTACAAAATTTCTATAAAAATTATCGGGTCGGCCCCTAATTTTAAAATGGGCGATATTCCACTGACGGTGGCAGAATGGAGTATGGAAACGGAGCTTGAAGAATTGGTCGGCTTGGATATCGGTTTTATGCCCTTGCCAGACGATGAATGGGGGAGGGGCAAATGTGGCCTTAAGGCTTTACAGTATATGGCGTTAGGCATACCTGCCGTATGTTCTCCCGTTGGCGTTAACCAAGAGATAATAGAAGATGGTATAAATGGTTTTTTTGCCTCATCTGAAGCGGAATGGGTGGAAAAAATCTCCAGGTTAATAGAAAATCCGGAATTGCGCCGAAGCATAGGCTGCGCAGGGAAGAAGACGGTTGAAGAAAGATACTCGGTTAAGGCAAATTTCCCAAAATTTTTTAATGCGATTCAAGCTAATATGAAATGTGATATATAATATGAGCTGCGCTGTGTGTAACGGAAAAAATTTCAGGCAAATATTGAAAAAAGGAAAGATAACGCTAATTAGATGCCTGGATTGCGATTTAATACAGGTGGAAGACGCCAAGGGCGCTTTTGACATTACGAATTATGATTATTATAAGGCCCGGCTCTTACTTACACAAAAAGAGTTATATAACCCGGTTACTACAAAACGATACGTTAATTTACTTACCCGGCTTACGCAATACAGGAAAAACAATGCCATACTTGATATTGGCTGCGGAGAAGGACATTTTTTATGTATGGCAAAAGAGATGAATTGGAATGTCAAGGGGATTGAATTAGCCGAGCACGCCGTTAAGATCTGCCAAAAATTTAACTTGGATGTAACCTGCTCCGAGTTTTTGGAGTCGGATTTACCATCCGATCATTACGATGTTGTTATGATGTCCGAGGTTCTGGAACATATTACAAGGCCAAAAGAATATTTGGTTGAGGTCAATCGTGTATTGCGAACAGGCGGCATCCTCATAATGACCACTCCGAATTTTAATTGTATTACCAGAATCCTGCTTCAGGCAAAGTGGAGTCTTATACACAATGAGCATCTTTTTTATTTTACCCCGGCGTCCATTAAAAAGATGGTCTCCGATACCCTTTTCAGAATTTTGGAATTCAGGATTACGCATATTAATCTTCCCGAGTTGTACAATTTCGTTGTTAATAAAAAATCAGGGCGGATTTTCGACTCAAACCAGGCCTTAAGGGAAACTATTGAAAAAAATATAGCCTCGGCGATTTTAAAAAATATTGCGGATGAATTTCTCAATATAACAGGATTTGGAGAATCAATGCGATGCGTTTGTCAAAAACCATAAGGGATATGTTCTATCTGGGCCTGGCGCAGTATAGTAGCGTATTCTTTGGTTTTCTGACTACTATTGTGCTCACACGGATATTAACAATGGATTCATACGGAAAATACAATTATATCTTTTCCCTACTGGGTTTTTTTGTTTTTCTGACCCTCCCGGGTATGACAACGCCGATTATGCAGGCCGCCGCAAACGGTTACGATAAGGTGCTTGAGACAGGCACGAAGATGCGCATAAAATTCTCTGTCTTGGGAAGTTTATGTCTTTTGCTGTTTGCCCTTTTTTCCTATTCCAAGCTGAAGATGGACATGTTTCTTCTCCTTATTATAGCGGCCGTCTTGTTCCCTTTTTATATCTGCCTGAGTTCCTATTTATATTTTTTAAACGGGAAAAGAATGTTCAAAATCTATTTCAAATATTCTTTTATTGAGGACATATTCATTTTCGCAGTTATGGCCTCCATTGTTGCCTGGACAAGAAGTTTTTGGTATGCGGTCATCGGAATTTTAGTTTCCAAAATCACCGTAGATCTATTTTTATATTATCGTACCCTGAAATTGGCTAAGAAAAACGATCGAGATTACCCCGATGCAAAGAGGCTTGCGGGGCATTATTCTGTCATAAATTTTGTAGGGGTAGCGAAGGAAGGGTATTTTGAAAAGATTTTAATAGGGGCTTATTTTTCTTTCGCCGCATTGGCGATATATCGCATAGGTGAGGTTATCGCGGACCAAATAAAGAATCTCTGGATAATTATAGATAACTATATATTTCCGGTGGTTACCAAGGAAGAAAAATCTGTAGCCCGCGGGAAATTACCGCGCCGGATATTAACATTGTTAGCCATTTTCATAGTATTAGGGATGGCGCTCATATTCTGCGTGCAGGTGTTAATTCCTATATTTTTTACTGACAAATATGTAAAAAGCATCCCCATCGCCAAACTCCTTATAGTTTCACAAATTATTTCTGTTCCGGGCGCAGCCGTAATCCTGCATTGCAGGGCGCAGAAAATGGTAAAAGAGATATACGTTATTAAATCCGGCCAGATTGTGTTGTACCTTATCTTATTGTTAATATTGATTCCCAAACATGGGATTATGGGAATAGTATGGGCGATTATAATTTCAAATTTCATATATACCCTGATTGCCCTTTTTTTGTTTTTTGGCAAGAGGGTATTTACAGGTGCGGTCTTACGAAAAATTGGGCAAGCTAAAGTGTATATCGAAGGCAAATTGCATGGGCATAAGATATATTTTATTTACGATAAAAAAGGATGGATTATTGATTACGTATCTAAAGAGCTTGCCTTGAATCTTGATGGCGGCAGGGTCATAGGCCGCTTTACCCTGAATAACCTGGAAGAAGGACTAAGTGGCAAGGTTGTGCATTTTTTTGACCAGTTTGACTGTTTTAACAGGGGTTGCGGAAAGATATCTCCTGACAAAAACCGATTTATAGGTCTATGGTGGCACGGCCTGCCCAATTCGGATGATCCGCATATCCGTATGGCGCTTGACATGATACCCCTTGTATCAAAAAAACTGACTAAGATTCAAGTCACTAATTCAATAGCTAAACGCACCCTTCTTGAGCACGGCGTGGCTGAGAAAAAAATCATTTGCCTGCCTATTGGCGTAAACCTTTCTTTATTTCGGCCGCCGCTGACCGAATCAAGGCGTCAGGCGATCAGGAAAAGCCTTGGTATACCGGACAATCATTACTGTATAGGGTTATTTCAGAAAGACGGGGTGGGATGGGGGGAGGGCCTTGAGCCTAAACATATAAAGGGGCCGGATATTTTTTTGAAAGTTATGGAGAAACTTTCTCAGAAATTTCCCATATTTGCGTTAATTCCAGGTCCATCCCGCGGCTTTCTTAAGAATGGCTTGAAGCGGATAGGGGTGCCCTGTAGATGCGATGGACATCTGCCGCTGGTCAGTGTAGCGTTATATTACGGGGCATGTGATTTATATATTATTCCTTCGCGTGACGAAGGCGGTCCCGCAGCCCTGCTTGAAAGCATGGCCTCAGGCATACCAGTAGTATCCACACGCGTAGGTATGGCGGCCGATTTGCTTGAAAATGGCAAAAATGGTTTTTTGGTTGAAGTGGAGGACATCGACGGTTTAGTAGACCGGGTTTCTGAATTGATGAAAAACCGCGTATTACGAAGCAAGTTTAGGGAGTCAGGGTTTCAAACTATTAAGAAATACGACTGGAATATAGTCGCAAAACAATATCAGAATTTTCTCTATGGTCCCTTATTGGCAGATTTATGCTGAAAATAAAAAACAAAATAAAAGATTTAGTTAAAAAGATTTTTTTAAACAAAAGATCAGCGGGATTGTTTATAAAGCCCGTATTAAAAATGCATTCGCTAAGTTATGCACTTGCCGATAGATTAGCGATTGAATTAGAAAACGGCATTCACCCAAAACACAGAATTATTAGATATAAAGAATGGTTTTTAAACAAAATTGAACCGGGGTGGGCGATAATTGATATCGGCTCCAATACAGGGGCTATGGCAGTATTGTTGGCAAATAAGGCAAAATTTGTATATGCGGTTGAGAGTAAAAAAGAATTTGTCGAAGAGGCAAAAGTAAAACGGTGCAGGTCAAATATAGAATATATCCATGCCGACGCCACAAAATTCGACTTTGCTCATTGTAAACAAATTGATTGCATAATATTATCCAACGTCCTTGAGCACATATACGATAGAAATTCTTTTTTTAAAAAGCTAATAAATACCACGGATTGGAATGACCTAACCCAGAAAAGATTTTTGATACGCGCTCCCCTTATTGATCGAGATTGGATTGTTTCTTACAAAAAAGAATTAGGAATGGATTACAGATGCGATCCCTCACATTTTATAGAATATACCCTTGAAAGCTTAAAAAGAGAGTTAAGTTACACAGGCATTAATATAGTGAATTATGACGTAAAATTTGGCGAAATCTATGCGTGTCTTCTGGCCCCCGGTAAAAATTAATGAAAAAGTTTATATATAAATTTACAAAGTGGAAACCCAATCAGCTTAAAATCACCAGGACCAGAAAAGAATCAAATATTTGGCTTAGATATCATTGTCTGGATGTCAAAGGAAATGTTTTATCTATAGGGAGCGGCGATGACAACGATAAAGAGGGAGGAAAATATAGGGATTATTTCAAAAATGGCTCGTCATACACAACATCGGAAATTTCTCATGACCATAAATGCGACAAGGTTTTGGATGTGCGGAACTTATCGGAAATTACTGAGGCGGCATACGATTGCGTTTTTTGCAGCGGTGTATTAGAACATGTTGACGACTATTTGAAAGGATTGCACGAAATAACCAGGATCCTCAAATCCGGCGGAATCTTATTGATCGGGTTGCCCTTTCGGCAGGCGGTCCATATGAGGGGGCAGGATTTTTGGCGTTTTACCGAGTATGGAATCAGGCATCTTCTGAAAAGAGATTATAAAATAATTGACCTGGCTCCCATGGACAATTCCGTACTTGATTTTCCTGCTGCATACTGGGTAAAGGCTCAGAAATTATAAGAATATCCCATGAGAATTAATGTCTTATTTGATTTTTTTGACGGGCCCTTTGGGGGCGCAAATCAGTTTCTGAAGGCCTTAAAGAGGTTTTTTGAATCGGAGCGAATCTATGAAGCGGATATTTCTAGTTCAGATGTGATTATTTTCAGCAGTTTTCACAATGCGGCTAAATTAGTCAAGACAAAGCTGAGGTATCCGGAAAAAATATTTATTCATCGAGTTGACGGCCCTATTCGATTATACAATAACTTCAATGATAGACGGGATTATGTTGTTAATGTCTTAAACGAACTTATTTCGGATGGGACAGTATTTCAATCAAAATGGTCGCAGGAGATGAATTATACGCTGGGTTTTCATAAAAACGGCCATCATGTCGCGATTATGAACGCGCCTGACCCGGATATTTTTAACCTGAACGGTAAAGAGCCTTATTCAAAAAATAGAAAAATCAGACTAATCGCTTCCAGTTGGTCGGATAATCAGAATAAGGGATTTAAGGCTTATCAATGGCTTGATAGAAACCTTGATTTTAATAAGTACGAAATGGTCTTTGTGGGACGGTCCCCAATTAAATTTAACAGGATAAAGCACATTTCTCTTATGAATAGCGCAGGGTTGGCTTCAGAATTAAAACGAAGCAATATCTTTATCACCGCCTCACAAAAAGATCCATGTTCAAATTCACTTATAGAAGCATTACATTGTGGATTACCCGCTGTCGTCCTTAATGACGGGGGGCATTCAGAAATTATAGGTTCCGGTGGAGAATTATTTAATAAAGTAGAAGAGGTGCCTTTCTTGATTGAAAAGATCTCAAATAATTATAATTTTTACGCTGGCAATATTAAATTGCCGGGTATCGAAGAGATAGGCACCAAATATTATCAATTTATCAATGAGGTATATGAGCGCAAAAAGAAAATTTCTCCCGCGGTAAAGAGGCTTTCCGCCGGAGGATGCCTCAGGATATTTAAAGAGGTTTCTATGTGGGAGATTGATAAGACGCTTGGTTATAGGCCGCGGAATTTAGGCGCAAATGAGAGAAAATAAGCCGAATATTGTATTTTGTTATCGTAGTTTCTATCCACGTATAGGGGGGATGGAAAATTGCATACTACAATTGGCGCAAAGACTTCACTCATATTGCAGTATTTATGTGATTACCCCAAAGTTGGATAAAGGATCTCCTGAAATTGATGCCGTTTCCGGCACGAAGATATTTCGTTATCGTATATGCGCATCAAGATGGATGCCCCCTATTTTAAATAATTTTATTAAAACTTTTCAAATTATGAGGCTGGCAATAGGGATTTACTGGAAAAATGGGCCGTTTGTTTTTAATTTTTTTGATCCCTATGAAGAACAGGTTTTCGCCGCTTTATTATTACGCTTTAAAATGGCCAAAAAGGTTATATGTTCATTAGGTGGAACTGCCGCCGAATACTCATCTTCAAAAATCAAACGACTTGCGAATATTTGCGCGGATGTTATAATCGGCCACTCATCTTACATATTGGAGGCATTTGGAATGTCGCACAGAGATGCGCATGTATATTATCTGATTGGTTCAGAACCCGCTGATTATTCAACTCGTGCGGCCTCTAGGCACGCCAAAACCGTTCTTACGGTTTGCCGCGTACATCCCAGGAAAAACCTGGAGTTTTTGATTGAAGTTGCTTCTTTGATGCCGGATGTCAGATTTCTGGTAGCGGGAAATTATAATTTGAGAAAACCTTACTATGAATCCTTAATAAGAAAAGCGGCAGGAAAGGGCGTTAAGAATGTGAGTTTTTATGGAGAAGTGAACGAATCCGTGCTTGCTAAGTTATACAGTCAAAGCAGCATTTTTTTCTTGCCAACAAAACATGAGGTTTTTGGAATGGTATTTGCGGAGGCCCTAAGTTACGGCCTGCCGGTGGTTGCGCCTAATCATACCTCTATTCCGGAGGCGGTCGGCCCGGGAGGAATATTATATACATCTGATAATTTGTATGAATGCACAAAAACCATTCGCCTGCTTTTGGATTGTCCTGAACATTGGCAGAAGGTTTCCAGCGAGGCAAAAATTTTTATGAAAGAACGGTTTGCCAGGGATTTTATTGGCCAATATTCGCAGTTAATCCTTGCCACCGCTAAAAGCTTTTAAGATGCATAAAAAAATAGTGCGACATTTAGGATTAAATGGCCTATGCAATTTTTTTGCATGTCAAAAGATAAAAAGGCACAATTTTGATTTGCCGAAAATAGCAGAGGGCGTCAGACTTTCATATGCGGGTATGCTTCCGCAGCAAGATAGGATAATTTATGGTGGGGGCATAAAACTTCGCCATTTAGCAGAGGTTTATGCAGAGCAAAAAAGGCAATTTAATATACTTTATTTACTTAGCAGTTCGATGCCTCGCGGCGCGGGAGAATGGGCTAAACTCTGCAGGCGAAAGGGGGTAAAAATAGTTTGGAACCAAGATGGAGTAGCGTATTCAGCGTGGGCCGGAAAAGATTATAAAAAGATAAATGATGGTATGAGGGATATCATGCATAGAGCAGACTGGGTGATATATCAGAGCGAATTTTGCAGATTGAGCGCAGATGAATTTTTAGGTAAATTTAACGGGCCGTATTCTCTTATTTATAATTGCGTTGATACTTCTTTTTTCACCCCTACGGTAAATCCGTTGCCATTGACGCCTATAAGGCTTCTGATTTCGGGTACTCATATAAATCCTCACAGGGTGCACCGCGCGATAGAAACCATCAGCGTTCTTCATAGAATGAAAATCAAGGCCAGGTTGAATATCGCGGGCAGATTGGCATGGACGGGCGCAAAAAAAGAAATTGTAAAAAAGATCCATTCTCTGGGGCTTGATGGGAGCGTTGTGATTTCCGGTCCCTATTTTCAAAAAAACGCGCCTGGTATATACCGCGAATCCCATGTCTTGCTGCACTTAAAATATAAAGACCCGTGTCCTACCGTAGTCATTGAGGCAATGTCATGCGGTATTCCGGTGGTGGGGTCACGGAGCGGAGGGGTTCCTGAATTGCTTGAAAGGGATGGCGGCATAGCACTGCGGGTGCCGGAAGACTGGAAAAGGCTGCATGCGCCTGAACCGGAGGAAATTGCGGAGGCAGTACTGGAAATTATGAAAAATTTGGGTGAATGGGCTAGCCGTGTCAGAAGCCACGCGGTAAACAGGTTTAGCAAGGAAAAATGGCTCCAAGGGCATAAAGAAATTTTTGATAAAGTGATCGCAAGGTGAGGTAGAACCGGACAATAAAAATGGCAAATATTTT
This sequence comes from Candidatus Omnitrophota bacterium, assembly GCA_028715645.1. Taxonomy (GTDB): domain Bacteria; phylum Omnitrophota; class Gorgyraeia; order JABMQH01; family JABMQH01; genus JAQURK01. The sequence goes on along the minus strand of JAQURK010000001.1, from coordinate 105,295 downwards.
ATTTATTGATGCACCATGGTATGTTTTGCAAAATATCAATTCTTATAAACCGTCTTATGGGTTGGCTTCTATTGCTGGGGTATTAAGAAAGGGTGGACATAACTGTTTGATATATAATGGCGAATTCGGGATGCCTACTGTATCTTCTTATGATGAAAAGATAATTATCGATGCCGATTTATACCGTTCTAATTTAAAGGATGACAGTTTGATTTGGAAAAAGACATGGAAAAACATAAGTCAGATAATAAATAATTTTGCCCCCGCTATAATTGGCATAACAATTCCCACAGCCAAGTATTCAATCGCGATAAAAATAGCCAATCAAATAAAAAAAGAGTTTTCAAATATGACTATTGTCGCAGGGGGGCCTCACCCTACCATAGAGTCTGCGGGTATTATTGAGGAGGCCTCTATAGATGCTGCTGTGAGAGGGGAAGGTGAACTTGCATTTTTAGAATTGGCAGAGGCTATCGAAAACGGCGCCTCAATAGACAATGTGAAGGGTATTGTAACTAAATCAAACTCTGGTACGTCATGCGGTCCGGACAGACCACACATAACCGATATTGATAATATCCCGTTTCCCGCATGGGATCTTGTGTATAATTTCGATAAACATCCTCCCGATAGTTTTGGTGCGGTCTTTTCTTCCCGAGGTTGCCCCTACAAATGTATTTTTTGCGCAAGTTTCAAATTATGGACCAGAAAAGTCAGGTACATGTCTCCAGAAAGGGTGGTTGCTGAACTTCAATATACCTCTCAGCGATATAAAACCAAATATTTTCGTTTCAATGATGATACCTTTATTCTTGATGAACATAGAGTAATAGAAATATGCGAGGGGATTAAGAAGGCAAATCTCAAAATTAAATGGGAGTGCGACATAAGGGCCGATACATGCAGTTATGAAATCTTGAAAATTATTAAATCAGCAGGATGCGTTAAGGTTAACATAGGCATAGAATCAGGTAGCGCTGACATTTTAAAGCGCATCAAAAAAAATATTACACTTGAAGATATCGATAGGGCATTCATAGCCATTAGAAAGGCGGGCTTAATTGCCCTGGCCTATTTTATGGTTGGTTTTCCATTTGAAACGATTGAACAGGTAAACGACACAATTAAACTTATGTGGAAGTTAAGGCCTGATTATTCATGCTGGAGCATAGCGACCCCTTATCCAGGCACGGAATTATACGAGATGGCCTCCCAAGGTGGATTCCTGAACTCAAAACCTGATTGGGGTGGGTTATTCCATCATTCCTCAGAGACGTATATGTCAAGGCATATCAATTATGGCATGTTTTTAAAACTTATCCGTAAAATCGAGGCAAGAAGAAAGATGCTGGATCTAAGGAGGGCTTTGCGCTCCGCGTTATGCCGCCCTTCAGAATTCTATTGTAGCGTACAGAGACGAATTCAGGAGTTAACTGTTGGATATGGGGGAAGCGCCATTTAAATGGAACATTTAGTAAGCGTCGTAATGCCGGTTTATAATTGCGAAAAATATGTCGGACAAGCTCTTGAGAGCGTTCTCTCTCAAAAATTCGAAGACTTTGAGATAATAATAATAAATGATGCTAGTATAGACAGAAGCGAAGAAGTTGTACGATCATATAGGGATCCGCGGGTTGTCTTTATCACAAATAAGGAACGCAACGGCGTGACAAGATCGATGAATAAGGCAATACGGTTGTCAAAGGCTAAATATATAGTGCGTATGGATGGGGATGACGTCTGCCTCCCTGATAGGCTGTCCGCGCAGATACAATTCATGGAAAAGAATCAGGAAGTGGCGGTAGCCGGCAGCTGGGCACAAATTATAGACAAGGATAATAAACACAAGGGGATTTTGCGTTATCCCACAGCCCCAAGTTTCCTGCACCTGTTGTGCTCAAACCTGCTGAATTGGCCATGCATCGGGCATCCAACTACAATAATGAGAAGGGAGATCATAGACAATATAGGTTTGTATAATGAAAAATATCTTGTTTGCGAAGATTATGAATTATGGTTGAGGATAGCGAGAAGATGTTCGATCAGGAACATTCAACGCGTTTTATTGAGTTATCGAAGTCACAGCGAGTCATCGTCTTGGAGAGAAAAAGAGCTTATGAAAAAGGAAAAAGCAGATATCTTACTTTATTATATTCAGTCATATATGCCGCATTTGAATCTGGAAAGCCAAATGTCCTTAGTGAACCTATTGTTGTTTAAGAAGCAGGATAATAACTACTACGGGGATAAGGTACTTGGGCTCTTAGACTTTTTTTGTCAGGAGGTAATAAAGGACGCTCGAAACAGAAAAGCCGCCGGTGCCTCAAGACGCGGCATCTATCTTAAGGACTACGCGACATTTTTTTATTTACCCAAACTGGCAGCGACTAATTGCAAATTGGCGCTAAGAATATTTTTAGATATGTTCCCGAAAAGTTATAAATGGATACTGTCCTTTAGGTACGCAAAGATGATAAGACGCAGTTTAATTTCTAATTAGCATATGAGAATAGCATTAATACACTCCTCGTATAAACCCAAAAGGTTTTCAGAAAATCTAAACATAGTGGATGAGGAATTTTGCGTTGCGCCGCCAATTATATTGGCATATGTGGCTGCAATCCTTGAAAGGCATGGGCATAAGGTGATGTTACTGGATAGCAAGGCACTAGAACTTTCAAAGGAAGAGGCCTTAAAGAATATCGCTCTGTTTAGACCTGACCTCTTAGGGTTTAGGGCGGAGACATATCATTTTCACGATGCCTTGGAATATGTACGATATCTAAAACAGGGCCTTAATGTCCCGGTTATTGCCGGCGGTATTAACCTATTGCTATATCCGAAGGAAACTTTGTTGCATTCGGAAATTGATTACGGGTTGGCAGGGGAGGCAATAGAATCTTTGCCAAGATTTTTATCTGCGCTTGAAAACGGAGATGATTTTCGACAAATCCCGGGTCTCATATATAGAAACAAGGAAGGCGCTATTATTGCAAATCCTATTTCGGAAAAGTATGCGGATTTTGATTCATATCCTTTTCCATCAAGACATCTTTTACCGAATGATAGATATTATTCATTTATTTCGCAGCGTAAAAATTTTACCATTATGGTTACTAGTACCGGATGCCCTTTTCGTTGCTCATTTTGCGCGATACACCCGCATACGAAATACCGCTTCAGGACGCCTAAAAATGTAGTCGACGAAATAGAAATCTGCTATAGAGAATTTGGGGTTAGGGAAATCGATTTTTTTGACGCGGTTTTCTTTTTGAACAAACCACGCCTTATGGAGATCTTTAATGAAATTTACAAGAGGCGTATAAAAATAGAATGGTCGTGCCGCACAAGAGTTGATGTGGTTGACAGGGAGATATTAAACCAGGCCGCAAAGGCAGGCTGCAGGCAGATATATTATGGAATTGAATCTGTAAGCCACAAGATATTGAGTTCAATAAAAAAGGATGTCGACCTTAAGCAGATAAAAGACGCGATCACGTGGACAAGGCATTATGGGATAAGGACAATGGGCTTTTTTATGGTAGGAAACCCTGGCGATACAAAAGAAACCGTAAGGGAGACGATGGAATTTGCCAAAAAATTAAAGCTGGACTTTATCCAGGTCTGCCGGGCCATAGCAAAACCCGGAACGGATTTCGATAAGCTCATAATAGAAAAGACGGGCAAAGACTATTGGAGAAGTCATGTTGCAGGTGAGCAGATTGATGATCGCCTTCCTACTCCCTGGAGTATTCTTTCGGAGTCAGAAGAGGCATTTCTTACAAAGGAGTTTTATCTTAAGTTTTATTTCCGGCCAATAATAGTATGGAATAGATTGGTTCATCTGAAGTCGTTTAATGAAATAAAAAGGTATATCAGGGTAACCTGGAAGATGCTTCTACAGAAGACAGAAATAGTTGCCGATACCTATGAGGCCGAGAAGTCTTTGATCGAAAGCGCCAAGTACCTATTGGAAGCAAGGGAGGCCAAGATCGCGATAGTTATCCCTACGTATAATGAAAAAGACAATATAAAGGAAATGCTTTTTGAGATATCAGAAAACTTACCCAATGCGCATATGGTAGTGGTTGATGATGGCTCCCCGGACGGCACGGGCGTAATTGTAGAGGAATTGGCAAAAACGAATTCCCGACTGCATGCTATTCATAGAACAGGAAAAAGAGGGCTGGGGTTGGCATACATAGATGGATTCAAGTTTGTTCTCTCGAATCTGGATTCCGATTTTATCTTTGAAATGGATTCGGATTTTTCCCACAATCCGCAATATATACCGCTATTTTTACATTATGCCAAGCGCCATGATCTAGTGACAGGTTCACGTTTTTTAAAAGGGGTCAGTATTAAAAACAGGAGTTTATGGCGTAATGTTATATCTAAATCGACCAAATGGGTTGTTAACATTCTTATGGGCCTCAGATTAAGCGATGCGACAACGGGATTTAAATGTTTTAGAAGGGAGATATTAAAAAGGGTAGATTTCAATACAATAGGTTCTAGAGGATATGCCTTTCAAATAGAGGTTTCTTACCATGTTAATAGGTTCGGTGGCACTATAAAAGAAATACCCATTTTGTTTACTGAGCGCATTCATGGTAATTCAAAAATGTCCCTGGACATTTTTCTTGAGGGTATATACCTGGTCTTAAAATTGTCACTGCGACGCCTGAATAGGGGAAAGGAATAAAAAAGCAAGGATGAATCCGTTTATAGACCTGTACAAAAAATTGGATTTAGAAGAAGTAATTTTATGGTTGTTTATAGCGTTGCTGCCTTTTAGCGAGTTTGCCTATTTTACTTTTGGCGGAAAACGGATTGGGTATTGCGACTTTATTATCGCCGGTTTATTTATTACATGGTTGATAAGGTATGCAAGTAAAAGGACGAAATTTCAAAGGAGTTTTCTGGAACTGCCGTTTCTTATATTGCTAGGTGCATTTTTAATATCATTTATTAATAGCTGCAGTTTCTTACGCAGTATCTCTGAAACGGCGGGCCTTGTTTATTTGATGGTCTTTTTTCTGCTGATAATAAATATAGCATCAAGTTTAGAAAAACTGCGCCGTTTGCTGACAATATATTTGGCGGTGGCCGCCGTTGTTTCTTTCGTAGGATTGTATTATTTTTGCATGGCAACGCTTAATAATAAAATGCCGAATAACCCATTTTTATTATTTGGCGATATTGAAGCAATGGCGCATCATTTTCCAAGAATAAGATTGTTTTTTGAATCGCCCAATATGTTGTTGACCTATTTACATGTCGCCTTGGTTTTGGGAACAATCCTTTTGTTATTGCAAAAGAATCACAAAATCAAATTTTTAATTTTTTTATCAATTTTTATAATATTAACAGCCGCTTTTTTTACCGGCTCTCGCAGATTTACAGGTCTTATATTAAGCCTTTTTATAATCTTATGCTGGTTTGGGAAGGGCAAAGTTCCCAGCCTTCTTAAATATTTATCGTTTTTGGGTTTTATATTTTTCTTTATAACCACGATCGCAACAAGCATCTGGGTAATATTTCCAATTCGCGTTGCAAAGGACGAAGGCGCAAAGACTGTTAATTTAAGACTAAATTATGCTTATAGCCTCCACCATCTCCAGCAGGTTGCACCCATTGGTATGTTCAAGAAGCATCCGGTCATAGGCGTTGGCATAGGAACTTATAATAAGCATTTTAAGGAGTACGTGGATTGGCAATGGGTGAGGTCTTCTTTTGGGTTCGAGGCATATCCCACATATATAGAAAAGATAGAAAATAAAACTTTAAATTTTGACGCTCACTCCGTTTATTTAGGTGCGATTGCTGAGACAGGGTTACTTGGTGGTATGGCCTTGTGTTATTTTTTTTCAAGTTTTTTAGTTTTGCTTGTTGCAAAATTTAAAAAAGCGAAATACCATAGCGATTTTCAGAAGATATTATCTGGGTGTATTCTAGCGGGGCTTATTGGGTTTCTTCTTAATGGCGTAATAACCGATATATTATATATGCGACATTTTTGGTTTATGTTAGCCCTTGGCTTCTTACCAATATTGCATGATGAAAAAATGGAATTAGCGAAATAAGCAGGGTTATATGTTAAAAAATCAAAATATCATTTGCATATCAACTATTGATTGGGACTTTGTGTGGCAGGGCCACCAGGAGATAATGTCTACCTTGGCAAGGAATGGTAACAGGGTCTTGTTTATTGAGAATACGGGGGTAAGAACACCTAATTTTAATGATCTGGGAAGATTAAGGCACCGGCTGGCAAACTGGTTTAAAAGCACTAAGGGGTTTAGGGAAGTGGTGGAAAATCTATATGTTTATTCGCCGGTAATTTTGCCCTTTCCCTATTCCAGGCCCGCTTCCTGGATTAATAGGCGCATGCTTATCAAACCCATAAGAAATTGGACCAAGGTAGTGGAGTTTCATGACCCTATCGTATGGGCATTTTTGCCCACAAGGGTAACGCTGGATATTATAGACGCTATAGAAACGAAATTGATAATCTACTATTGTATGGCAGATTTTAGTAAATTGGCCAGCAATCCTAAAGGCATAAAGAGGACGGAAGAGAAGTTAATAAAAAAAAGCGACTTGGTTTTTGCACAGGGTACGGCCCTTGGGAAAAAATGCAGGCTCATGAATAATAATGTTTATATATTCCCCTGCGGCGTAAAAATTGAGGAGTTTGAGAATTTTCAGCAGAAAAGTTTAAGGGAAATTCCGTTTGATTTAAAGGGCATAAAAAGACCAATCATCGGATATGTAGGCGGCATACACAAACATATGGATTTTAAGCTGTTAAAATTTATTGCGGAAACTCATCCCGAATGGTCGGTGGTTTTGATAGGTCCCGCACAGACCGAGGTCCGTGAGATAAACAGCTTAAAGAACATTTTCCTTCTCGGGAAGAAAGATTTTTCAGAACTGCCGTCATATATCAACGAATTTAATGTCGGCGTTATTCCCTATGATAAAAGTGCATATACGGATACGGTATACCCAAATAAATTAAACGAATACCATGCCCTGGGTAAGCCCGTTGTTTCCACGCAATTACCGGAGATAGTAAACTTTAATGCAGAAAACGAAAATATTGTTCTAGTGGGAAAGACGCATGAAGAATTTGCGGCCTGCATTTCCAGAGCTATTAATAATACCGATAAAACAACGGCCGATATGCGCATATCTTCCGCGAAAAAAAATAATTGGCACAAAAAAATCGAAGAGATGAGTGGCTTGATAGAGGGCGCACTTGATAAAAATTCGGGCGTGCCGTTAGACTGGGAAACACGTTTTAGAGAATTCTACAAGACGGCGCATAAGAAAATTTTAAACACCGCCGTTATATTTTTGAGCGCTTACCTTGTAATATTTTATACCCCTTTATTTTGGTTTTTTTCTGAGCCCTTGAAGATTTCACAGGCGCCGCAGAAAGCGGACGCGATAGTTGTTTTTGCCGGTGGGGTAGGCGAATCCGGGCAAGCGGCCCAGGGATATGAAGAAAGGGTAGAGGCCGCGGTTGACCTATATGCAAAAGGATACGCAAGCCATATAATTTTTTCTTCTGGATACACGTACGTTTTTAAAGAACCGCTTGTAATGAAGGCCTTGGCCGTAGAATTAAATGTTCCCGAAAACGCGATTATTTTAGAGGATAAGGCAAAGAATACCTATGAAAATGTTAAATTCACAGAGGCAATCTTAAGAAGCAACGGCTGGAAAAAGATATTGTTAGTTAGCTCGCCCTATCATATGAAACGGGTTTCACTGGTAATGAATAAGGCGGCACCAGGGTTAAAGGTTATTTATACGCCTGTGCCTAAAAGCCGGTTTTATTCACATGAATTAGAGGTGGACGGTAAAAAAGTATGGCAGCGAGTTAATTTAGGACAGATAAAGGGAATTATTCATGAATGCCTAGGGATAATTTATTATTTCATAAAAGGATATATTTAACATTATGTCAATACGGACTTCAAAACAAAGGTTAATGCCCATTTTGGTTTCTATTGCTAGTGCCGCCGTCTTTTCGATAAGATGGATCAAATGTTTGCCGTTTTCGGGCCATATGCCGGTAGTAAGTTCCGAGGGGCCAATGAGGTTTGGAAGCTACATGATTTACGCGCGGGAGCCGTTTTCTTTTCCCCTGGGGGTTATTAAAAGTTTGACTTTTCCTTTTAATGATGCGGATATACTAAGGTCCTCCTCGGTTCCCATATTTGCGATATTTTTTAAATTATTAGCAAAATTATATGCTCCTTTTTTACAATTTTATTATTTTACCCTTGTTGAATTAGCAGCGGTATTTTTTACAGCGTATTTAACCTATCGGTTGTTAGAGATATTTAAGGTAGAATTTTTTTTATTAAGGTTATTGGGATCAATATTATGCAGTTTGTCATTTGTGTTTCTTGTAAGAAGTTATTATGATCACACGCTAATTGCGATTCATGTTCCAATCTATTTGGCGTTTGCGTATGTATATATCCGATTGGCAAAAAACCCGTGCGCGCGTCATTTTATCGCCTTCCTATTGGTTTTTATTTTAGCAGCACTGGCGGATCCCTATGTTCTCTTTGGCATATGTTTTATGACTTCCATATGTATTTTAGGGCACTTTTTAAATCTCATATTTGGGAATGCATATACGGGAGGCAAGAGTTTCCTTTCTATTTCAGCGGCATTTTTAATTGCGCTGTTTTTGTCGCAAGAAATTATTATGCTCATAACCGCTTATCATTTCCCAACGACTTCTTCATGGGCAAGTTGTCTGAATTTCGGCCTTGGAGGCGGGCAGTCTGTCGCAGATGTTTTTTCGCTGATTATACCAACCGCCGGCAGATTACAGCCTAGGGCATCCTATCTCGCAAAAATGGGATTTCCGGTAACAACCGGCGATCTCCCGGTCGGTCTGGACGAAGGAGTTGTATATTTAGGTACGGTTATATGCGGACTAATCTGTGTCTTGTTAATTCTCGGAATTGTAGATATATTTCGCAGGCCTTATCTTTTTCTTACAAGATTAAAGTTAAAGGGGATTTCAAAACTATATCTTAATATATCCTTAACGCCAGGGGCAATTATAGGAATTTCCGCTTTCTTGTTATATATATTGAGCTGGGGGCATGTTGTTCACATATTTGGTCATAGGATAGATGCTATTTTATTTACTCCAGCGGGGATTTTGGCGGAACTGCATCGCCGTCTATTTTATATACGATCGATGGGTAGATTAGCTATACCTTTTGCGCTATATATTTTAATAGCAACAATTTTCTGGCTGAATCAATACCTGGTGGCTCACAGGGAGATTTATCGCGGCGCGTTCAGGAAAAGGCTATGTGCATTCCTTGTATTTATCTTAATCGCGCTTCATGTTTATGAGGTGAGGGGGTACATCAAGCCGGCGGAGGTGACCCCAAAGATTATCTTGAATATATTCAACAACGAAGAAATCAACGTCATAAAAAGCCTGCTTAAAGGCAAGAAGGCCTTGTTTTTAGTGCCTGGCGTAAGAGATGCCTACACGGAGAATGACATAATAAAGGGTGAATATGCCTCGACCTGGGATAAAAAATGTTTTGCATTGGCCCTATATTCAGAAATTCCGACAAACCTTGAATATGATTTAAGGATTTCGTCTCACAGCGAGGTAATCAAATCTGATAAGACAAAAATATTGGAGGGCGATCTTGCCGCACTGGTCGATAAATACGGTGATATAGCCATTGCATCGCCGCTGATCTTTGCTGAAAGTATTTTAGAAAGAACAGATATCCCTTTGCGCTGTTATAAGATGCAAAATTTCGCCATTTTGGTGCCAATAAAAAGAATTAAAGGGCAAGGAGGCCAGTATGAATAGCCAAAAAGATGTAACCTATTTTATGAAACAGAGATATTACGCTATTTTGACCCGGAAGCAAGATACATTTTATTTATATATTCCCGAACTTTCGCTCATTGCAAGCGATAAAGACCTCAAGGTAGCGTATGAAAAATTGGAAGATGCCAAGAAGGCATATTTTATAAATGCCATAGAAATTAATGCCCAGGATGAAATTGATCTCCCTTCCTCCATAAAAATAAAGTTAAAAAAGAACCTGCTGTCGAAATTCGGGCTGTTTATTGTTAAATTATCCGCAATTTTTATTATTGGGCTTATATTGCTGAATCTTTCGGCGGCTGTCGCCAGATTCATAAGTTATGAAATAAAGGGCATACCGTATAAGATAATCAACAAGATATCGGCAATGCCAGATGAAGAACTTCAAGAAAAAAGACTGTTGGTTAGAAAACTATTAGGAAAATTAAAGCCATTTATCGACGACTTTAAAGAGATATTAGATAATGACAAAGAGCCAACCCCTGGAGGGTAAAATGCGGATAAAAAATGTGCTGATAACAGGGGCAGGCGGATTCATTGGTTCTCACCTGACTGAAAGATGTGTTGAGTCAGGGTACAGGGTCAAGGCATTCATCCGCTATAATTCAAGAAATAATTGGGGATGGCTTGAGAATTCTAAGTTTGCGGATAAGGTAAATGTTGTAACGGGCGATATACGCGACTTTGATTCCGTCTATAAGGCGGCGAAAGATTGTGACACCGTTTTTCATTTGGCAGCCCTTATCGGAATACCGTATTCTTATATCTCGCCTCTTGCATATATTAAAACTAATGTGGAGGGGACATACAATGTTCTTGAATGCGCAAGGATGCTTGGCATCAGGAACATTTTGATAACTTCAACCAGCGAGATTTATGGAACAGCCAGATATGTGCCCATGGATGAAGCCCATCCAATGCTTGGCCAATCCCCTTACTCAGCAACGAAGATCGCGGCAGACCAGATGGCGTTAAGTTTTTTTCATTCTTATGGTTTACCAGTCAAGATTGTCAGGCCATTCAATGTTTACGGCCCGCGCCAATCCGCGAGGGCGATTATTCCGAGCATTATTATACAGATACTAAATGGACAGAAATGCCTGAAACTCGGTAACGTGGCGCCAAGCCGCGACTTGACCTTCGTAAAGGATGTTGTCAGCGCATTTATTGAGATTGCGAATTCCAATAGTCTTTTTGGAGAAGTTGTCAGCATCGGCATGGGCACAGAGATATCGGTCAAGGATATAGCGATTTTTATAGCCAGGCTGCTTGGGAGAAAAATCAGTATAGTTACAGACCGGGCAAGGGTAAGGCCTCAAAATAGCGAGGTTAAACGGCTTATATGCGATAATTCGAAGATAAAAAGACTGACAGGTTGGCATCCAAGATACAACCTGGAAGCAGGTCTTAAGGAAACCATACGGTGGTTTAAAAAGAATTCCCAGATTTACAAATCAGATATTTATAATATCTAGGAGGTATTATGAAGGCAGTAATTTTAGCAGGGGGATTAGGCAGCCGTTTGAAGCCGTTTACGGAGGTAATACCAAAGCCGCTTTTACCTATAGGTGAAAGCTCGGTCCTGGAAATAGAAATATTATGCCTTAAAAAGTACGGGGTGACAGAAATATTTGTAGCTACTAATTTTATGTCCGAATATGTCGAAACTTTTTTTGCAAAACATCAAAAGAAATACGGCATCCCAGTTAATTTTAGCAAAGAAGATAAACCTCTGGGAACCTGCGGGCCCATAAAATTGTTAAAGGATAAATTGACTGAACCATTTTTATTAATGAACGGGGATATATTAACCACCCTGGATTTCAGTAAATTGTATTCGTTCGCATTGACTAATGATACGGATTTGACCGTTGTAACAAAGGAGATAGAAACCCCGTTTCATTTCGGAAAGGTGATTTCTGATGGACATTATCTATCAGGGGTCCAAGAAAAACCCGATTTCAAATTTGAAATTTTAGCCGGTATATATATCTTAAAGCCGCCTGTTTTTGAATTGATCCCCGATGATACCTATTACGGGATAGACACGCTGATTAAAGACATGCTCAACAAAAAAAGAAAAGTTGCAAAATATCTGATGAAAGAATATTGGCTTGATATAGGACAAATCGAAGATTATAAAATTGCTCAAGACGCTTATAAAAAACATTTTGATTATTTGAAATTATGAGACGGAAAAATGATCAATAAGAGCCATAAGGTATTAATTACCGGAGCTGGCGGATTTTCCGCGAAGTACCTTATACAGCTGCTTTTAAAGAGAAAAGGCCTGCGCCTGAGTTATGTTGAACTTAGGTCAAACGATAAAAAAGATTGGTATAAATGCGATTTAGGCGATTTTTATTCTGCGCATAAAATTATTCAAAAAATAAAACCGGATCAGATATATAATTTGGCGGGGACATTTAGCGGTAATTATGAAACTGACTACAAGACCAACGTTACAGCCGTAAAGAATATCTTTGACAGCGTTTTAATGGCAAAGATTCAATGCAGGATACTGCTTATAGGCAGCGCCGCAGAGTATGGAAATGTCCCCGTATACGCCAATCCTGTTTCAGAGGATTATCCCTTGAACCCCGCAAGCATTTACGGTTTGACAAAGGTATACCAAACGTATTTGATGAAATATTATTTTTCAATGTTTAATATGGATATAGTAATGGCGAGGGCTTTTAATCTTTTCGGCAAAGGAATATCCAATAAATTATTTATAGGCAGGCTGTATGAGCAGATTGAAGAATATAAAAATGGGCGCGTCTTAAAAATAATTGTGGGAAATTTAAAGAGCAAACGGGACTACCTAGACATTAAAGAAGCAGTTAAATATTATGAGGTCATCATGAATTACGGCATCCCAGGAGAGATTTATAACGTGGGTAGCGGTAAATCAGTGAACGGCTCCCGATTGATGCAAACCATATTGAAGGAAAATCATATTTCTGCGGATGCTGTAGTAAGCAGGCATAATGCCGACAAGAAGGCCAAGGAGGATGTTTCAGATATATACGCGAATGTTAAAAAGATGTCAATGCTGGAAAAACATATAAAGGATAGATGAAATCTATTTCGGTTATTATGCCGGTTTATAATGAAGAGCCCCTGCTTGAAGAATCCGTTAGCTATATATATAAATTTCTAAAAACGCATTTCAGCGATTATGAAATTATTATTATTGAAAGCGGAAGCACAGACAGGTCTTCCGAGAAGTGCGACAAACTTGCGAAAGATTTTCCAAAGATCAATGTTATACATGAAGGCGCCAGAAATGGTTTCGGTTCGGCCTTTAAACTCGGTTGTAAAAAAGCGACAAAAGATCTGGTATGGTTAATCACAGCTGATTTGCCGTTTTCATTAGAGCATATTTTTGAAGCATTACCGCTCCTTGACAGGTATGATTGCGTATTAAGCTTTCGTTCTGAAGATAAACGCTGCCTATACAGAAAGGTTCGTTCTTTATTCTATAACAGCCTTATAAAATTGATACTGGGACTGGACGTAAGGCACGTCAATTCAACCTTTAAGGTGTTCAAAAGAAGGCTGATACAAAATATGGATCTTGTCTCCAGCGGCTGGTTTATTGACGCTGAAATAATTTATAGACTAAAGGCATCTAAGATAAACTATGCAGAGGTGCCGGTTCCGCTAATCGATAGGTCTAAGGGAAAATCAAGCGTTGGTTTATTTGCTCCAATATCGCTTCTGAAGGAATTGGCTGGTTTTTTAAGGCAAAGGCGTGGAATTTTTAAAGAAAATCATAAATGCATATAATTTCATGAAATTCAAGTCAATCGGCCCGATTCTAGCCATACTGCTAATGTCTGTATTTTTAAACCTATGGGGCGCTAATCACGATATGCCCTATTGCTATGAACATGATGAGATAAATTTTGTAGTTACGGCGCTTAAGGTTGGAAATGGTAATCTTGATCTAAACTATTTTTACCATGGCAGTTTTTTATATTATTTCCTTTTTTTTGAATATCTGATTTTTTATTTTATTAAATTGTTCAGCGGGCATGTGCAAACCGTAACCGATTTTTTATTTTATTATCTAACCAATCCCGGAGCATTCTATCTTATTGGGAGGGTTAGCGTTGCAATCATCGGGACTATTTGCATATTTATTACTTATCTGATTGGAAAGAGATTAATCAATAGAACGGTGGGGTTATTGGCTGCCCTGTTTTTGTCAGTCTCGCCCCTCTTTGTAAATATGGCACATATTATTAAGGAAGAAACCGCCTATATTTTGTTTCTGCTGCTTGCCTTTTTGTGCACTGTCACCGCGAAAGGGCGGCGAAAGATGTATTACGCCGCCGCCTTCCTCATAGGTATCGCCATCTCGGCAAAATATATTTCCGTATTCGGACTGATATTTTTATTTTCCGGTTTTCTGTGGGCTAATTCTAGAATAACGAAGGATAAAATAAGGGCCATATTGGTCATGTGGATTTTTGTGATGGCAGGTTTTTTTCTGGTCGAGCCATACGCGTTGATTCATCTGCCCCAATTTTTAAAGGCGCTTGTAGAATTTAAGACCTTTGCATACGACAATCCTGTAGGGGACGCCGCCGCGAATGTCTGGTTTATTTACATAGTCTACCTGAAAAGGGCGTTAGGAATCGGCATCTTCATGGCGTTTTTGGTATCGCTTGCCGCAATCTTCAATAAGAATAGGTTGAAAATCAACCTCCTCTTGCTGCCTTATATTGGGTTATATTATCTTTTTGTTTCCCGTGGGGCGCACCCGCAAGCGAGTTTCCTGATGGGTATTGTGCCCTTTGTATGTATTTATACGGCGGCATTTATTAATGACTCTATTTCCCGGTACCTTTATCCCAAGATGCGCCATGCGTTTATTTATGCAGCCGCAGGCCTTGTGCTGGCGATGCCGTCCTTGATCTATGTTTTGCGTTACAATTACCTGCTTACAAAACCAGATACGAGGGCCGTTGCCAAGGAGTGGGTAGAAAAAAATATTCCAGAAAATTCTTCCATACTGATAGAAGGGGCCTTTCCTTTGGAAATCGTTCATAATGCCCCGTTGATTGAAAACAGGAAGTGCCTTGAGGATGAGATAGAGAAAATCAAGATGAAAGGCGGCAAAGGTGATTTATGGAGGAAGCGCGTTTCACTTTTGGATGGCATACCTGTCCCGAAATATTATTTGGAAAAAGAAAGATATTTTAATAAAGGAATCCTGAAAAATTATAATCCCGATTATATAATAGTATGTAGTTATTACGACCATGGTTTTAAGGTCTCTAGAAAAGACAGGGCGGAGTTCTATAAAGAGCTAAATAAAAGATATTCATTGTTAAAACAATTTACCGCAAGGCCCTATATCGTCTGGTTTCCGTCTTTTAATACCCTGAGGGAAAATCCTGAAGACATAAAGTATGTAAATTTACTGGGAAGAAATCAAAATTTATTAGTGGGCCCGAATTTGGCAATATACAGAAAAAAGGCTGAGTAGATAAAATGTGCGGTATATGCGGAAAAATTATTTCCGGAAATAATTCTGATATAAAGGAAGAATTGATACACAAGATGTGCGGCGTCCTTGAACATCGGGGCCCTGATGATGAAGGGGTGTATCTAAATAGGTCCCCAGGCCAGTGCGAAGCCTCCCGCAGGGACCAGGTCACAAGGTCACAAGTGGGGCTGGGGCATAGGAGGCTGAGTATTATCGATGCCTCTCCCGCGGGCCATCAGCCGATGAGCAATGAGGATGGTTCCATCTGGATTGTCTTAAACGGAGAGATCTATAATTTTCAGGATCTTAGGGCCTCGCTCGTAAAACAAGGTCATCGCTTTAGATCCAGGACCGATACGGAGGTTATTCTTCACCTCTATGAAGAAAAGGGCGCCGGATGCCTTTCTGACCTGAGGGGCGCGTTTGCTTTCGCCATCTGGGATGAAAACAGGGGCCGCCTGTTCCTTGCGCGGGACAGGATCGGGAAAAAACCGTTGTATTATTTTCACAGGGGCGGCACGCTTATTTTCGCCTCCGAGATAAAAGCGATTCTTGCCGACCCGCAGCTTTCAACCGAGGTAAATCGCCCTGCTATCACGGATTACCTGACATACGGATATACGCCTACCCCCCAAACAATGTTTAAGGGCGTAAAAAAACTCCCCCCGGCGCATTTTATGACCTATGAAGACGGCGTTATAAGGATGGAAAGATACTGGAGGCTTAATTTTTCCAAAAAGATGATACTGCCGGAAGCGGAATATTGCGAGAGGATAATGTTGCTCCTCGAGGAAGCGACCCGGGCGAGGCTTGTCAGCGATGTGCCCCTCGGCGCCTTTTTAAGCGGTGGCATCGATTCAAGCGCTGTGGTTTATATGATGAGCAAGATAGGCGCGGGGAGGGTAAAGACATTTTCCATAGGTTTTGAGGAACAAAGCCACAGCGAACTGAAATACGCGGGCCTGGTCGCGAGGCATTTTGGTACGGAACACCATGAATATATAGTCAGGCCAAGGGCAATAGAGGTCCTGCCAAAACTGGTATGGCATTATAATGAGCCCTATGCGGATTCGTCCGCGCTCCCGAGTTATTACGTAGCGAAGATGACGAGGCAGGAGGTAAAGGTCGCGCTAAATGGCGACGGCGGAGATGAGGATTTCGGCGGATATGAAAGGTTCATGGCGGCCAGGTTTGCCGAATTATATAGAAGGATACCCGAGGGCCTGAGAACGCACGTTATAAACGCCGCCTTGAGCAAGATACCGACCCCGCTTGATTTCAATAATTTTCAAGGGAAATTAAAAAGATTTCTCATTACGGCGTCAAAACCGTGCAGCGAAAGACATTATAATTGGGTAAGCATATTCAGGGATCACGAGAAAGAGTTTTTGTTTGCGGATAGTTTTAAAAATGAGCTTAATGGAAGGAGCTCGTTTTATTATCTTGAAGACGCGTTTCGTGAATGCGGCAGCAGTGATGTTGTAGACGCCGTAATGTGCGCGGATATAACCACAAATCTGCTGGATGACCTGCTTGTAAAGATGGATATCGCGACAATGGCCAATTCGCTTGAAGGCCGCTCGCCATTTTTGGACCATAAGCTTATGGAATTTGCCGCGACCATACCAAGCGGAATTAAAATAAGAGGGACGCGTTTAAAATATATACTTAAGAAAGCGCTTGCCGCCGCCCTGCCCGAAGAGATACTCTCCAGGGAAAAAATGGGTTTTGGCATACCGATAGATAAATGGTTTCGCGGCGAGCTAAAGGACTATGCCCGCGATATCCTGCTTAGCGGCAAATCGATTGACAGGGGCTATTTTAAAGATGTGTCTGTCAGGCAGCTTCTGGATGCCCATGCAAGCGGCCGGGCCAATCATGGGGCGCGGATCTGGAGCCTCCTTAATCTGGAACTTTGGCACCGTATTTTTATTGATAAAGAGAATATGTGACATGGAAAAGACAAAGATAGCAAGGATCGTAACGCGTTTAAATATCGGAGGGCCTTCCACGCATGTCATATTGCTGACAAAGGGGCTGAATGACAGCTTCAAGACGATCCTGGTTGCGGGTAAGGTTGATAAAGGCGAAGGCGAAATGCTTTATCTGGCCAGGGAGGAAGGGGTCCTGGATGATATAAGGTTCTGCTCTTACATGAAAAGGCCGGTCTCACTTATCTCGGACATAAGGGCCCTTTACAGCATGTTTTCACTGCTGAGGAAGGAACGCCCATTGATCGTCCACACCCATACGGCCAAGGCTGGATTTTTAGGAAGGCTGGCGGCCTTCATGGCGGGCGTCCCAATAAAAGTGCACAGTTTCCATGGTCATTGCTTCCACAGTTATTTCGGCCGTTTTGAGACGAGGATATTTCTTGCAATAGAAAGACTGCTTGCCAGGTTCACCGACCGGATTGTGGTTGTAAGCGATTCAATAAAAGAAGATGTATGCGGTAAGTTTAAGGTTGCCGGGCGGGAAAAGACATCTGTAATCGAACTGGGCCTTGATCTCGATAAATTCAGGGATGCGGCGGCTTTCAGGGGCAGTTTGCGGAAAGAGCTGGGCTTGGGGGATGACTGCCTTTTGATCGGCATCGTAGGCAGGTTAACCGCCGTGAAAAACCATCTGTTGTTCCTTGATGCGGTATCGCTGCTTGCAAGAGATAAGGCTTTTATGAAGTATGGCGCGAGGTTTCCGGTAATCGGCGATGGTGAACTTAGAAAAACGCTCGAAAACCGCGCCCGCGAACTCGGGATAGAGGATAAAGTTTTTTTCCTTGGTTGGCGCAGAGACGCGGCAAATTTTTATGGGGACCTTGATATAGTTGTCCTTACCTCATTAAATGAAGGGACGCCGCTTTCTATTATTGAGGCGATGGCCGCAAAAAAGCCTGTGGTCGCTACAGCGGTGGGAGGCGTGCCCGATTTGATTGAAGACGGGAAGACGGGGATACTTGTCCCCCCGAATGATCCGGAAAGACTGAAGGCCGCCATAATAAGTTTATGTTCCGATGAGGCCCTTCGGCGCAGGCTGGGGGAAAACGCGAGTGAATATGTCCTGGCAAAATACTCGAAGCAGCGGCTTATGAAAGATATGGAAAATTTGTATAGCGAATTAATAAGGATAAAAAGGATAAATAAGGATAAAGAAGAGGAGTAAATATGAAAATATTGATAACCGGAGGTGCGGGGTTCATAGGGTCACATCTGGCGGAAAAATTTTTAGCAAACGACGATAAGGTCCACGTGATAGACAACCTGTCGACGGGCAGCCTTGATAATATCCGGCACCTTTTTAAAAACCAGAATTTTGGTTACACCATCGACACCATTCTGAATGAAAGTGTTATGGACTCACTCATTGCCTCCAGTGACTGCGTATATCACCTGGCGGCCGCCGTAGGCGTAAAGCTGATAATGGAAAGGCCGCTTGAGACCATTGAGACGAACGTAAAAGGTTCAGAGCTTATCTTAAGATTGGCAAACAAGCACAAAAAAAAGATCCTTATTACATCCACATCCGAGATTTATGGCAATCATGTTCAGCATACCTTAAAGGAAGACGATAACAGGATCCTGGGGCCGATAAAAAAGTGGCGCTGGGCATACGCCTCGTCAAAGACCATAGACGAGTTCCTTGGTCTTGCCTATTTTATTGAAAAAAAATTACCTGTTGTTATCGTAAGGTTGTTCAATACCGTTGGCCCGCGCCAGACCGACGCCTATGGCATGGTTCTGCCTAATTTTGTCAGGAGCGCGCTGCTCGGCAAACCTATAATGGTCTATGGGGATGGTAAACAAACTCGATGTTTCGCCCATGTAAGGGACGTCATAGGCGCGATGACAGCCCTAATGGAGCACCCCAAGGCGCCGGGGGAGGTATTCAATATAGGAAGCGAAGAAGAGATAAGCATGAATAACCTCGCGAAAATGGTAAAAGACATGACAAACAGCTCCTCAGAGATAACTCATCTATCTTATCAGGAGGCCTATGGTGACGGGTTTGAGGATATGCGGCGGCGAACGCCAAATTTATCAAAGATAAGGAAGCTTATAGGATATAAACCCAAGGTGAGATTGGAAAAGATCGTAACAGAGGTTATAGAATATTTTAAAAAATGAATAAAGAAGCGCTTGAGATGTTGATGTTAAGGTTCATCTTGAAATACATTGCGCCAGCCCTGGCATCCTTCGCCCTCTCATTATCGCTTACTCCGCTGGTCCGGAATTTTGCCGTAAAAAACAAATTTGTATCTTTTCCAAAGCAGGATCGGTGGCGAATGCGGGTCGTCGCCTCTTTAGGTGGAATCGCGATATTCAGCGCCTTTTTACCGCCATATCTGATATTGGGGAGCCATGATATGGAATTTGCGGGATTTGTTCTTGGCGCTTTAGGCATTTTCTGGCTGGGTCTTGTTGATGATATCACGCATATCAAACCAGATACAAAACTGATAGGCCAGATAATAATTGCCTGCATACTAATTATGTTTGGCATACAATTCAATATTTCCACCAACCCGTTGATTAATACGCTACTGACTATTTTTTGGATTGTCGGGGTCATTAATGCCTTCAATTTACTGGATAATATGGATGGTCTTTGCGCGGGCATAGCGTCTATTGCGGCCCTTATGCTGTGCATTCGTTCAATCATGAATAATAATATGCAGCTTGTAGTTTTGTCGCTGCTTATCCTTGGTTCAACACTTGGTTTTTTAAGGTATAACTTCCATCCGGCCAAAATTTTTATGGGCGATTGCGGAAGTATGTTTTTGGGGTACGCACTGGGCACAGCGGTCCTAATGGGCACTGCTAAGGAAAAGTCAAGCCTTGTCATTACCATGGCTATTCCCGTACTGGTTCTTGTGGTGCCCATATTTGATACGATTTTTGTAACCCTGACCCGGACTATTAACAATAGGCCTATTTCTCAGGGGGGCAGGGATCACACCTCACATCGCCTTGTTGCCCTGGGCCTTTCCGAGAAAAAGGCGGTTTTATTATTGTACGGCATCAGCGGTATTTGCGGGTTAGCCGCCCTGTTGTATTACAAGGTTCATTTTATTTACGCATTTCTTCTGTTGGTTATTTTGTTTGTTGGACTTTTTATGTTCGGCATTTTTCTGGGAACGGAGGTCAAGGTATATTCCACGAAAGAGGTGGATGGTTCGAAGGGCAAAAAGAAGTTAAATGGAAAAATTATTTTCAGCGGGTTTATATATAATAAACGCCGGATTGCGGAAGTTATTTTAGACTTTATCATAATTTCAATGTCTTATATCGCCGCATTTTTACTGAGATTTGAAGGCCCGTTATTTTATCTCAATACCCCTCTTATAATACAATCCCTCCCTATAATGGTCATCGTTAAATTGCTTATGTTTTATTCCTTCGGTCTATACAGGGGCGTATGGCGCTATATCGGCATCTACGATGTCATCGCTATTTTTAAGGCCACCAGTCTCGGGTCTATTATAGCTATAGTCGGTTTACTATTCTTATTTAGGGTTGAAGGTTATTCCAGAACCGTGTTTATTATAGATTGGCTTGTCACCTTTGTCTCTATAAGCGGCGTCAGGATATTATTCCGTTTATATAAAGAATACTTCGCGAACGTCAGATTAACCGGTAAGCGCATTCTGATCTTCGGCGCGGGCGATGCGGGAGAATTGGCGCTGCGTGAAATCAGGCAGAATAGAAACCTTAGTTATAAGCCGATAGGTTTTTTGGATGATGACGAAGACAAATTGTATAAAATAATTCATGGCATAAAGGTTTTGGGAAGAGGAGCTGATTTAGAAAAGATGATTTATAAATATAAGATTGATGAGTTATTGGTAGCGATGTCTTCTTCCCATAGGAGAAGTCGCGCGGAGATTTATGAAGTTTGTAACAGGGCCAATATTCCTTTCAGGGAGATTTCAAAAATAATAGACCTAAAAAAAGAGGCTGAAGAATAGCAAGAAGAGGAGAACATATGAAGGCGATCAATCTTACCACAAAGCAAAGCGAAGTCCTGAGCTACATTAAAAGCTATATTGAAAAAAATAATGTAGCGCCCTTCATCAGGGAGATCCAGCAGGGATGCGGCATAATATCCTACAAATCCGCCGTAGACAAACTGCTTGTCCTTGAGAAGAAGGGATTTATTAAGCGTGCGCTTAATAAACACCGGGGCATCGCAATGACCAGTGTTCAATAGAGGCTTTTTGAAATTTTAAAATAAAATAAGGAGATGCTATGCGTATATTAGTTACCGGCGGCGCTGGTTTTATAGGTTCTTATACAGTAGATAGGCTTCTACAACTGGGGCATGAGGCAAGGGTACTGGACAATCTCGACGGCCAGGTCCATGCCAGCGGCCGCCTCCCCTCATATTTTAATAAGGAGGCGGAATTTATCAAGGGTGATGTAAGGGACTATAATACGGTTGTCCGGGCCATTAAAGGCCCTGATGCGATATTTCATCTTGCCGCCTGTGTCGGCGTCGGACAGTCCCAATATCTGATAAAAAAATATACGGATGTCGCTATCGGAGGAACAGCCAATCTTTTGGACGCGTTGGTAAATACAAAAAACAGGGTGAGGAAGGTTGTTGTCGCGGCTTCCATGAGCAGTTACGGAGAAGGCCTTTATAAATGCGCCGAATGCGGAGAGGTGCGGCCCGGCCCGCGGCCTGAAAAAGACCTAAAGGCAAAAAAATGGGAATTTAGGTGCCCCGCCTGCGGCCGCGATTTAAAGCCCGTGCCGATCGATGAGAAACAGAAACAGAGATGTAACTCGATATACGCGATTACAAAAAGGACTCAGGAAGAGATGGTCTTGAATATAGCGGCCACTTACAAGATTCCTTCTGTCGCCCTCCGGTATTTTAACGTATATGGGCCAAGACAGGCCCTGTCCAATCCTTATACCGGAGTCTGCGCCATATTTTTAAGCAGGATAAAAAATAACCATCCTCCGGTTGTCTATGAGGACGGTCTTCAGACCAGGGATTTTATATCCGTTCATGACATTGTTGACGCCAACATGCTGGCCTTGAATAAAAAGGCCGCCGATTACCGCAGCTTTAACGTAGGGACGGGCACAGGCCTGCCGATAAAAAAGATAGCTGAGGTCCTGATAGGCCTTTATAAAAAGCCGCTTGAACCGGCCATTTCAAATAAATACAGGAAGGGGGATATCAGACACTGTATAGCCGACATAACGAACATCAGGAAGGCCCTTGGGTTTAGGCCTAAGGTTGATTTTAAAGACGGGATGCGTGAACTTATTGAATGGTCCAAGACAGTAAGCGCAGTGGATAGTTTTGAAAAGGCAAGAGTGGAATTAAAAAGAAAAGGGTTAATATAGGGAGTAGGCTGTATGATGCCAAAAAAGGATAAATTTTTAATAAATAATATTATCATGTTTTTCGGCACATCCGTAGTGAATGTGGCGAACCTTCTTTATCAGGTATTAGTTGTAAGGAAATTAACCATCGCAAGTTACGGCGCCTTTAATTCGCTCCTGTCCATTTTTACGGTTGTCTCATTGCCGATAGTTTCTTTAACTGCAATGATCGCGAAATTTGTACCTTATTATAATCATCTCGGAGAACAGAAAAAGGCAAATCTTTTTCTTTTTGTCTTGTTAAAGCATATGGGCGTCATTGCTGCGATTTTTTTATCAGTCAGCCTGCTGTTTGGCCTAAATGTTAAAAATTATCTTCAACTGGATTCAAGTATGCCGGTCTATTTTACCGGAGGGATATTATTTTTGTCGATTATTTCAATTGTTGTTTTCGGAGGGCTCCAGGGCTATGAAAATTTTCTGTATTTAAGCATATATAACGGTTTTGGCAGTGTCCTCAAATTATTATTAGCTTTTTTATTTATATCGCTAGGCTGGGAACTTCTGGGGGTTTTAGGAGCATACATTATCGCGCAAATAGCGTCTTTGGGCGTAGGATTTTTTGTCTTGAGGGAAATTTTTTATGTAAAGGATACGCCCCTGTCAGACCTTGACCTCAGGCAAAAGTACAAATTCGCCATCCCCTCCCTAATAACATTTGGCTGCACGGCATTTCTTACGAATATAGACATAATACTGGTTAAACATTTTTTTGATCCTATCCTGGCCGGTTATTATTCCGTGGCCCAGTTAATAGGGAAGATGGTTTTTTTTATACCAGGGGCAATTTACACGGTCATGTTTCCCCACGCTGCAGGTCTCCATGCGCAGAATAAAGATTCGCGCTTTTTGCTATTAAAGAGTTTAGGATATACTGTTCTTTTATGCCTATGTGTCGTGCTCGCGTATAATATTTTTCCGGAGGTCTTTTTGAAAATTTTGACTGGGAAGGTTAACCTTGAGATAATTTTTTTGGGGCGGTTATTTAGCATAGCAATGATTTTCTTTTCGTTGCTGTCCGTCCTTTTGTTGTATCAGCTTTCGGTATCTAAATTTATGTTTCTTAAAAGTTTGGTCCTGTTTAGCATGCTGCAGGTTTTAGCGATATTAATTTTCCACGCCGCGCTATCGCAGGTTTTATTCATACTCCTCGTTAACTCGCTTGTTTTGTTTGTAATTAATCTCAGATCTTCTTTGAAGGGCAGTTAATATGAAATTTTTAAAAGAGACCATATCAGTAATCATGCCCGCCCATAATGAAGGCAGGCAGATATTTAATAATATAAAAGAAACAGCTGAAACCTTTGAGGAGTTTGGATGTGATTATGAAATTGTCGTTGTAGATGATGGAAGCGAGGATAATACATATAAGGAGGCTCAAAGAGCGGCTGGTATGTTTGATAAAATATCGGTTATACAAAACAAGGAGAATTATGGAAAGGGCAGGGCGCTTAAAAAGGGTTTCAGATATATAAAAGGGCAATATGTGGTTTTCCTTGATTCAGATATGGATCTGCATCCCGTACAGCTCCAGACCTTTTTTGATATTCTGCGGCTGGATGAGGCGGATGTGGTAATAGGTTCAAAGAGGCACCCTAATTCCAAACTGGAATATCCCGTTTACAGGCGCATTGTCAGTTCCATATATTTCTTCCTGGTAAAGCTTATGTTCGGCCTCCCGATCAGGGATACCCAGACCGGCCTTAAGCTGTTTAAAAGGGCCGTACTTGAAAAGGTAATGCCAAAAAGCTTAGTAAAAAAATTCGCCTCTGACCTTGAACTTCTGGTTCTTGCGCATCATTTTGGGTACAAAGTAGCCGAGGCCCCTGTAGTCATGAATTATAAAAGAGTAGACTGGGGCAGGATCGGCATCAAAGCTATTTATGACACCTGGTGGGATACGATGGCGGTATGGTACAGAATGTACATCTTGCGCTATTATGAATAACACGGGGCAGGAATGATGCATCTATGAAAGTTTCCATACTTATACCAATCAAGGCTGATAATAAAAATTTAAGGGAGTGCATAGAGAACTGCCTTTTACTTGATTATCCTGATTTTGAAATAATTATACTGCCGGATGAGCCGGTCGAATTGCCTTACAGGAACAAGGTAAGGGTGGTCCCCACAGGAAAGGTAGGCCCCGCCCAAAAAAGAGACCTTGCCGTAAAGGGCCTTGAATCGGATATCCTTGCCTTTTTGGATGACGACGCCTTTCCCAGGAGGGATTGGTTAAGAAATGCCGTTGTCTATTTTAAAGATCCGGATGTCGCCGTGGTCTGCGGCCCGGCGGTTACTCCGGAGGATGACGGTTTAAGGAGAAAGGCAAGCGGGTTTGTATATTCTTCGTTTTTAGTAAGCGGACCACACATGAGGCGTTATATACCTAAATTCAGATGCGATCTGGATGACTATCCTTCCTGTAATTTTCTTATAAGACGGGATGTATTCGAAAAAATAGGCGGATTTGACACGGCGTTTTGGCCCGGAGAAGATACGGTGTTATGTCTTAAAATAACAAAAGAGCTTAAAATGAAGATAGAATATGATCCGCACGTGTTGGTATATCATCACAGGCGGCCGTTATTTATTCCCCACTTAAAACAGATTAGAAACTATGCCCTGCATAGAGGCTATTTTGCGAAGAGATTTCCTTCCACCTCTCTTAAGATTAGCTATTTTATCCCGAGTTTTTTTATTCTGGGCCTAATCGCAGGAGGCATTATCGCGATTTTTGATCCCTTTGTAAGGGATTTCTATCTATTCACTATTGCACTGTACGTATTTTTGAGTTTATTGTATTCTTTTAAACAAGCGGGCAGGCTGAGACTGAAATTTATAGTTTTTGCCGGGATCATCTTAACCCATCTGGCATACGGTGTTTATTTTATTAAGGGCCTATCTTCCCGGCGCTTAAAAGAAGAGGATGATGAAGGAACTGATGATATGGGAGGTAAAAAATGAAAGTAGTTGTGCTTGCAGGGGGAAGAGGGACAAGGATTAGCGAAGAGACAGAGGTTATACCAAAGCCTATGATAGAGATAGGAGGCAAACCTATTCTATGGCACATCATGAAGATATTCTCGCATTACGGCGTCAACGAATTTATTATATGCCTGGGTTACCGCGGTTATATCATAAAGGAATATTTTTCGCACTATTTTTTGCATATGACTGATGTAACTATCGACCTTACATCAAATAAAATGAAAGTACATCAGACGGCATCCGAACCATGGAAGGTTACGCTGGTGGATACGGGAGGCGAGACGCTGACGGGCGGAAGGTTAAAAAGGGTTGAGAGGTATATCGGTGATGAGACATTTATGCTGACCTATGGCGATGGGGTAGCGGATATAGATATAAAGGCCCTTATCAAGGCCCACAGAAAGAATAAAGGACTTGCTACATTGACCGCTGTTCAAACAACCGGCAGATTCGGCATTTTGGATATTCGTGATAATAACAGCGTGAAATCGTTTCTTGAAAAACCGAGGGGAGAGGACAGCTGGATAAATGCCGGATTTTTTGTTTTGGACCCGGAGATATTTAACTACATAAAAGAGGGCGATGCCACGATATGGGAAAGAGAGCCGCTCGAAGGCCTAGTGAGAGATGGCCAATTGGCCGCCTATAAGCATAGCGGATTCTGGAAATGCATGGATACCCTAAGGGATAGGATAGAGCTGGAAAAACTCTGGCAATCAGGATGCGCCCCCTGGAAGGTTTGGAGCTAAAATGCCGAATAAGTTTTGGGAAAATAAGAAGGTGCTGATAACGGGGCATGAAGGGTTTTTGGGATCATGGCTTGCCAGGGCGCTTTTGAAGCGCGGGGCCGCTGTAATTGGCGTAGACAAAGTAATTAACAGGCCTATCTCCATACTGGAGGATTCAAGGAGGAATATTATTTGCGTAAAAGGTGATGTCGCGGATATGAGGCTTATAAACCGCATTATAGCCAGGCATAAACCAGAGGTGATTTTTCATCTGGCGGCCGAGGCGATTGTCGGCGAAGCAAATAAAAAACCTGTCAAGGCCTTCAAATCAAATATAGAAGGCACATGGAATATTTTAGAGGCATCCCGTAATAAAAAATTTATAGAAGCCGTTGTGATAGCCTCCAGCGATAAGGCTTACGGTGCGCACAAGAAACTACCCTATACCGAAGAAGCGTCGCTTAAGGGCGCTCATCCTTACGATGTATCCAAGAGCTGCGCTGATTTGCTGGCCTATACATATTTTAATACCTATAATGTCCCTGTCTGCATTACCAGGTGCGGAAATATTTACGGAGAAGGGGATTTTCATTTTTCCAGACTCGTGCCGGATGCCATACGCTGCGCTATTACCAATGAGACGCTGTTGATACGAAGCGATGGTAAATTCATAAGGGATTATGTATACATAGGCGATATTGTAAACGGCTACATCATGCTGGCGGAAAGGATGGTTAAGAAGGGGATCTATGGGGAGGCCTTTAATTTTAGCAATGAAGATCCGATTTCGGTGCTGGGATTGACAAAGAAGATTTATAGATCAGCCAATAAAAAATTAAATTGCAAGGTTATTAATAAGGCAAGATACGAAATAAAAAAACAGTACCTGTCTGCGAAAAAGGCCAGGAGGGTCTTGGGATGGAAGCCGGTATATTCATTAGACAGGGGACTGACATTAACCATAAACTGGTATAAGAAAATTTTTAGGCAAATATGAAGATCATTTTTTTGGGTACAAACGGCTGGTATGATACAAAAACAGGCAATACCCTCTGCGTGCTTATTGAAACAAGAACGGAATATATAATCCTGGATGCAGGCGGCGGATTTTATAAAATAGGCCGGTACGTTACAGGACAAAAACCAGTTTATTTATTTTTAAGCCATTTTCATTTAGATCATGTTATTGGTTTGCATACCCTGGCTAAATTCAGTTTTCCGCAGGGGATAGATGTATATGGGCCTCCTGGCCTGAAAAGGTTTTTCCGTCAAATTATTAATAAACCTTACACGATGCCATTCGCGAAATTGAAGATGGATCTGAGACTGCATGAGCTAAATAAAAAAAATTCCAGTCCTTTAGATGTTAAATTTAAAAAGCTGAGACATCCGGTTACCTGCTACGGATATCGTTTTTCTCTGGAAAATAAAATAATCAGTTTTTGTACCGATACGGGGGTTTGTAAAAATCTCTATCATCTGGCTAAGGGCGCGGACTTGCTTATTTCGGAATGCGCGTATAAATCTAATAAAGAGGATAATAACTGGCCGCACCTGAATCCGCGAAGCGCGTCACAGATGGCAAAGGCCGCCGGGATAAAAAGGCTGGCCTTGGTACACTTTGATAGTAATTTATATTTAACCCTGAAGGATCGAAAGAAGGCCGAGATGGAGGCAAGATCCATATTCAGGAATACCTTTGCGGCCATAGATGATACAAAAATAGAATTTTAATCAATCGAGGGTATTTTATGAATCTTACGGATGCCATAGCAATCATTGAAAAACACAGCCCGAATCCCAAGGCGGGCCTACCCGATGAGGTATTCTATTACATAAGCCGAGTGACCCCGCTGGTAAATGTTGACCTCTTGATAAAGGATGAATTTAAGCGTACGCTCCTATCGTGGAGGGACGACAAATACTCGGGCAAGGGATGGCATCTGCCGGGCGGCATCGTCAGATTCAAAGAAACCCTGGATACAAGGGTCAAAAAAGTGGCTGAAGCTGAAATAGGGGCGCCCGTTAATTTTGATCCCGCCCCCATTGCGATAAATCAAATAATTCTAAAAGAACATGACGTCAGAGGCCATTTCATTTCAATCTTGTTTAAATGTTCATTGACATCAGATTTTGTTCCTAAAAATACAGAGCTTTCCAGCAGCGACGCGGGATACCTTATGTGGCATAAGACCTGCCCTGAGAATTTATTAAAATTTCATGAAATATACAGAAAGTATTTGTAACATTTCATTAAAGGGGTTCTAAAGAAATTATGATAAGGGTAGCTGATTATATCTTTAACTATTTAGCCGATTATGGGATTAGGCATGTCTTTCTTGTGGTTGGCGGCGGCGCGATGCATCTAAATGACGCCTTGCAAAAGGAAAAACGAATTAAATATGTGTGCGCCCACCATGAGCAGGCGGCTGCGATTGCGGCGGAAGGGTATGCCAGAACAAAGGGAGGGTTGGCGGTTGTTAGTGTTACATCTGGCCCCGGAGGAACCAATACCTTAACAGGGGTTGTTGGGCAGTGGCTTGACTCCGTCCCCGTATTATACCTTTCCGGCCAAGTAAAATATGAAACAACCATCGCGTCTGATCCCGGCAACCGCTTACGCCAATTGGGCGATCAGGAGATTAATATAATTGATATTGTAAAGCCGGTTACCAAATATGCAAAGATGGTGACTGAGCCCGATGCCATAAAAATGGAATTAGACAGGGCCATTTATACCGCTACCTCGGGAAGGCCGGGGCCGGTATGGCTGGATATTCCATTGAATATTCAAGGGGCGTTGATTGATGAACGGAATCTTCAGGGCGATAAAATGAATTATATTCCGCAGGCGGCAGAAGACGGAGTCATGGCGGTTGTTATTAAAGAGCTTAAAAAGGCCAAACGGCCGCTATTCATTGCCGGACATGGTATCAGGATTGCAAAGGCCAAAAAAGAGTTTTTGAAACTGGTTGAGTTATTGGACATCCCCGTCGTCACCACATTTAATGGATTCGATTTAATCGCCTCCAATTCAGATAATTTTATCGGCAGGATAGGGACGCTCGGAAGCCGCGCAGGAAATTTTGCCCTTCAAAACGCGGACCTTGTTATATGCCTTGGAACCAGAAATAATATCAGGCAGGTCAGCTACAACTGGGCCTCATTTGCCAGTCGCGCAATGAAAATAGTCATTGATATTGACGAAGCGGAGCTGCGTAAAAAAACATTAAAAGGCGACCTACTGGTTCATTCTGACGCAAAGGTTTTTATAACCATGTTATTGGAAAGAATCCAAAAAGGTCTCAAAATTGATAAATCATGGCTTGAACGGTGCCGCAGCCTTAAGAAAAGATATCCTGTTGTTTTGGATGAATACAAAACCCAAAGCGAATCGTCCGTTCACCCCTACCATTTTGTTGAAGAATTGACGGCCGCTCTGGATGATGATGCTATTATCATCGCCGGAAACGGAACCGCGTGTGTTGGCCTGTTTCAAGCAGGCATTGTCAAGACAGGGCAGCGTATTTTTTGGAATTCCGGCTGCGCCTCGATGGGGTATGATTTGCCCGCTTCCATCGGCGCCGCCCTGGCGGGGAATAAGGACATAGTTTGTATCGCAGGCGACGGCAGCATTCAGATGAATATTCAGGAATTTCAGACCATAAGGCACTATAATCTGCCGATAAAAATATTTATTTTAAATAATCAAGGCTACCGCTCAATTGAGCTGACTCAAACAGAATTTTTTAATAAGAAATTTATAGGCTGTAATAAGGAATCGGGTGTCTCATTTCCGGATTTCTCCAAGGTCGCGGATTTATACGGCTTAAATTATTTTAGAATAAATTCCACCGCTAGGATGGGAATGGTAATTAAGGATATTTTGTCTTGCCGGACAGGATTGATCTGCGAAGTTATTTTGAATAAGGATTATGTCTTTGCCCCCAAATTGTCGTCGGAAAAAATGGCGGACGGGCGAATCATATCAAGGCCGTTGGAAGATCTTTCCCCCCTTCTTGCGCGGGATGAATTTTATTTAAATATGATCAAAAAGGATACGGATGCGGAAAAGGTTTGAATGCGCCGGGAAGATAAAGCTGTTTGCGCTTGACTTGGACGGCACCCTCTATATGGGAGGAGACGTTATTACAGGCGCAATCGAACTTGTTGATTATTTAAGAAAAAGGTATAAGGTTGTATTTTTCACAAACAACTCCTCGAGGACAAAAAGAGAAGTGAGCGAAAAATTAAACAGGCTGGGGATTAAGTGCGGACTGAGCGAACTCTATACCTCTTCTGCCCTGACGGCCTTTTATCTTAACGAGTCAGGAATAGATAATTTGTATGTGGTTGGTTCTCGTGGCCTTCGCAGGGAAATTAAAAACAGCGGCCTCAGGATTATGGATAATGCTTCGGCGCGAAACCTTGTTGTCGGCCTTGACCTTGATTTTAATTATAAAAAGATAGCAACCGCCCTCTCGGTCTTATTGAAAGGGGGCAGGTTTATTGCGTGCAATGAAGATAATTTTTTCCCGGTCGAAAAAAACAAATATATGCCCGGCTGCGGCGCGATGGTAGGGGCAATAGCCGCATCCGCAAATAGAAGACCGGATTTTATTGTTGGAAAACCGAACACATATATTTTATCCAGGATTTCAAAAACCTTTGGAGTTAAACCCCATGAGATTATGGTAGTGGGTGATTCATATGAAAGCGATATTGTAATGGCCTTGAACTATAACAGTAAGGCAATTTTAATCGGCCTAAAAGGCAGTGTTTTAAAGCGGGATGTTCTTATTATTGAAAATCTTCATAAATTACTGCAATATCTTAAGGAGGGGAAATGAATGTTTTGGAATATGAAATGATCGAATTGTTGAAAAAATTAAAAAATGAGTACGGCGTTTTTGAGATCAAGGCGGAATATGAAAATGAAGGCAGCCGGCTGGTCGAGTTGATGAGATTAAAGGACGTAGCGAATATGGCGCAATTGCCTTTAATCCTGAAAATTGGCGGGGTGGAGGCCGTAACCGACATATACGAGGCCCTCTCACTAGGGGCGAGGGGGATTATCGCCCCGATGGCTGAAACCGCTTTTGCCGTGAGTAAATTTTTAAGCGCGATTGACACCTTTGTGCCCGAAGATAATCAGAAGGATATCGAGTTTGCAGTTAATATTGAAACGATTACGGCATACCGTAATATAGACGAGATATTGAATGTAGATAAGATAGGCCTGTTGAGCGGTATAACCGTGGGAAGGGTAGACTTTACCGCTTCCCTCGGCGCCGACAGGAATTTTGTGAACAGCGATGAGATGTTAAAATACTGTCTTGATGTTTTTCAGAAGGCGAAGGAAAAGGGCTTAAAGACCGCGCTTGGCGGGGCCATTTCGATTGAGAGCGTACCCTTTATAGAGACCATTATATCAGAAAATCTTTTAGGTAAATTTGAAACGCGGAAATTGGTCTATCATAAAAACGCGATTAAGAATATCTCGAAGGGGCTTCCCTTAGGCATAAAATTTGAGCTTCTTTGGCTAAAGAGTAAAAGGCGGTACTATCACCGCGTCACAAACGAAGACGAAAAGAGAATCGCAATGCTTGAGAAAAGACTTGATGTCTGAAAATAAGAAAAACCGGAGTTTGTCATGAATCCTAATAGATGCCGCTTATGCGGCCGCGGCTTGTTTCCGCGCCCATTATTGCGATTAAACGGAATGCCAAAGGCCGCCCAATATTTTCCGAAAAAAAATGAATTTAAAAAGGATAAAGGGATAACCTTGAACATATACCAATGTTCTGCCTGCGGTCTAGTTCAGATAAATACCAGGCCTGTAGAATATTTTAAAAAAGTAATTACTGCCGCGTCGTTCTCCCCTAAGACAAGGATGGCCAGGCTTTCGCAAATACAGGGGTTTGTTAATAAATTCGGGTTAAAGGGAAAAAAGGTTATAGAGGTCGGCAGCGGCGAGGGCCACATGCTGGACGTCTTGGAAGAGGCGGGTTTAAAGGCAGTTGGGATCGAGGCCTCGTCTGAATCGGTCGCGATTGGGAAATCCGCCGGTAGAAAAATGATTAAAGGTTATATTGGAGACATGGATAAAATACCAGGCCATCCATTTGGCGCCTTTGTTTTATTAAATTACCTGGAACATTTGCCCGATCCCGGACATATTATCGGAACGATATATAACAATGCATCCGCCGCCGCCGCAGGGTTTGTAAGTGTTCCCAATTTGGATTATTTGTTAAAAACAAAATGTTTTAATGAATTTGTCGCTGACCACCTTTCATATTTCACTAAAACGACATTAACCCATGCTTTTGAAATGAATGGCTTTGAGGTATTGGAGTGCTATACAATTAATGAGGATAATGATATCGCGCTCATAGTGAAAAAGAGGCAAGTTTTAGATATTTCCAGAGATTTTAGTGAAGTGGAAAAACTTATTAAAAATTTACAGCAGGTTGTTAGTGACTACAAATCACAAAATAAAAAAGTAGCCGTCTGGGGTGCGGGCCATAGGACGCTTGCATTGTTAGCATTAAGCAAGTTAAAAAATATTGAATATATAATCGACTCGGCAAAGTTTAAGCAGGGAAGGGTTACTCCTATTTTACATTTGAATATAGTAGCTCCGGAGTATTTGAAGGAAAGGAAAGTAGATTTAGTGATAGTCATGGTGCCGGGACTTTATCCAGGTGAAGTGTTGAAAACACTGATGCAGATGAATGCTGGTGTAAATATTGCGGTGCTGCAGGGAAATAAAATTGAGTTTATAAAAGGGGGATAGAAAAATGGAAATGACAGATAGAGAAAAAAAGAACAGAGTGAAATTGCAGGAAAAAAAGTCATTGGCATATGAAAAAATAATTAAACACCCAGAAAAGATAAAAAATAAAGAATGCGTTGCTTTAATTCAGCTACAATATAAATATGATTGCAATTTTAAATGCAAGCATTGCGCTATTGAAAAATTCAAGAAAAAAAATGGCAGGCTTTTATCTATCGCAGACGTTAAACGAATTGCAGATCAAGCTGATGCAATGGGTTTGGCAAGTATTTGTATTTCTGGAGGAGAACCTTTAATTTTTCCGGATCTGAAGGATGTCGTTGATGCGATAGGCCCCAGTAGATTTGTTATTAGTATGGATACAAATGGATGGTTATTAAGTGAAGAGAAGATAAAATGGTTGGTGGAAATAGGTATTGACAGAATTCATTTAAGTATTGATGGCCTTGAATATAACCACAACATGTTTAGGGGGGTAAAAGGATCATGGAAAAGATGTATTGAAGCCTTGAAGTATTGTAATAAATATGGACTGGGAGTCATTATTAACATTGTCGCCACTAAAAGCCTGATAAATAGCGGAGAATTAATTAAGCAATTGGATTATATTGCTCAATTTGGAGAGCATGCAAGCATTATTCATGCAAAGCCCACGGGAGCATTTGAAGAATATAAGGACGAAATATGCGATTCAAAAGATATTGAATATATCCAATCTTTGCAAGGAAAATACAATATTTCAACACATCTATCTCCAAATTGTGGTCACCAATTTGGATGTCTTTGCATGAAGAGACATTTTTCTATTACAGCGTATGGCGATGTGTTACCATGTCCTTGGATTCCAATTACAATCGGTAATATTTTTAGTGAGGATTTGGAAACGATAGTAAAACGTGGATTGGGTACGAAGTGGTTTTCTTATGATAATAAGTATAGTTGTCAGTGCGGGAATAGAGACACTTTCTTTTACCAGAATATCTTGCCTCAAGTAGATAGGTCAGATGCGTATCCTGCTGATTGGAAAAAAATTAACTGGTTTTAACTAAAGAGGTATAGGTATTTATGAGTATTTTAATAACTGGATCGGGAGGTTTTGTCGGTCGCAATTTAGTGGAGTTATTTTTAAAAGACAAATATTCAGTATTATCTCCATCTAAAGATGAGCTAGATCTGACAAACCCCAATGAGGTAGGCAAATATTTTAAAAAAAACCATATTGAAACTATTATACATTGTGCAACAACATCAAGAAATGGTACGTCTTACCCCGTAAATACATGTGAAAATAATTTACGCATGTTTTTTAATATAGAAAGACATATGACGCCTTCCATGAAAATGATAAATTTAGGCAGCGGTTCAGAGTATTCAAGGAGCCATTGGTACAAAAAGATGTCCGAAGAATATTTTGGCAAATACATTCCCGAAGATAGCCATAGTTATTCAAAATACTTGATTTCAAAATATATTCAAGACACAAACAGCGAAAATTTAATTTGTTTTAGAATATTTGGTATATTCGGGAAAGACGAGAATTATCGTTATAAATTTATATCTAACTCAATAGTGAAAAATCTACTTGGTATGCCTATAGTCATCAATCAAAATGTTATTTATGATTATTTATATAGTAATGACCTTTATAAGATAGTTGTATACTTTGTAAACAATAAAACGAAGGAAAAAATTTTTAATATCACCCCGACAGAATCGATTGATTTGCTGACAATCGCTGGCCTGGTTAATAAAGTAAGCGACCATAAATGTGAAATAAGAGTATTAAATCCAGGAGTCGGAGTTGAGTATTCGGGGGACAACAAAAGGCTTATTTCTGAAATAGGAAAGTTCCAATTTACTACATATGAGAGGGCGATAGCCGATTTATCTGGTCACTATAAAAAAATTAAAAATACCCTAGACGTCAATGCCATTAAAGAAGATCTTTACTTGAACTACGCAAAAGAGTTACGCAAAAAATATTTCATAAAAGACGATGAGAATGGAGAAGGGAAGACAAGCGAAATACAAGCTGAGAGGAGAAAATGGTGAAGCATATTAGTGTTGTTACGCAATGTTATAATGAAGAAGGCAACATACAGGAAATCTATAGCCGGATAAAGAATATTTTTTCGGATCTTAAGGGATATAGTTACGAACATATCTTTATTGATAATGATTCCAGAGACAGGACTCAGGAAATATTAAGAGATATCGCAAGGCAGGATAGAAATATAAAGGTGATATTAAATACCAGAAATTTCGGCCAGCTGAGATCACCTGTTTATGCGATGTTACAGGCCCAGGGAGACGCTGTTATAAGCATAGTGTCAGATATGCAACAACCCCCAGAGATGATAGTAGACTTCATAAAAAAATGGGAGGAAGGTTACAGGATTGTAGTGGGTGTGAGGATCCAAAGTCA
Source organism: Candidatus Omnitrophota bacterium (assembly GCA_028715645.1). Taxonomy (GTDB): domain Bacteria; phylum Omnitrophota; class Gorgyraeia; order JABMQH01; family JABMQH01; genus JAQURK01. The sequence goes on along the minus strand of JAQURK010000001.1, from coordinate 69,563 downwards.
AGAATCCCCTATACTGAATATTTTTAAGAACGCCTATTACAACCTTATCGGCGGCCTATCCGACATCAAGCTTATCAAAAATTTCACAGGATTCGGCTTGTACGATCAGGAGGTAATTAAGATTATACGCAAACTCGATGATCCGCTGCCGTATTTTCGCGGCCTCATCTGTGAAATAGGTTTTGAGCGCGCCGAAATACCGTATATACAACCCAAACGCAAGTGGGGAATTACAAAGAATAATTTCTATATTCTTTATGATTACGCAATGCTGGGTATCACCAGCCATTCCAAGATACCCCTTCGTCTCGCTACCATGCTGGGATTTTTTTCAGCTTTATTATGCTTCCTGGTGGCCCTGGGATATCTTGTATATAAACTTTTATTCTGGAACAGGTTTTCTCTCGGGATCGCCCCGTTAGTTATCGGCTTTTTCTTTTTTGCTTCTATGCAAATGGTATTTATAGGGATAATCGGCGAATATGTAGGCTCGATACATACCCAGGTTTTAAAGAGGCCGATGGTTATTGAAAAAGAGCGTATAAATTTTTAAATGAAGATGTCGTATCTTTCGTATCGCACTGAGATGCTAAAAAAGGTCCGGCCATTAAAGGCGGCCCCCAAGCTTTGGAATTACCTAAAATACCGTTGCCTAAAACGCGAGTCGGTAATACCCATCCGCCGCTATACTCCACAAATTGGCGCAATGTTGGTTACTTTAAGGTGTAACCTTGATTGCGGTTATTGCAGTGTGGCCAGAATATCACATGAAGGCAAAGCAGATTTATGGGAAAGAGAGGCCACCCTTGAGAAAGTAAAGTGCATTTTCGCAAATCCGTTATTCGCAAATTGCCTGTTGGTTGATCTCTTGGGCGGGGAACCGCTTCTGGTTGAAGATTTAGGCTGTATTATCGCTTATTTGACAGAACGCGGGCATATCACCAATATTTCTACGAATGGTTTGTTGTTGGCCCAGCGTATTGCTGAGCTAAGGCAGGCTGGCGTTTCACGGATCAACGTATCTATCTACGATACGAACCAATCCGACATAGAAGGAGACCTACCAGAGATTAATCGAGTTTTTCCCGTGCATGCAAGCATTGTGTTATTGCGAACCATGGTGGAGAAGTTTCCAGAGGGCCTGCTTAATACGGCGCGTTTCCTTCGTGATGCGGGATGCCTTTCTTTAAGGTTCTTTATGTATCGGCCGGTGGGCATAAAACCCAAGCCGGAAGAGATTATCCCTGATAACAGCCCTGCATATATTGAATTGCAACGTCGGATAAATGAGGCCTTACCAGGTTTTTGCCTTTGGCCAGCAGTAGTTAAGGCCAAGGGGGCAAAAAAACGCTGTCCGCAATTATGGCAGCGTATCAGCTGTGATATGTCCGGGAAGATGGCAGTTTGTTGCGGCACTGACATGATATTGGAGGGTCCAAACAGCAATCTATTTGAAAACGCCCCTGAAGAGATCTTTAACCATCCGACCCTGGTAAAGATGCGGCAGGGGCTTTTGGATCCCAATCCTGAACCGCCGCAGATTTGCAAGACTTGCAATTTATTGGAAGAACCCGGGTGGTAACAGTTATGACATCGGAAAACAATATCAAAAAAGAAATATTTAAATTAATCAGAAAGTTCCATAAGGCCAAAGGTGTAGATAAAGAATTCATCCCGGGCAAGACCGCAATTCCCTATGCAACAAGGGTCTACGACTCCGCTGAATTGATTAATCTGGTTGATTCATCGCTTGATTTTTGGCTTACTTCGGGTAGATATGCCAAAGAGTTTGAGAATAAATTCGCCGAATTTCTGGGGGTCAAATACTGCCTTTTAACTAATTCAGGCTCATCAGCAAATCTTCTGGCAGTGTCAGCGCTAACCTCGCCTTTATTAAAGGAAAGACGATTAAGGCCGGGGGATGAGGTGATTACTACTGCCTGCGGCTTTCCTACGACGCTCAATCCTATTATACAAAACAGGTTAATCCCAGTATTCATTGATGTAGAGCTAGGGACATATAATATTCAAGCGGAAAAAATAGAAAGGGCTGTGACTAAAAAAACCAGGGCAATTTTTGTTCCCCATACCCTTGGCAATCCCATGGACATTGAAAGGATTTTACAGGTTGCAAAAAGGCATAACCTTTGGTTTATTGAGGATAACTGCGACGGCCTGGGTTCAAAATACAAGGAAAGGTATACGGGGACCTTTGGAGATATCTCAACCTGCAGTTTTTACCCTGCCCACCATATAACAATGGGTGAGGGGGGAGCGGTCTTGACGCGCGATCCTGACCTGCAAAAGGCATTGTTGTCACTAAGAGACTGGGGCAGGTTTTGCTGGTGCGAACCGGGCCATGACAATACCTGTGGTAAGCGGTTTTCGCAAAAATTGGGCAAACTCCCTTACGGATACGACCATAAATATGTGTATTCTCATATTGGGTATAATTTGAAAATTACGGATATGCAGGCTGCTATCGGATGCGCACAGCTCGAAAAACTGCGCGGATTCATTAGAAAGAGACAGGAAAATTTTCAATTCTTTCAAAAGGCGCTGGTGAAATATGAAAGATACTTTATTTTACCGCGCCCCGCGAAACATTCAAAACCATCATGGTTCGGCTTTCCGATTTTGGTTAGGGGTGATGTCCCGTTTACGCGGAATGAAATTGTAAACTACCTGGGAAAAAACAAGATTGCCACCCGTATGTTGTTCGGCGGAAACCTCACAAGACAGCCGGCCTATCGGGATGTTAAGTACAAAATTTTTGGTTCTTTGAAGAACTCCGACATGGTTATGAATAATCTGTTTTGGATAGGCGTTTATCCCGGCATAACGAAGGATGAGCGCCTTTTTATAAGTAATGTTTTCGACTCCTTTATGACAAAACTCAAGAGATGAAAAAATTTAAGGTTATAATTTCATATCCGCCATTAAAAGGCGCGGGAACGCCGCTTTTGTCTCAAAACAGACAATTTCAATGGTTTAAAAGCCCCACCTATATATACCCCATAGTCCCCGCGTATGCCGCAACGATGCTGAAAAATGCAGGTTTTGATGTTATATGGAATGACAGCATTGCTCAAAGATGGGACTATGAAAGATTTTTAAATTTCATAAAAGACCAGAAGCCAGGCCTCATCGCCTTTGAGACCAAGACCCCGGTCGTGAAACAGCATTGGAAAATAATAAATGACATTAACGGACTATCGGCCATTGACTATAGACCATTGACCATTTTATTCGGCGACCATGTCACCGCGTTACCCGAGGAATCATTTGCGAACTCCAAAGTAGATTTTGTGCTCACCGGCGGTGATTATGATTTCTTATTATTAAATTTATGCAAGACTCTTAGTAAATTACCAATTACCGATTACCAATTACCGATTACTAATCTGGAACCCGGGATTTGGTACCGTTCGAATGGCCACATACGGAACACGGGCAAATTCCAGCTCAACCACGACCTAAATTCCCTGCCTTTTGTTGACCGTGAGCTCACCGAATGGAAACACTACGCCTACACAAACGGGAACTACAAGCGCACGCCGGGTACCTACATAATGTCGGGCCGTGACTGCTGGTGGGGCAAATGCACTTTTTGCAGCTGGCCTACCTTGTATCCGCAATTTAGAGTTCGCAAGGTTGAAAATGTTCTGTATGAAATCGGCGCGCTTGTAAAAAATAATAAAATCCGCGAAATAATGGATGATACGGGTACTTTTCCCATCGGAGGCTGGCTTAATGATTTCTGTAAAGGGATGATCGCCGGAGGATATAATAAAAAAGTTTATTTTGACTGCAACATGCGGTTTGGCAGCCTTAAAAAAGAAGATTTTAAATTAATGAAAAAGGCGAATTTTAGATTGCTGCTTTTTGGTATGGAATCCGCAAACCAAAAGACCCTGGATAGGTTGAAAAAAAATTTAAAGGTAGAAAACATCGTTAATGATTGCAAGGCGGCAAGGGCAGCAGGGTTATACCCGCATATCACCATTATGTTTGGTTATCCGTGGGAAACCTATGAGGATGCGAAAGAAAGACTAAAATTGGGAGCGTATCTTTTAAAGAAAGGCTATGCCTATACGGTGCAGGCTACGGTCGTTATCCCTTATCCTCATTCTCCTCTATTTGAGGAATGCAAAAAAAACGGATGGTTAAAAACCGAAGATTGGGACAGGTACGGCATGAAGGAGCCGGTAATGAAGGTATCCATGAATGATAAAGAGGTCCTGGATCTTGTGCGGGATATTTACAAGGTAGCGCTTAACCCGCAATTTTTATTTAATCGGTTTATAAAACTTAGGGACCTCTCCGAGTTAAGTTATTTTGGGAGGTCGGGAATGAAGGTGATGGGCCATATTTCTGATTTTAAAAAAAGGAGTGAGTTATGAAAAAGGCGCTGATTACCGGAATAGATGGACAGGATGGTTCATATCTGGCGGAGTTTCTTTTGAGAAAGGGCTATAAGGTTCATGGGATAGTCAGGAGGGTAGCCATTGAAGATCCGGGATATCATCTCTGGAGGATAAATCACATTCTGGATAAAATTGTTATTCATCCGGGTTCTTTAGAAAGTTATGCAAGCATGTTCAAGATAGTAGAGAAGGTGAAGCCGGATGAATGTTACCATCTGGCTGCTCAGAGTTTTGTCAGTTATTCCTTTGAGGATGAGTTTTCAACGCTAAATACAAACATCAACGGGACGCATTTTGTTTTGTCCGCAATCAAGGAGCGGGCGCCAAAATGTAAATTTTATTTTGCGGCATCGAGTGAAATGTTCGGCCAGGCCAAAGAAACGCCTCAAAATGAGACTACGGCATTTCATCCGCGTTCACCCTATGGGATTTCAAAGGTTGCCGGATTTTACCTGACCCAGAATTATCGCGAGGCGTATGATCTTTTTGCCCTTTCCGGAATTCTGTTTAATCATGAAAGCCCTCGCCGCGGTTTTGAATTTGTAAGCCGAAAGATTTCAAATGCCGTCGCCGAAATTAAGCTTGGTGTCTCAAACAGATTACACCTGGGGAACTTGAATGCCAAAAGAGATTGGGGGTTTGCAGGGGATTATGTAAGGGCGATGTGGCTTATGCTTCAACAGGACAGGCCCGAAGATTACGTAATTGCCACGGGGAAGGCCCATTCTGTAAAAGAATTTGCGGAATTGGCATTTGATTATGCAGGTCTCAACTGGAAAAAATATACCATTATTGATAAGATGCTTTATCGGCCTTCAGAAATCAATGTGCTAAAGGGGGATTCCGGTAAAGCCAGGAAAAGACTGGATTGGGGCCCGACGGTAACATTTGAAGGCCTTGTCAAAATGATGGTTGAGTCAGACCTGGACAGGGTTAAAAAAATGCATACAAAAATCAAGAGGTAATCATGTTTCCCGCGGTCTCTGTCGATATACCAACCCTGAATGCCGAAAATACCATAGGGCGGTGTCTTGAAAGCATTTTTTTGCAGGATTACCCAAAAGATAAAATTGAGATCGTTATCGCGGACGGCGGCTCAATAGACAGAACAATAGAAATAATTAAATCAATATCCGCCGACTATAACAGCGGTGTTAGTTTGAAAATCCTGGATAATCCGTTAAGGACGGGGGAGGCAGGGAAGGCGGTTTGCACGAAGGCCTCCTCAGGAGAAATAATCGCATTCATTGACAGCGATAACATTTTGCCCTCTCAAGGCTGGATGCGAAGGATGGTTGAGCCTTTCTCCGATGGGGAGATTATAGCGAGCGAACCGCTTGAATATACCTACAGGAAAAGCGACGGCTATGTTACGCGCTACAGCGCCCTCCTGGGTATGAATGACCCCCTATGCCTCTTTTTGGGCAATTATGACAGGCGCAGCACCCTGACCGGACGATGGACAGACATGCCGCGCAAAGAAGAAGACAAGGGCGATTATCTGAAGATTGAGTTAAACGGCAAACATATGCCCACCATTGGCGCCAACGGTTTTTTTATACGTAAAAATGTTTTAGACAAATGTAAGATGGAAAATTATCTATTTGACATCGACCTGCTTTATGAGCTCTCGTCCATGGGTTATAAACTGAAGGTCGCGAAGGTCAAAGTCGGTATCATTCACATATTCGCGGGTGGCCTCTCCAGGTTTATACACAAGCAGACGCGCCGCGTAAGGGACTACCAATATTATAAGAAACTTGGGCTGCGAAGGTACAAATGGGGCGGCATGCGCGTTGCTGGCGCGATAAAGTTTACGTTCTACAGCATTTTAGTATTTCCCCTGGTTTTGCAGGCCATAAGGAGCTATGCCAAGAAGAGGGACGCAGCTTGGTTTTTTCATATCCCCGCATGCGTTATAACCTTATTTATATATGCCGCTTCAAGCGTGGAGAGTCTTTTTATTTCAAGACCCTTGAGCAGGAAAAAATGGTAATCTAGTATATTTTCCATGATATAATCATAACCTATGTACGGGAAGATAGGGGTATTGATAGATCAGATAGCCAAGGGTGGCACCAGCAAGCTGGCTATAGAAGAAGTGCGTCAGATGCAGATAATGGGCACAACCGCCGAGCTGTTAGTGCTTTATGATAACAGCCAGGGCCTGTATAGCGATATGCTGGCAGGCATAAAGGTCAGGGTATTATGGAACGAATTACCTCGCTGTCTGCGCATAAATGCCAAAATACCACTTTTTTCATTTTTCTCCCTTTTCCATATTTTGTATATAATCTTTCTTCCCTTAATGATAAAGCGAAATAGGTACAGTTGTATCATAAGCCATCTTGGTTATACCTGTTTTTCCGCATATTCGTTGTCCAAAGTTAAGAAAATCCCCTATGTTGCTTATGTGCACGATTCGATTTCGTATATAATTAAAAAGGTATACCTGAACAAAAAGGCCCTGAGGTTTTTTTTCTATCCAGTTTTTGTGTTGTCTAAATTCACCGACAGACTTATACTAAAAAATGCCATAGCCGTATGTAAACAATCTAGATTCGAGGCTGATTATCTGGAAAAAATAAGTGGCAAGAAGGTTTACATTATTCCTCCCGCCACATATAAGCGCCGGGATGCAATACCTTCCCAAAGGGGTAATAGATTATCAGCATTTACAAAATGGGATTTCTCAAAAAACTTTGAGTTCCTGATAAGGATAATAAAAAAATTACCTGTTGAGCACAAGCTTTATGTAGCGGGGCAGTGGCACCCCGCGGAATACCTTACGGAAGTAAAAAAGTCTATTTCCAAAGAAGGCCTAGGTGAACGCATAGTTTTTCTTACCGATCTAGATGAAGGCGGCATACAAAAGTTTTTTGACGAGGCCTTTTTTTTAATTCATCCGCTGATAGAGGCTTGGGGTTCTACATTATATGAGGCGGCTTGCAACGGAGTTACTTTTATAGCTCCACAGGGTTGCGGAATATCTGATTTTTTGATTCACGAACGAGATGGATTTTATCCGCCGCAGGATAATTTAGAACAATATCTTCATTATATCAGACTGCTTATAAATACTCCCGACAGGGCGTACGAAATGGGAAAGCAGGCATGGCTGGATATTAAAACTATAGATATAAAAAATCATGTCGGGAGATTGCTGAAAGCTATAGAAGAGAATAAGAAATGAGATTCCTTTTTATTACAAATAATTTTTTTATGGAGCAGCTAGGGATAATGTATATTTCCTCTATCTTAAAGAAAGAAGGCCTTGAACTTGATCTGGTTAAAGCGGGGGAGGATTACCGCGGAAAAACCTTGTCTTTTAAACCGGATATTATCGGCTATAGTGTTATTACCGGGTCACAAAAGAATTTTTTAAAAATAAATTCGGAACTTAAAAATATCCATAAATTTATTTCAGTAATGGGCGGTCCTCACCCGACATTTTTTCCAGAGGTAATTAATGATAAAGATGTTGATTATGTCATACGTGGCGAAGGAGAGGTGGCAGTCGTTAAGTTCATAAAATTTTTAAAGAATGAAATTTCGATTAAAGAAGTTCCTAATCTTTCATACAAGCAAGCTTCCAGGATATCGCATAATTCCCTGGCGCCGCTACTTGACAATCTTGACAATCTTCCGTTTCCGGACAGGGACATATTTTTTAAATATGATTTTATAAAACAGGGCCCTATAAAACACTTTATGGCAACCAGGGGTTGCCCATTTAAGTGCAGCTACTGTTTTAATGAGAAATATTTCGAGCTTTACAAAAATCTGGGCAACCGCGTACGGTACAGATCTGTTGATAATGTAATAAAAGAAATCGAGATGGTAGTGAACAGTTCTCCCACGAAAATAGTGTATTTTCAGGATGATACATTTACGCTGAATAAAAACTGGTTGGCTGAATTTTCAGAAAAGTACAAAAAAGGGGTTAATTTGCCCTTGCATTGCCATGTGAGGGCAAATAAGGTAGATGCCGAAAAAGTCCAGATGCTTAAAGACGCGAATTGTATAAGTGTTCACATAGCAGCGGAATCTGGGGATGACTATCTCAGGAATGAGGTTTTGCAGAGAAACATGAAGTATGATGAGATAGTAAATGCCATGGACCTTTTCAGGAAAAGCAATATCAAAACAATGATGCAGAATATGCTGGGTCTGCCCGGCGGTAATTTTAAATCGGATCTGGCCACACTCAAGCTTAATATAAGGTGCAAGCCTACGTATGCATGGGTATCCATATATCAGCCATATCCGGGGACCCCGCTTGCCGATTATGCAATACAAAAAGGATTTTTCGATGGCAACTATGAGGTCATTGACAATAATTTCTTTAATTCTACAGTTTTAAAATTTTCCAAATCATATAAAAAGAAAATCGAGAATCTCCAGAAGGTATTTGCCCTTATTGTAAAATTTCCGGTTCTTTACTACCTTGGTATTTTTAGGTTTGTTATAAACTTGCCTAGAACGGCTTTTGTGAAGCGAATGTTGGGAAGGATATACCGGAAATTAAGGAGGACATCGGATTTTTTGCTTTACGGTATCAAGCTTAGCTATGAGTAAAAAAATAGTAGTCATCAAATACGCCGCAATAGGGGATGTCTTAAGAACAACGGCCATACTGCCGGCCCTTAAGGAAAAATATCTGGATGCAAAGATTTACTGGATAACCACCGATTTGTCCAAGCCTATCTTGGAGAACCATCCGCTGATAGACAAGATATATGTTGAGTCGGAACTGACAGAAGAATTTAAAAAATCCGAATATGATTTAATTATTAACCTGGATGAGGACTGGGATGCATGCCAGCTTGCGAGCGATTTAAAAGGGAAAAGGTTCGGGTATTATCTTAAGGATGGTAAAATACTAGGAACCGAAAGGACTGGTTATTGGATGGCCATGAGCCTGTTGGGAGGAGAAGATCGTGATCTGTTGAAGAAAAAAAATCAGTTCAGCTACCAGAAGATCATGTGCGATATTATAGATATCCCCTATAGTTCAAAATATAAACCCATGCTGAAGCTTACGAAACAGGAAGAAAAAGACGGGCTGGATTTTGCAAGACAATACAGGATTGATCTAGATAAAGATATCGTGGTGGGTATCAATACAAGCGCAGGCAGGCGCTGGCCCCTCAAAGAGATGCCGCTGGATAAGACAGTCAAGCTTATTGATAAACTGATAAAAGAAAAATTCAAGGTCGTGCTGTTTGGTGGGGAGAAGGAATGCGAGCGGAACAGGATAATAAGGCAACAGGCGGACAGGAAACTTATTGATTCCGGCTATCATAGTTCCCTGCGCAGATTCTCTTCGCTGATAAATATATGCGATGTAGTTGTTTCTGCAGATACACTTGCGATGCATATAAGTATATACTTGGGAAAGTATACGATAGCGTTTTTCGGGCCTACGCCACCGCAGGAAATTGAATTCTATTCAAAGGGCGAGGCAGTTTCTCTCCACATGGACTGCTTGTGCTGCATGAAGAAAGTAATTTGTGATAAAAAACCTAACTGTATGGATTTGTTGGATGAGAATTGTATCGTACAGAAAATAATTGATTACAGGAAGAATAATGCCAAATAATAAGATCATCATAAGTATGATCGCTTATACCATGGGCGATGAGGGTATGTGCGGTGGTACAAGGATATTTATTGAAATCGCGCGCAGATGGCTGAGGCTGGAAGGTGTAGGCATAAATATATTTGTTACGGAGCAGGGATATACCACCTGTATCAGGAATGGGCTGGATAAGGCCAATTATTTTATTTTAAAGGGCGGCAAATATAAAAAACTTGGTCTGGCCGTATTTTATACAGTATTGACCATAAAAGGTGCTCTGAATGTGCTAAGTTTAAAATTACAGGGCAAAGGAGCTGAAGCAAGCGGGGCAATAGTTTATTCGACCTCTGATTTCTGGCCGGATGCAATTCCCGGCTGGCTTATGAACAGATTGTATCCTAGGTCCAGATGGATCGCAGGTTTTTATCTTTCCGCGCCAAATCCGTTTGACAAAAACAACCCCTACAAGGGAAAGAATTTTCTAAGGGGGCTTATATTTTATATATCGCAGTATCCGGTTTATTTACTGGTAAAAATATTTGCTGATACTGTTTTCGTTACGAGCCAGCCAGATGTAGATAGATTTATTACAGAAAAACGTGGCGAAAACAAAATTATAGTTATCCGCGGAGGTGTTGATTGCACCCTATCCGATTCGGTGCCAGAGCCAGCCATTAAAAAATATGACGCAGTTTTCATAGGCAGGTTTCATCCGCAGAAGGGTGTTCTAGGATTATTAGATATATGGAGGATTGTATTGGCCGGTAAAAAAGAGGCGAAACTTTTGATCATAGGCTATGGATCGTTGCAAAAAGATATAGAGGATAAAATAACTGCACTCGGGTTTCAGAATAGCGTATCCATGCATGGCTATGTAGATGGGGTTGAAAAAATTGAGCTATTGAAATCCGCAAAAATCGTAGTCCATCCGGCTACGTACGATTCCGGAGGAATGGCGTCCTGTGAAGCTATGGCCTGCGGTTTGCCAGCAGTCAGTTTTAATTTAGAGTCTTTGAAGACATATTATCCAAAAGGGATGATAAAAACGCCCTGCTTTAATTTTGAATTATTCGCAAAGAATATTTTGAACCTCCTATCGAATAAAGATTTATTTGATAAGGTACGCAAGGACGCGATTGAATGGGCCCACGAGTGGAACTGGGACAAGAGGGTGGATGAAATTTTTTCTAAGGTTATTAAGAATCAAAGGGCATAAATGGCCGTAGAAGATAAGAGGGTTTTTGTTACGGGTGGGACAGGGAAAATAGGACACTTGTTGGTTGAGAAACTTTCCTCTTCAGAATTTTTCGTAAAGGTATTAACCAGGAAAGGCGATAACTTGTGGCCGCAGATTGGTAATGTAAAAATAATAAAGGGCGGCATAAACGATAACGTGGTCATAAAAGAAGCCATGGCGGACTGCGAATATGTCTTTCACCTGGCAGTCTATCAGAATATTGCTGACAATAGACTAAATAAGTTTAATGAGATAAACATAGGCGGAACAAAAAACATTTTAGAGATTACCAAGAATGCAGGAGTTAAGAAGTTTGTCTATGTTTCAACGGCAGCGGTTTTTGAACCTACCGGCAAACTCGAAAGAGATGAAAAGTGGCTGCAGAAAAATTTTTGCGGATATGACTATTATCTTCAGACAAAGATAGAGGCCCTAAGATTAGTGCGGGAGGCTAAGACTATCTTGCCGGTGGTGGTTGTCTATCCGACCGCAGTGATAGACCCTGCGGATTTCTCTTCCTCGATGCCTGTTAAATCTTTTGGCCTGCAGAGATTTTTATGGGAAAGAATAGGCGGAGGTATCCCTGGTGGTTTAATGAATCTTATAGGTCCCTCAGACAGGATTTTTAATTATGTTGCGGTTGAAGATTTAGTTAACGGCATAATATCAGCAGCCCTTTACGGCAAGGCAGGAGAGGAATATATTTTAGGGGGCGAGAATATTTCAGCGGGAGATTATCTGAAAATAGCCGCCAAAAAATTAAATAAAGAGGTTGCCCCTTTTAGGATACCAATTACCTTATTAAGGATTATGTATTTATTCGGGCGTATCATACCGTGGTCACCAATGGTGCGCCTTATAGCTAAAAGTCCCATAGCGGATCTATGCCTATCTTCGGCTAAGGCGAAAAGAGAGTTAAATTACACGCCCAGGATAAAATTAGAATGCTGTTGAGAAAATTGATACCCCCAGAAAATCTCAATTTAATTAAGAATAGCCTTCCGGTAAGGCTGTTCTACAGGTTTTCTATGCTTAATTCTATTTATTCGGTAAATTGTGAAGTTACTACGCGGTGTAATCTTCTCTGTGAAATGTGCTCCAGGACAACCTGGGTAAAAGACGGTAATTTTAAATCAGAAGATATTATGCCTGAGGTACTGGATAAAGTCTTAAAAGAGATACGGGATCTGTTTAAATCCGGCAAAAAAATTGTTTTTATGACAAATGGCTTAGGTGATCCCCTTTTGTACCACGGCCTAATAGATTTGGTGGCGCGTGTTAAAGAGATCAGCGATGAAATAAAATTTAGTTTTACAACTAATGCAGTTGCGCTTTCAGAAAAGAGGGCCTATGACCTTATTCAGGCAGGGGTAGATGAAATTACGGTAAGTATTAATGCCGCAGACAGAGAATCATATAGGGAATTGATGGGCGCAGATTTATATGAAAAAGTTACTGAAAATATGCAGAATTTTTTAAAAATCAGAAAAGAATTAAAATCAAATATCCCCGTCCTGCATATTCAATTTATTAAGACGATAAAGACCAACCCTTCTCTGGCAAAAGGCATAAGTTTCTGGAAAGGCAAAATAGGGGGTCAGGATAAGGTTTTCGTTCACGAGCCCGTGACGCATGCGGGTATAATAGATGTTTCTGCTCTGAAATGCGAAGGGAGTTGGCCAAATCTCTATCCATGCGCGCAGTGCTGGAGCAGGATGGCGGTAAGGATAAACGGCGATGTCTACCCGTGCGATGCTGCTTATTATTCAAATGAGCCTATAAAAGATTTATTATTGGGTAATGTGCTAAATCAGACACTTTTTGGTATATATTTTTCGAATAATTCCAAAATCCTTAATATAAGAAAAATGCAGAAAGAGAGTAATTACAGTAAGTTACCGAGCTGCAGTAAGTGCGATACTTTTAAACTTGTCCCGAATGTATTTTTTAAAATCCCTTATATATACGGAAAGCAAATGTGGAAATGAAAAAAACAACGCTGGTATTTCTATTGTTTATTGTAATGACAACAGTTGTTTTTACATATCCGCTTGTACTTAAAATTAATTCCGCCATTCCCGGATTTGAAAACACCGATGAGCCACAGGCCAGTATATGGTATTACTGGTGGCAGAAGCGCTGCTTTCATAATAAGACGGATGATTTCGGCGAATGTTCGTATATATCTTTTCCATTTGGTGTGAATTTTAAACATGGCACAAATTTTTATCCCATCTGGCTTTTCCTGACCCGCTGGATTTCCATGTTGACAAACCCTATTTTTACATATAATGCGCAGGTATTTTTGTCTTTTATTCTCTCGGCGGTGTTTATGTATTGGCTGGTTCTGTTTATGACCAAAGATAGGGCCTCAGCATTTATTTCAGGTGTTATTTATGCATTCCTTCCATATCATTTTGTTAGGATATGGCAGCACCTCGGCCTTGCCCAGATTCAGTGGATGCCACTTTTAATATTATCCATTTTTAAGCTTAGAGAAAAGCAGAGTTTAAAAAATGTTATTTTTTGTGCTGTGGCATTTTTACTCGTTGCCTTTTTTGACTATTATTATACGTATTTTATGAGCGTAGCAGTTTCGCTGTTTGTTGTTTATGAGATAGTATATTCATTAAAAATATTTAAAAAACCCCCTTATCGCTTTGTGTGTTTTTTAATAGTATCCTGCTTAGCAATGCTTCTGGTTCTATCTCCCATATTAATTAGAATAGCAGGTGGTTATTTACATCCTGTAAGTGCACAGGAACTGCTGAGTAAAGGTTATATAAGGTCCTTCCAGGATCTTTTTACGCAATCAGCCAAGCCGCTTAGCTATTTATTACCTGCGACCACGCATCCCGTTTTTGGAAAATTTAGTGAAGGGCTTATCGGTTCTCCATTATATGGGGTCAGCTATACGGAGCATACGTTGTATTTGGGGTGGACGCCGATTATCCTTGCGTTTATCGCATGTAGAAATTGGAGAAAAAGGCGAAAGACAATGTCCGTCATTGCGAGCCCCGAAGGGGCGAAGCAATCTCAAAAAAGAGATTGCTTCGTCAGCCGCCTTCGGCAGCTTCCTAGCAATGACGATGATTTTTATATTGGTTTCTTTGTGTGGCTTGCGTTTGTCGCATGGCTGTTTTCCCAGCCGCCGTATTTTACATTTCCGTATTTTAAGATTTATATGCCGTCATTTTTTATGTATAAGATATTACCGATGTTCAGGGCCTATTGCAGGTTCGGCATAGTTGTAATGCTCGCGATTTCGGTCCTGGCGGGATTTGGGCTAAAATTTATACTTGAAAGGTTCAAAAACAATAGGGCCAAGACAGCGTTCGCGTCTTTAATGTGCGCGTTGGTTTTATTTGAATTTTTGAATTTCCCCCCGTTCAAAATCATAGATATGTCAAAGTACCCAAGGGTGTATGATTGGCTAAAGCAGGAAAAGGGCGATTTTGCTATTGCGGAATATCCTTTGGATACTGAAAGCCCTAATGAGTATTACAAGTTCTGCCAGACCATACATGAGAAGAAGATAATAAATGGGACAAGCCCCGGAACGTTTGGCAACAGCATTGCGAAAAGCATCTGGAAATTATCCGACCCACGGACAGCGAGGGTGTTGAATTGGTTGAGTGTTAAATATGTGATCATCCATGCAAGCGGTTATGCCGAATCTAACGATATAGAGATAGCAGATGAATTTGAGAAGATTAAGAGGAAAAGGCTGCCAGGTTTAAAGTTTATTAAAAACTTTGGTGATACAGATGTTTATGAAATAATTGCGGGCCAGGCGGGGGCACACACAAATGAATAGGAAAAAGGGCTTGATCTATCTTCTGCTGATTTTGATAATGGCGGCATCCCTGAGATTTTATGATCTAACAAAAAGGGGCCTTTTCCTTCCTGATGAGACCGTTTATTATAGGGCGGCCTGCGCTGGGAAAGCAAGCATTGAAAATTTTTTTATTAAAGACGGCGGAAACTTCCTTAATGCGCTTCTCCCTGTTACAGATTCTTTTGCCGGCAAGCCAAATCATATCCTGTTTGGAATTTTAGGTCTTTTTTTATTTGGCATTAGTCAATATGGCCCCATGATGATAATTGCTTTATTTGGAGTTCTTACGGTATGGCTTGCCTTTGCTATGGGTAAAGAATTTTATAGCGAGCGGGCAGGCCTGATCGCGGCGATGTTATTGGCGATTTCGGGTTTCCACGTCTATTATTCGCGGTCATATATGAGCCACGTAGACCAGACCTTTTTTGTAGTATTGGCCTTCTTTCTGTATTTGAGGACATACGTCAAAAAGACAAACGGCGCGGGAGTCATGTTTTTGACAGGTCTTATCCTTGGCCTCGCGTTTACAGCGCATACAGTCACGATATTTTATGTCCCTGTTCTTATTATGTTTGAAATTGTCATTTGTTGCTTTGAAAAATTCGTTCCTTTCAAGAGATTGCCATTAAGGATATTTACCTTTTTACTGGGATTTCTTGTTTTGCCTTTTGTATTTTTGATAATGTCTATTTTTGGCAGAAACGAGACGGCACCATTGTTTACCTTTATACATAAAGGTTATGTTGGCCAAGTCTTTTTTTTGGACAGCGGCGATGCGATACAGAATGGTTTATTGAATAATAAAAATCTGGGGCATTGGCATCTGATTTGCTTGAGTGGGTTTTATAACGGCTGGTTTTTTACCATTTTTATGATCATATCGAGCATAGCTTACTTTTTGAAACATGTCTTGAAAAAGAAGAGTTTTGTGGCGCTGGCCTTATTTGTATTATCTGCCGGCATGCTGATATACTGGCAATTTTTTGCGAGCCACGAGAGACAGTTTCGGCTTATATTGGCCACCTATCCCATATTTTGCGTAATTATGGGCGTTTTTATAGCCGATATGTTAAACAATCGAAATCTACAGAGGGCGCTTATCATCTTGCTCATCATAGAAGGAGGCTACTGCTCAGTAAAGGCAGTAAGACAGGTAAGGTCGCACTTTAACGTTATAGAAGACTTTTTACTGGCAAATAAAGCGGAAAAAATCCTGACCACCTCTTATTATGTGGCTACGACAAGCGATCTGCTTATGCCCAAGCTGAATGATGCTAAAATAATATGCGTTGCCAATTGGTCAGAGGCCAGGGGCGGGGCCAATTCCAGAGGGAAGGTTTATCTGATGGTAAGTCCCGATAGTTGGCTTAATACGGACGAATTTCATTTTAGATCCAGGCCGAGATTACTGGTACCTGATCCGTTTTATTTCTATTTTCCTTCCTTCTATGAGATGGTCAAATTCACGGGAAGAACAGATTATCTAAGTCACAAGGATGATATCTTTGCCCGGGAGGTAGCGGTATACGATATGAAGGATTTAGTTTCAGAGAAGGGCCTGTAAATGAAAAATGAAAAAATAATCGTAGTGATCCCTACCTATAACGAAAAGGAAAATATCGTCGGATTAATCCAGAGGATAGAGGCCCTTAATTTAAATATCAGGATAATTGTGGTGGATGATAATTCTCCAGATGGGACATGGCAGGTGGTAGAGGATATCGGCAAAAGATTGCCCAGGGTCGAGATTGTGCGCAGAATGGCTAAAAGGGGATTAGGGGCCGCTTACGTGGAAGGGTTTAAACGGGCCATCGCCCAGGGGGCTGATTTCATCATCGGGATGGACGCAGATTTTTCCCATGACCCCTCCTACACACCAGATTTTTTGAAGGCCGCTGAAGAAAGCGATGTTGTTATTGGTTCGCGGTATCTGGAAGGAGGGATCAGTGTCCTGAATTGGCCGCTGTGGCGGATCATACTAAGTTCAGGCGCAAATACATACGCCCGCCTTATTACAGGCTTGCCTGTGAATGATGTCACAAGCGGATTTATATGCTATAGAAAAAGGGCCTTGAGCGCCATTTCCCTGGATAGTATTGAATCGGATGGATACTCTTTTTTGGTTGAGATGAAATACAGGATTTTTAAGAAGGGTTTTAAAATTAAGGAGATACCGATCGTATTCGTTGAAAGGCGCAAGGGTCGCTCGAAGATGTCGCTCGGGGTTTTTATAGAATCCGTTATAATGGTCTTGCGGCTCAGACTGGGGTTGTATAAAAAATAGGAGGAAGAATATGAAGGGATGCAGGGTATCAGCGCTTATTTTTATATTTATTCTGTGTGTAGGTATCTTAGGCGCCCAAGGCCCTAAGATTGAAAACGGTGAAAGGTTGGTATATTCCGTAAAGTATCTTTATCTTATTCCTGTAGGAAATGCAGTTATAGAAATGAAAGACACTGCCTATGAAGGCAAGAAGTCCTATCTTGTTACCTGCCAGGCGGCGACCGCAAAATGGATAGGGTTGCTTTTTAAGGCGGAGGCAGATTTAAATTCGTATATAGATAGAGATAGATTTTATCCGTATAAATTTGAGCAGCTCCTAAAAATCGCCGGCAAACCAGAAGACGCGCGCAGGGTTGTATATGACAGGGCGAACAATATAATGTATGCAGAGGGAAAAGGTGTTAAAAAAGTTCCATCAGATGTAAGGGATCCGATTTCGGCAATATATTATCTGAGGGCTCATGAGTTAAAGGAGGGCCTCGAGATCAAACAGATGGTTAACAATAACCAGTCCACATATATATTTGACTCGAAGGTTACAGGCAGGAAAAAAATTGGTAAATTTGATTGCTGGGTCCTGGACTCCAAAATCAGACGTGAGAATAAAAGCATGTACCACAGCATGGACGCGGTAATCTATATCAGCGATGATCAACGCAGGGTTCCGGTGCTGATTAAGGCGAAGACCCAGCTTGGGGTGGTAAGCCTGAGACTAAAGAAGGGGTGAAGATGGCGAAAATTTGCGAGAGGGTTATCGAGCTTTCGATTATCGGCGCGGCGTTTTTTCTTCCGCTTTCAAGCGGCGCGGTAAACACCCTGCTCGGGATGGCGATTGTTTTCTGGCTCTTAAAAAAATGCCTAAAAAAAGACCTGACCTTAAGATATACCCGGCTTAACCTGCCCTTATTTCTTTTTTTTATCATCGCGTGTCTTTCGATCTTTAATTCGATCGAACCGGGCACCAGCTTAAAGGGCCTCATAAAGGTTTTGAAATACCTGGGTATCTATTTTATGATGATCGAAGGCGTCAATGACCTAAGGACGGCGAAAAGGATAACGGCCGCTTTGCTAATCGGCGCTTCGATCGCTTGCATAGACGGTGTTATCCAGTATATTACCGGAAGGGATGCGCTGCGTTCAAACCCGTTGATCATAAACATAGGCCTGAAACGCATGACCGCCGCGTACAAGCATTGCAACGATTTCGGCATATACCTTGTCACTGTTGTCCCTGTAATATGGACCCTTGCCCTGTATGAGTTCAAGAAACTGCTTAAAGGGCTGGTTCTGGCAGCCGCGATTTTGATAACCGTCTGTGTTGTCCTTACGTTCTCGAGAGGCGCGGTCCTGGCCTTTTACGGCGCCATCGCCCTTATGGCGGTTGTTAAAAAAGATAAATGGGTCATGCTGGCCCTGGCTGTGTCCCTGGCAGCGATGCCTTTTTTGATACCAAACGGCGTAAAGGAATGGGGAAAGACGACAAAGTCGCCTATCGAGTTTTTTTGCAACGCGGACCGGATCGCGTTTTACAGATCGGCGGTTCATATGATCAAAGACCATCCGGTAATAGGTGTAGGAATAAATACCTTTATGAAGGCCTATCCCAAATACAAGGTCCGCGACGTCACAGTGATAACCGCCGAACAGTGTTATGCGCACAATAATTATCTGCAGATGGCCGGCGAGATGGGGCTTACCGGGCTTGGGATATTCCTGTGGATTTTAGCGGCGTTTTTCTTGGAAATAAAGGGAATAATAGGGAATGATAGGGATAAAGAAGGGTATATAAGGAATGCCGCATTGGGGTTGGGCTGCGGCATCTTCGCGTTTTGTTTAAACGGCCTTACCGAATCAAGCTTTTATTTTTCAAAGCTTGTGGTGGTATTCTGGTTCATAGCCGGCCTGGCCGTCTCACTAAGAAGGATAAAATGAAAATCCTGGTTATAAGGACGGACCGGATCGGCGAGGTCGTGCTTACCCTTCCGGTCATAACAGCCCTAAAGGAAAAATGGCCTGAGGCGGATATCAGTATGATGATAAATCCGGCGGTAAGGGAATTGATTGAGGACAACCCCTATGTAAAAGAAATCATAGAGTATAAAGAATATAAGGATAAAGAAGGAAAAATAAGGATACATAAGGGGGCGGTACTCGGGGCCCTCAAGTTAAAAAGAATTTTAAAAGAAAAGAAATTTGATATGGCGATTATAGCTAACCCAAAAAAGGAGTTTCATCTGGCGGTTTTTTTGGCGGGGATCCCTGTCAGGGCCGGATTTGACAGAAAATGGGGATTTTTTCTTACCCACAGGGTTAGCGACCGGAAATTCCTGGCCGAGAGGCATGAGGTAGAGTATAACCTTGACCTGATTAGATCGCTTGGCATAGAACCGAAAAACGCGCGGCCCGTCCTTACGGTGACGGATACCGCGGGCCATATTATAATTGAGAAATTAAAAAAGGCGCTCCCGCCCGGCAGCGACATTTGCCGGCTGATAGCCGTCCATCCCTGTACAAGCAATCCAAAAAAACAGTGGCCGAAAACCAATTTCTCTAAACTAGCGGATTTACTTACGCAAAAAGGGTATAATGTAGTGATGATATGCGGGCCGGATGAGGTTCAATCGGCTAAAGAGGTCATTTCAGGGATGGTGAATAAAGTAATTGATTTTACCGGCGCCCTGTCCCTGAGGGAACTGGCGGCGTTGTTTAAAAATTGCAAATTCTTGGTATCAAGCGACAGCGGCCCCGTCCACATCGCCGCCGCGGTAGGCACTCCTGTAGTCGCGCTTTTTGGAAGGCAGGATGCCGGAAGCAGGCCGATGCGATGGGGGCCATATGGCGCCGGTCATATCATAATAGAAAAAGACAGGCTTGAGGCAATAACGCCTGAGGAAGTTTTAGCAAAAATAAAATGAGAATTCTTATAATAAATCCGTTTGGCATAGGCGACGTCCTTTTTACCACACCTCTCATCGCCAATCTAAAGGAGGCCATGCCGGATTCATACATAGGGTTTGTATGCAATGCCAGGGCCAAGGACATATTGCTTAGCAATCCCAAGGTCGATAAAGTTTTTATTTATGAAAAAGATAAATTCAGGAAATTATGGAAGGTCTCACGGATAATGGGCTTTCGGAAGTTTGTGAAATTTTTAGGTTCCATCAGGAAAAAACAGTTTGATTGTGTTATCGATCTTTCCCTCGGTCGCGAATTCGGTTTCTTTTCATGGCTTATCGGCATAAAAAAAAGGATTGGTTATAATTATAAAAACCGGGGTATATTCCTGACGGATAAAATCAAGATTGCCGGTTACGAAAAAAGGCACATAGTCAGTTATTACCTCGATATCTTAAAATTGCTCGGCATTGAACCGAGGCCCAAGGGCCTTGAATTCCCTCTGGACCAGGAGGATGTGAAATGGGCGAATGCCTATCTGTCCGAAAATGGTATCGGCGAAAATGATATGCTGATAGGGCTCATTCCGGGCGGAGGCGCCAGCTGGGGAGTAGATGCCTACAAAAAACAGTGGCCCGCGCACAGGTTCGCACGACTTGCCAATCTGATATCGGACAAGATCCGCCCCAGACTAATACTGTTCGGCGATATGTCCGAGATCGCGCTCTGCAATCAGATCGCCAGCCTTATCAGGCAAGAGCCGATTCTCGCCTGCGGCCGGACAACGCTTTCAAGGTTTGCCGCCCTGATAAAAAGATGCGGCCTGGTTATCTGCAATGACGGCGGGCCGCTGCATATCGCCGTCAGCCAGGGCGTCAAGACCGTCGCGATATTCGGCCCTGTTGACCCGGAGGTCTATGGGCCGTATCCTAAAGACGCAAACAGTCTCGTTATAAAAAAAGACCTGGTCTGCCAGCCCTGCTATCAAAGATTCAAATTAAAATCCTGCGCTCATGACGAATGCCTCACCGCCCTTGAGACAAAAGAGATCATGGCCGCGATCGATAATTTTTTAGGAGGTGAAACCGGTGGCGCGTAAGATATTATTGACGGGCGGCACGGGCCTTCTTGGTATTTCCCTTATAGCGCGTATGCCCTTTTCATTCACTATATGCGCAGGATACTATAAATTCCCAAAAGACCGCCTTTCGAAGGCCGGAAGATGCGAATACCGCGAGTTTGATATAACCAGCCGGGATCAAGTGAGGGCCGCATTCAAAGGATATTCCCCGGATACCGTTATCCACGCCGCCTCCATAGGCAATGTCGATTATTGCGAAAAGAATAAAAACCAGGCAGAGCTTACCAATATCATCGGTTCCAGGAATATGATAGAGGCCTGCGCCGAAAACGGCTGCTCGATGATTTTTACGTCTTCAAACGCCGTATTTGACGGAGAGCATCCCCCTTATGATGAGGCGGCGGCGCCTAACCCCGTTGATTATTACGGGATAACGAAATTAGAAACGGAGAAAGCCCTTGCCTCAAGCGGCATTAAGTACTCTATTGTCCGGCTTATGACCATGTATGGCTGGAACCATCCCCTTGAAAGGCAGAATCCCGTAACCTGGATCCTCGAGAGGCTCTTAAGGAAAGAAAGGCTAAACATAGTTAACGATATCTACAATAACCATCTTTTTGCGGGTAACGCGGCCGAGGCCATATGGGCCATTGTCAGACATGAAAAAGAGGGCATTTATCATATCGCGGGCGGAGAAACAGTATCCAGATATGACCTTGCCCTTAATGTGGCTGATTGCTTTGGGCTTGACAGAGGCCTCATTAACCCCGTTGCCAGTTCTTTTTTTAGTCAGCTGGCCCAGCGCCCGAAGAATACGAGTTATAAAATAGACAAGATGGAAAAGGACCTTTTAGTAAGAGGATTAGGTATAAGGGAGGGCCTTGAGGCCATGAAGGCCGATCCTCCGCGCGGTTGGAAATATGACTGGATGTAAAAAGGCCCTGATCATTTCTGAGGTTGGCTGGCGCGGCGCGAAGGAACTTTCCTCGGCGCTGTTAAAAAACAATTTATCCGTAGATATTATCATCAAGGGCACAGTAAATAAAAGGGTCCTGGGCGTCATTACCAGGCCCGACGGCTTGAGGATTCACGCGATCCCAAGAATTTTTTTTAACCCGTACCTGTTTTTTTATTTTTTATGGCACCGGATACTGGAAGGATTGGAAACGGTAATTGTAACAAAAGAACAAACGAGAAAATGGGTCAGGGGATTTGGGTTAGACGCGAAAATTTTGATTGAAACGGAAAAGGGGTATGAAATAAGGAATAATAGGGAATAATAGGGATAGATAAGGATATATATAAGTTTATGAATATCGCGATAATATATGATAAGTTGCGGGAAGATACCCTGGGCGAATATTATAAAAAAGCGTTTGTAAAGGCCGGCCACGCCGTGACTCATTTCTGGTTAAAGGATTCGGGCCGCATCGAGCCCCGGTTTGACTGCTATCTAAGGATAGATGACGGCGATTATAAATACGATATCCCGCATGGCAGGCTTAAGCCCTCTTTCTTTTACGCGAGCGACGTCCATCTAAAAAAGCCCTTTTTGGCCATAAATGGCGTGGCGCCACTATATGACCATGTCTTTTGCGCGCAATACGACGGTTACCTTAAACTCAAGGCCGTCTGCGGAGATAAAGTTTCTTGGCTGCCCCACGCCTGCGACTCCGAGTTGCACCGCGATTTGGGCACGGAAAGAACAATCGACATCGCCTTTATTGGAAACGACGGGGGATTGCCGAGAAAGCTGCTTCTCCAGGAGATAAGGGAAAGGTTTCCGGGTTCCTATATAGGCAACGCTCCCTTTACGCAAATATCAGAGATATACAGCAAGGCAAAGATAGGGTTTAATTATTCCATAGCAAACGATATAAATATGCGGGTATTTGAGGTAATGGCCTGCGGGGCAATGCTGCTTACAAACCATGTGGAGGGAAACGGGTTTGACGGTCTTTTTGAGGATAAAAAAAATGTGGCGGTATACAGCTCGCCTCAAGAAATATTTCTCATGATTAAGCGCTATCTGGAAAATAATAATGAAAGAAGGGCTGTGGCCGCGGCCGGAAAAGACCTCGCGGCCTCATCGCACACCTACGACAAGAGGGTGTCAGCGATGCTGGAACAAATGGCTATGGCGAAGAGTATCGGTTAATGGCAAAATACAGGTGCGATATAATCGTAGTTACATGGAACGGCCTTGAATATATAAAGGGATGCGTAAACAGCGTCCTTGCCTGCACCGGCGTCAAAAGCCGTCTTATCATAGTGGATAATGCCAGCCGGGACGATACGCGCGAATACCTGCGCGGCCTCAAAGGCAACGACAATGTAGATATTGAGGTGAAATTTAACAGTGAAAATGCCGGCCCGGGAAAGGCAAGAAATATCGCTCTTGGGGACATACAGGCGGATTTTGTATGTTTTTTAGACAGCGACACTACGGTTACGCCGGGATGGCTATCCGTCATGATAGACCTTGCGGGAAATAACCGCGAGATAGGGATGATAAACCCTTCCAGTAATAATTTTAACCAGGTACCGCCGGAATGCATGCCCTTAAATGACTATGCCGCCTCGCTTTTCGGTTATAAAGACAAATACCTGGAGGTGGGGCACTGCATCTCGTTTTGCATGCTTATAAAAAAAGAGGTAATCGAAAAGATCGGTTTTATCGACGAGGGGTATGTCCTTGCCCTGTATGAAGACACGGATTATTCCATGACCGCGGCAAGGGCGGGCTACAGGTGCGTGATCGCGCGCGGTTCATATGTATGGCATCACGGCCACGGCTCAACGGGGCAGGTAAGAAAGATCAACGCAATCGCGGAAAAGAATAAGGAAAGATTTTATAAAAAATGGGGCAGGCCGCTTAGAATTCTTCAAGTTGTGAGCCGCGAGACAAAAAACGGCGAATTTAAAAACGCGCTTTCTTCATCCATCCAGCTGGCAAGAGATGGAAATTATATGTACCTCTTCATCAAAGGCGAGGACCCCTCCGCCCGGCTTAATATTTTTGAACAGTCGGGGCTGGCTGAGCACGCGAATGTTCATCTTAAATTTTGCGGAGACAAAAATTTTATATGGTCCTCTCTGTGGCAGGTCCTTATCAAAAGAAAAAAAAGCTACGACCTTATTATTTCCGACGATGAACGCGTCGCCTCACTTCTTATGAAGTTTGCGCCCCTCTATAAAGCGGCGGTCCTTTTGCGCCCCGGCGCCCAAGATCTGGCGAGAATCGTAAGAGGGCTTAAATCACAATGAAGATACTGATCATCGGCGCCGCCGGATTTCTCGGTAATTATCTTTTAAAGGATCTCTCAAAGGGCAACGAGGCCGCCGGCGCGGATAAATGCGAGAAGGTAAAAGGACTGGCCTACATTGATTTAACCGAAAAAGGCCTCGTGAAAGAGGTTATTTCGCGCGCCAGGCCCGAGGTAATTTTGCTTACGGCGTCAATCACCGGGGTTGATTTTTGCGAACAAAACCAGGACCTTGCCTGGCAAGTGAATTCGGAAGGCCCCAAAGAAGTGGCTGTTGCCGCGAAGCGGCAGGGCTCCTCCCTTGTATTTTATTCTTCGGATTATGTTTTTGACGGGGAGGCCGGGCCGTACACCGAAGAAGACAAGCCTAACCCCATAAACTGTTACGGCAGGACTAAATTGGAGGCAGAAAAAATCATACAAAAGGAACTTAAAAGATATCTTATCATAAGGACATGCAGCCTTTACGGGTATCAGCAGAGCGGGCTTAATTTCGCGATGCAGGTAATAAGGGCCTTAAAGGAAAACAGGGAGATACGGGCGCCTTATGACCAGTTTGGGACCCCAACCTATGTTGAGGATATATCGGCGATCACCGCCAGGCTGATAAAAGATAAAAGGCAAGGCATATTTAATGTGGCGGGACCCGATTACCTGAACAGGACGGAATTCGCGGAAAATATCGCGGAATCGTTTGGCCTGGATAAGACGTTCGTAAAAGGTACATCTACGGCTGAATTAAAACAGCCGGCGTCCAGGCCGAAAAAGGGCGGCTTGCGCGCGGATAAATTGAGAGTCGAGGCCGGCATCGATACAATGGGACTTAAGTCCGGCCTGCTTCAAATGAGGAGACTATATGGCTGATAAGGTTCCGTTATCTGTTGTGGTTATTACAAAGAATGAAGAGGCGAACATCGGCGATTGCCTAAAGAGCGTCCAATGGGCCGATGAATTGATCGTGGTTGATGATTTCAGCCAGGACAGGACGGTTGAGATCGCAAGCAGTCATAATGCGCAGGTCTTTAAGCGCAGAATGGATGTGGAAGGCATACACAGAAATTGGGCATACCAGAAAGCGCGGAATGAATGGGTGCTGAGCCTTGACGCGGATGAGACGGCAACCCCGGAATTGGGAAAAGAGATTGGGAATTTGTTTGCAAAGGGTACCGATTTTACAGGCTTTGCCATACCTTTAAGGAACTATATCGGCGATTACTGGGTAAGGCACGGCGGCTGGTATCCGGCGGGCAAACTGAGACTTTTTAAAAAAGATAACTTTAAGTATGAAGAAGTAGGCGTCCATCCCAGGGCCATGCTTGAGGGACAATGGTCATGCCTTAAGTCTGATATAATACATAAGGGCTATCCAAATTTCTCCCACTTCCTTGAAAGTTTAAACAGGCAGACAGACGAAGAGGCGAAAAAGTGGTTTAAGGACGGGCGAAAAATGTCTCAAGGTTTAGCGGCCCAAAAGGCCATAGGCAGATTTTTCAAGACCTTCGTTATTAAAAAAGGCTATAAAGACGGCTTTATCGGCTTTATGGTCGCTTTTTTTGCCGGCCTTTATCAGGTTATGAGCTTCGCCAAATACTGGGAATTAAAAAAGGCAAAGGGGGCTTCATGAAACAGCTGTCATTATCGGTTGTAATGCCGGTTTATAATGAGAAAAATACGGTTGCGGAGATGATAGCGCGGGTTCTTAAGGTCGCCGCCGTAAGCCAGTTGATCGTTGTCGACGATGGCTCAACGGACGGAACAGCCGATATCCTTAAGAAATTTCCCGCGGACGGAAGGGTCAAGATAATCCACCATGCGCGAAACCAAGGGAAGGGCGCCGCGCTCAAGTCCGGCTTTAAGGAAGTTACATCCGATGTCGTTGTCATACAGGACGCGGATACGGAATATGATCCTGAGGAATTTGATGAGATGCTGATACCCATACGTAAAGAAAGGGCAGATGTGGTCTACGGCTCAAGGCTAACGTTCGCGAAGCCGCAGAGGGCTTATATGTTTTGGCACAGGGTAGGGAATAAGGTAATTACGCTGTTTGCGGGCATCCTGTTCAATACCACCCTTACGGATATCGAGACCTGCTATAAGATGTTCAGGGCCGATCTGCTTGCGACACTGAATATCGAATCAAGAGGTTTTGAGGTTGAACCCGAAATAACGGCAAAATTATTAAAAAAGAAACTTCGCATCTATGAGGTCCCCATCTCATATTACGGCCGCAGTTATGAAGAGGGGAAAAAGATTTACTGGTGGCATGCCTTCGGCGCGCTTTGGGCGCTTCTTAAATACCGGTTCAAAGCATAAATGGATAAACTGATATTCATCGACAGGGATGGCGTTATCAACAGGGATCCCGGCGAGATTACCAGGGAAGGTTATGTCACCCGTTGGGAGGACTTCCATTTTTTATCCGGCGCCCTGGAGGCGATTAAATACCTCACTGATAAAGGGGTGAAGATAGCGGTAATCTCAAACCAGGCCGGCGTCGGAAAAGGGATATATACGGATAAACGATTGGAAGAAATCACCGAAAAGATGCTTGAGCGGATAAGGCTTGCCGGCGGCAGGATATGGACGGTGAGGTACTGTGTCCATACAGCGGCTGATAACTGCGATTGCAGAAAACCAAAGACAGGGCTGCTTATGCCGGCGATAAAAGACCTTGATGTCAATCTTGCCAAAACCTATCTGATAGGCGACAAAAGGACGGACATCGAGGCGGGAAACCGGGCAGGCTTAAGGACGGTCCTGGTTTTAAGCGGCATGACAAAGACAGAGGATGAGACAAAGGACTGGCCTATAAAACCGGATATTATTAAAAAGGACCTGAAAGAAGCGGTAGAGGAGATAATAAAGAAAGATAAGGATATATAGGGATACATAAGGATAAATAAGGATGAAAAAGATCTTAATTGTCTATGCAACAGCGGGGGAAGGGCATAAGCGCGCCGCCTTTGCCATCAAGAATGCCCTTGATTGCTTATCCCCGCCGGATACCCAGATAAAGATAATCGACGCTCTCCATTATACAACAAACTTCTTTAAGCGATCATATGCGAGGACCTATCTATTCGTAGTGCTGCGTATGCCCGCGATCTGGGGTTTTTTTTACTATTGTCTTGATATCAGACAGCTCTTTCCTTTTGTCAGGATAGCCAGGCGCCTTGTTAATAAGAACAACGCAAGGGCGCTTGAGGATCTTTTACTTGAGTATAATCCTGATATCGTAATATCAACTCATTTCCTGACAGGAGAGGTGATCTCGCGCCTTAAAAAAGAAAACAGGTTTAAGACAATGCTTATAACATGTGTTACCGATTTCAGGATGCATTCATTCTGGTTTTCACGGGAGACAGATCACTTCTGCGTAAGTTTTAATGAGACCCGTCAGGACCTGATAAAAAAGTGGGGCGTTTCTGTCGAAAACATACATGTGCTGGGTATGCCGATACATCCAAAATTTTATGAACAAAAAGAAAAAAAGGCCGTGTGCGATAAACTAAATATATCTCCCGATATGTTCACCGTTCTTATAACAGGCGGGGGTTTTGGCGTGGGGCCAATTGAGGCCCTTGTCAAGGCCCTGATTAAAAGCGGACTCCAGCTTCAGATATTAATTGTCTGCGGCCACAACGCCGCATTGCGCGCACGACTCGATAAACTAACGACCAACGAGAGCGAAGCCTCCCGAAGGGGCCAAAGACCAACGACCCGCTTGAATACGTTTGGTTTCATAGATTACATCGACGAACTAATGAGCGTTTCCGATGTCTCTATAACAAAGGCCGGAGGGCTGATATCTTCAGAGGCGGTGGCAAAGGAGCTGCCGCTTATAATAATTTCTCCGATACCGGGGCAGGAAAGCAGGAATTGCCGCCTTCTTATTAAGAACGGCGCGGCATTCAGGATAAACGAGGCTCAAGAGGCGGTAAAAATCATTAAAGACATCTTTCATGACGCGAACCTGTTAAAACAAATGAAAGAAAATATAAGGAAGATAAAAAAAGAAAATCCCGCGGCGGCAATCGCCAGGTTTGTGGTATGCGAAGCATAATCGCGTCCATAAAGGGCTATCTGGAGACAGATAAGCTGGCCGGCATCAATGAGATATTTGTGCGAAGAACTTCTTCACAGGATAACTACATTCGGCATAAGGATAGAAAGGGATTGATAGGGATAAAAAAGGCGGCGGAGGCATGCAAGGCATGTCCGCTTTATAAAAAGCGCACTCATATGGTCTTTGGCTCCGGCTCGCCGCATGCGGGATTGATGTTTGTGGGAGAGGCGCCAGGGGCGGATGAAGACCTGCAGGGTTTACCTTTTGTCGGAAGGGCAGGGCAACTCCTGACAAAGATGATCGAGGCCATAGGTATGCGAAGGGAAGACGTCTATATCGCCAATGTTTTAAAATGCAGGCCGCCCGGTAACAGGTGCCCTCTTCCCGATGAGATAGAGGCCTGTTCGCATTTTCTCCTTGAGCAAATTGAATCCATTCATCCGAAGGTCGTATGCTGCCTTGGAAAATTTGCGTCGCAATTTTTGCTTAACAGCGCAACGCCTATCAGCGCCTTAAGGGGCAGATTTTACGAAATGGATGATATAAAGGTCATGCCTACATTCCATCCCGCGTATCTTTTGCGCAATCCGGGCGATAAACGCCTGGTATGGGAGGATTTGAAAAAGATTAGGCATGCGCTCCGCGCATCGGAATAAAAAATGATAGCCGAAATTGTTGTGGGCCTTCCGATAGATAAAGCCTTCCATTATACGGTTCCCAATTCACTCGAGACTAAAATTGCCGTGGGTAAACGGGTCTGGGTTCCGTTTGGAAAAAAGAGGCTCGTCGGATACGTTGTGGGGCTTATTACCGATGAACTAAAAAGCAGCCGAGAGGCCGGTCCCTATCAGATAAAGGATATAGAAGATGTAATAGACGAAATTCCGGTGCTGGATGAAGCCATGCTTGGGCTTACCGCCTGGATGTCCGGTTATTATTTTTGTTCGCGCGGAGAGGCGATAGAAAATACGCTCCCTTTGGCTCTAAGAAAGGGAAAAACCAAGATGATACCCAGGCAAGGTACAACAGAGCGCTCATACGATAAGAGTTTTGACCTTGATCTTACTTCCCAGCAAAGGAAGGCCCTCACGCCTATTCTGGAAGACCTGGACAAGCGCCGCCATGAGATTTATCTTTTATTTGGAATAACAGCCAGCGGAAAAACGGAATTGTATCTGCAGGCAATAAACCGCGCGCTAAAACACGGGATGTCAAGCATCGTGCTGGTTCCAGAGATCTCGCTGACCCCCCAGGCAACCGAACGTTTTAAATCAAGGTTTGGGGACAAGGTTTCAGTAATCCATTCAAGGCTTTCAGCCGGCGTGCGTTTCAGTGAATGGCAAAAGACGGCCCAGGGCCAATGCCGTGTGGTAATAGGGCCGCGTTCCGCTATCTTTGCCCCTGTCAAGAATCTGGGGCTCGTTATCATTGATGAGGAGCATGAGACGTCATACAAACAGGAGGATTCACCCCGTTACCATGCAAGGGAGGTCGCGATAAAAAGGGCAGAGCTTACCAACTCGACTGTGATACTGGGCAGCGCCACTCCTTCCCTCGAGGCCTATCATGCGGCAAAGACCGGCAGGTATAGGTTAATTTGCTTGACGGAGAGGATCTTAAAAAGAGAGCTTCCCAAAGTAAAGATAGTGGATATGCGCAAGGAACTCGCCAAGAGAAAAAGGCTCGCGGTATTTTCATTTCCTCTGGAAGAAGCTATTTCGCGCTCGCTGTCCGGAAAACGGCAGATAATGCTTTTTTTAAACAGGCGGGGATTTTCCACTCATCTTGACTGCAAAAAGTGCGGTTATGTCTGCGAGTGTCAAAAATGCAAGTCAGTGCTTGTATATCATTCTGACGCGGGCAAACTGGTTTGCCATTATTGCAACAGAAAGGTTGATGTCCCGCGCATATGCCCTTCATGTAAGGGGGCATATATAAAATTTTCGGGTTCCGGCACGCAAAAAGTCGAATCGGAATTACACCGCCTTTTTCCAAGCGCCCGTATCGCCCGCATGGATACGGACGCTACCTCAAAAAAAGGATCGCATGAAAGAATACTGGACGCCTTTAAGGAAGGAAAGATCGATATACTTGTCGGCACTCAAATGATCGCGAAAGGCCTGGATTTTCCCCAGGTTTCGCTGGTAGGCGTAATCTCTGCGGACACCTCGTTAAACCTGCCTGATTTCAGGGCATCGGAGCGCACATTCGATCTCCTCACCCAGGTCGCGGGTCGGGCAGGCAGGGGGGAGGCGCCCGCAGAGGTCATTATACAGTCATATGCCCCCGATAATTACGCGGTCGTCGCGGCAAGCAGGCATGACTACGAGGCTTTTTATGAAAAGGAAGTACCGACAAGGAGGTTTTTGGGTTTTCCTCCGTATAACCGGCTGATCAAATTCACATTCAGGGCGGGCAAAGAGGAAAAGGCGAAAAAGGCGGCGAGTGACTTTGCGGCGCGCATCCGGGGGATAAAGGTCTTTAAGGTCCTTGGGCCGGTGCCCTCACCCTTGATAAAAGTAAGGGGAAGCTACAGATGGAATGTTTTTTTGAAATTCAGGACGGATAAAGATTTTTCTTTACAATTAAGGCCCCTTGTTGCAGAATTTAAAAAAGGAAGGGGCGCCTATATGACGGTAGATGTCGACCCCATAAACATGGTATAAAAATGGCGATTTTAGAGATAAGAAAATTTCCGGACGAGATTTTAAGGCGGAAGGCAACGGCCGTTGGGGCGGTTACCGCTGTCGAGAAAAAATTAATCCAGGATATGTTCGAGACGATGAATTTCGCGAGAGGGGTAGGTCTTGCGGCCCCTCAGGTTGGCGTGTCAAAAAGGATTATCGTCTGTAACCCCACTGGAGAAAAGGCGGATGAGCTTGCCATAATAAACCCGGTGATCACCTGCAGAAAGGGGAAAAGGGTTAAGGATTGCGAGGGCTGTCTCAGCATACCCGCCATGAGCGGCGAGGTAACCCGTTATAGCCTGGTCGGAGTTAAGGGCAAGGACCCGGAGGGCAAGGAATTTTCACTTGAAGCGGCGGATATGCTGGCGCGGATTGTAGATCATGAGATGGATCATTTAAACGGGGTATTATTTATTGATAGGATGGGTTTCCTGAAAAGAAAACTCCTGATCGCCAAATATAAGAAGAAGATGGGCATCACCTGCCTCGGCAGGCGATATTGCTAAGTCATGAACATTGTGTTTTTTGGAACGTCGGGATTTGCGGTGCCGAGTTTAAAGGCGCTGCTTGAGGCCGGGCATAAGATCCTTCTGGTGGTTACGCAGCCCGACAGGAAAAAGGGAAGGCACCTGCGCCTTACACCTTCTCCGGTAAAAGAGATCGCGACCGCCCTTGACCTGCCCGTATTCCAGCCCGATAACGCCTCTGACAGCGCGTCCCTCGAAAGACTTAAAAGCGCGGGCGCCGACCTATTCGCGGTCGTCTCATTTGGGCAGATCCTCAAACGGGAAGTCTTGGCCGCCCCTAAAAAATTTTCAGTAAATCTTCATGCCTCGCTCCTCCCCAGATACCGCGGGGCGGCGCCTATCAACTGGGCGATAATAAACGGTGAAAAAGGAACAGGCGTAAGCGTGTTTAAAATGGAAGAGAGGATGGATGCCGGCGATATAATTCTCGACAAGGCAATAGAAATAAGCCAAGAAGATAATGCTGTCACCCTGGGCGAGAGGTTGTCTTTGATGGGGGCCGCTGTCTTAAAAGAAGCGGCAGGCTTGATAGAAAACAACAAAGTGTCGTTTGAGAAGCAGGATGAGTCCTTTGTGACATTCGCCCCAAAGTTAAAGAAAAGCGACGGCCTGATAGACTGGAAACTGCCCGCTTCGGCGCTGCATAACAGGGCGCGCGGTCTTTTACCCTGGCCTTCCGCATTCACCCTTTTTAAAGGCCATACCATTAAGATCCTTGAAACAGAAGTCATTTATGATGAAGGCCGTACGGGCGTTCCAGGCGAGGTCATCGCTATCGAAGGAGACAAGGGCATTATTGTAAAGACGGGTCAGGGCTTCTTGGCAGTAAAAAGGCTTCAGCAGGAAGGCTCAAGGCCTATGGCATTTAAGGAATTCCTCAGCGGCCACCGGTTTTCCCCAGGTAATGTGTTAGGCGCCTCCTAAACCTCAATTTATCTACTTGCAAAGTTAATATATTATGTTATAATTAACGCATTGTGCCAAACGATTCGAAGATAGCGCCCAGGGATCTGATACAGGCGGACTTCAGAAACCTCAGGACGAACGAAAGGCTGGATACCACACCGCGCATTGAAGAAATTATCTTCATGCAGTCGATGGAAGGCAGGGCCCATAACGGCGCCGGCGCCTTTCATAAGAGATTCTATGTAAATACCACTATAGACGACGTCGTATTGGCCCTGGACAGGGACCCGAATTTCATAAAACAAAAAAGGCAGGAGCTTATAGACGAGATAAAGGATTTTGTGAACAGGGTCATCGCGGGCGAGAAATTAAGCAGGCTTGTCGCGAAAAGAGGCACCCCTATCCTGGGCATACCCGTCTTTAAGACAAGGCAGATTAATCCCGGGGATATCTTAAATGGTATCTATCTGGGCGGCCTAAGGGACACCCCTGAGGCCAGAAAAGAGGCCGAGAAGATTTACAAGGTCAACATCGGTTATGGAAGATGTTTTCTTGTCGACATAGACGTTATGGCCGCGATGGGCTTGGACGGCGAAAGCCTGGCGCACCAGGAACATGAGGATGAGATAGATGAATTTAAGTCGCGGGGGTTGATAGTAGCGCCGGAAGAAGAAAAGAAAGACGGCAAAAAAGTCAGGTATTTTTATATAAGGTATAAACTCGGGCCGGGACAATCGGATGACGCCGCCATAGTAAACGCGGGCCTCCTCCATAACATAGATATCGCGCTGGGCGTTTTTCTCGCGGACGCCATCGATACCCTGGAAAAATATGTGCCTGTATGTACAGATCAGGACAGCGACCTCGCCGCCTATATAAAAGGGAATTTCCAGGATCTATATATGACGCCGGAAGACGCCTGCAGGCTCACATATCTTTCGGCAATACCCGAGGGGAAAGAGGAGGAAGTGCCCGACAGTTCGCTAAGATATCTTTTGACGATAGATCCGCGCACGGGCCAAACGACTCTTGAAAGCCATCTGAATTTTATCGAGGGAAAACCGTTTTTCCCGATGGCGATAAGCTATAAGCGCATCCTCATTACGACCTTTTATGAATATATAAAGGAACGGTTGTCGGAAACCGTCAAGCCTCATGAGCGCGCGGCGGCGCAAAAGGCCGACGAAGGCCTGGGCACGCCCATTAAAGAACTTATAAGAAAAAAGGTAATCGTTGTTTCGGGCGACAGATTACTTGGCGATGTTTTAAAAGACTTGAGGGGAAAAGACGCCGATGTTATAATTGTTCAGGATGATGAGGGTAATATCCTGGGTGTGGTAGACTCGGGGGATTTTTTACATATACTGGAGAGGAAATAGCAAGATGCCGCAATTAAGAAGGGACCCGATAACAGGCAGATGGGTCATCATAGCAGCGGAACGCGCTAAAAGGCCTGAAGATTTTTTGTCCAAGAAGGAACAGGTACCGGATGAGGGTTGTCCTTTTTGCGAAGGCAGCGAGAACAAGACGCCTCCTGAAATTTTCGCGATACGCAATCCGGGCACAAAGCCAAATCAGCCCGGGTGGAACGTCCGTGTCGTGCCCAGCATAGCGCCCATACTTCGCATAGAAGGCAAATTGAACCGCCGCGGTAAGGGGCTTTATGATCTTATGAACGGCGTCGGGGCGCATGAGATAGTCATTGAAACGCCTAAACATATCGCGCATCTTGCCGAATTGCCGCCTGAGCAGATCAAACAGATGATAGACACATACATCAACAGGATCGCCGATCTGGAAAAGGACACAAGGTTAAAATATGTGCTTATATTCAAGAATTACGGCGAATCCATGTACAGGCATTCGCGCTCACAGCTGATAGCCACGCCTGTAAATCCGAAACTTGTAAAGGAAGAGCTTGCCGGCGCCAAGCGGTATTTTGACTATAAGGACAGATGCGTTTTTTGCGATATATTAAAACAGGAATTGGACGCTCAGGACAGAATAATATTGGAAATGGACGGGTTTGTGGCCATTGCCCCGTTCGCCTCAAGGTTTCCGTTTGAGGTATGGATATTGCCAAAAGACCACAGCTGCGATTTTCCGCGGCTTCCAGAGGCCTCAAGGCTTGACCTGGCAAGGGTTCTTAAGATCACCCTCTCAAAATTAAAGGTCGCGCTTGGCGACCCGCCCTATAATTACATTATCCATACGGCCCCCTTCAGGGTAGGCAGAAAGTCCGGGTACTGGAGGACTATAGAGGACGACTACCATTGGCACATAGAGATTATCCCGAAGTTAACCCGTGTAGCGGGTTTTGAATGGGGGACCGGCGTTTATATCAATCCTACGCCCCCGGAAGAAGCTGCCAAATATCTGAAGGAACTGGAGATATAATAAAATGCCTGAATTAAGAAGAGACCCGATAACGGGAAGATGGATCATAATAAACAATGACAGCCCAAAGGGCCCGGACTTTTATAAGTCCGTGCCTTCGCCAAAGAAGGCCGGCGTCTGCGCGTTTTGCAACGGCAATGAGAAGATGACGCCGCCTGAGATCATGGCCTATAGCAAGCACAAAAGGGAAAAGAATACCCCGGGATGGGATGTCAGGGTGGTGCCAAACAAATTCCCCGCCCTTCAGATAGAAGGCGACTTGAACAGGGTCGGCATCGGCGTTTTTGACTTGATGAACGGCGTCGGGGCGCATGAGGTTATCATAGATACGCCAAACCATGAGTCTGAGATAGCGGACAGGGACGAATCTCAAATCAGGGACATGCTTTGGGCATACAGGGACAGGAGCCTGGATCTTAGAAAAGACAAGCGGTTTAAGTATATCCTGATCTTCAAGAATTACGGTTTTACCGCCGGCGCCTCGCTCGACCACCCTCATTCACAGCTCATCGCCCTCCCATTCGCGCCAAAGCGGGTTGTAGGCGAGATAGAGGGCGCCGAGAAATATTTCGGTTACCGGGAAAGATGCGTTTACTGCGACATGATAAGGCAGGAGCTGCAGGAAAAGGAATTGACGATTACGGAGAACAAGAGCTTTTTGTCCTTTACCCCGTTTGTTTCAAGGTTCCCTTATGAGACCTGGATAATTCCGAAAGAACACGTCTCGGATTTTCCTCAAATCCAGGTCGAGGGGATTAATGATCTGGCGTCCATATTCAAAGACACCCTTTCCAGGATCAAGAAACTTCTTAATGATCCCGCTTATAACTATATACTGCACAGTACTCCGCTCGATGATCTGGCAAGGGATGATTATCACTGGCACATCGAGATCATGCCAAGGATTACCAGAGTGGCGGGTTTCGAATGGGGGACAGGTTTTTATATAAATCCAACACCGCCTGAATTGGCGGCAAAAACATTGAGGGAAGCTAAATAAGTTGTTAGTTCTTAGTTGTTGGATAGGAAATGCAATTTCAATCTAAAAACTAACAACTAATGACTAAAGACTAAAAATAAGGAGGGGGACTAAAATGGCTGTCAAGGTGGGAATTAACGGTTTCGGAAGAATAGGGAGGATGGTCGGCAGGGCGATACTGGAAAGGAATTCCAAGGGAATTGAACTGGTCGCCGTAAATGATGTCACCAGCGCCAAAACGCTCGCCCCTCTCTTAAAATATGATTCGGTGCACGGACGCCTTCCCGGAGGAAACGTAAAGGCCACGGATGATTCCATAATCGTCAACTCAAAAGAAATCAAGGTCATTATGAAAAAAGATCCGGCTGAGATACCCTGGAAGGATTACGGCGTCGACATCGTAGTCGAATCAACGGGTCTTTTTACCGTAAAAAACGACGGCGTCAACAAGAAGGGCAAGGAGGTCAAAGGCGCGGTTAATCACATCACAAAGGGCGGCGCCAAAAAGGTTATAATCTCCGCGCCTGCCGAAGGAGAGGATATAACGATAGTAATGGGCGTAAATAATGACAAATATGACCCAAAGACTCATCACGTCGTGTCAAATGCCTCATGCACTACCAATTGTCTGGCCCCTGTCGCAAAGCTGCTTAATGATAACTGGGGCATTGAAAAGGGGCTCATGACAACGATACACGCCTATACCAACGACCAGAGGCTGCAGGATCTTCCGCATTCGGACCCCCGTAGGGCCAGGGCAGCGGCGGTTTCCATGATACCTACTTCTACGGGCGCGGCAAAGGCGATCGGATCAGTGATACCTGAGCTAAAGGGGAAACTTGACGGTTTCGCCATCAGGGTACCGGTTATTAATGTCTCGGTAGTGGACCTAACCTGCATACTCAAAAAAGAGGCGACGGTCGAGGCGCTAAATAAGGTCTTCAAGGCCAACGCGGAAGGAAAGATGAAAGGCGTGCTGGATTATACCGAAGACGATGTGGTTTCCGTTGATTTTAACCACTACCCGGCCTCGTCGATCGTAGACTCAAAATTGACCAAGGTCATCGGCGGCAATTTTGTAAAAGTTATCGCCTGGTATGATAATGAATGGGGCTATTCATCAAGGGTAGTTGACTTAATAGAATTCATGATAAAAAAGGGTCTATAAGGGCCGCGTATGAATAAAAAAAGCATAAGGGATGTTGACATAAAAAATAAAAGGGTCATCATGCGCGTGGATTTTAATGTTCCGCAGGATGAGAATCTGAATATCACAGATGACGCGCGGATAAGGGCAGCGGTTCCGACAATAGAATACGCGATTGGCCAGAGGGCGAAGGTGATCCTCATGAGCCATCTGGGCAGGCCGAAGGGAGGGCCGGAGCCCAAGTTCAGTTTGAGGCCGGTTGCCCAGCGGTTAAGCGAATTGATCGGGAGGCCCGTAAAAATGGCGCCTGATTGCGTGGGCGATGAGGTAAAAAAAATCACCGGCGCAATGAAGCCCGGCGATGTGGTAATGCTTGAAAACGTGCGGGTTCATAAGGAAGAAGAGGCAAACGACCCCGGTTTTGCCAAGTCACTGGCCTCGCTAGGCGACGTCTATGTAAACGACGCCTTTGGGACGGCGCACAGGGCCCACGCCTCCACAGAAGGCGTTACCAGGTATCTCGCTTCCGTCTCCGGATTCCTTGTCCAGAAAGAAATAGAGTATTTTGAGAAGGCGGTCAGCAATCCCGCGAAACCCTATGTCGCCATCCTTGGGGGGGCGAAGGTCTCTGATAAGATAGAGGTCATCAAAAATCTTATGAAAAAGGTGGATGCCATCCTGATTGGCGGCGGCATGGCATATACCTTACTTAAGGCGAAGGGCATAGAGATAGGGAAATCGAAACTGGAGGCGGACAAGGCAGGGCTGGCAAGCGAGATCCTTCTGGACGCGAAGAAAAGTTCGGTAAAGATCCTTTTACCTGTAGATCATGTTGCCGCGGATAAATTGGAGCCCTCCGCCAGAGTAGAGGTTACAAAGGATGCCGCTATCCCTGCCGGCCTGATGGGGCTTGATATCGGCCCTAAGACGGTAAAATTATTTGAAGAAGAACTAAAAAACGCCAAGACAATCATATGGAACGGCCCGCTTGGCGTCTTTGAGATGCCCCCCTTTGATAAAGGCTCAAGGGAGATCGCGAAGTTTATCTCAGGCCTGAAGGCTACCACGATAATAGGCGGCGGAGATACCGCGGCAGCTATAGCAAAATTTGGCCTGGAGGCAAAGATGTCGCATATCTCGACGGGCGGCGGCGCTTCGCTCGAATATCTGGAAGGGAAAACCCTCCCGGGGATCGCCGCGTTACAGGATAGTTGATCCCTCGCTGCCTGATGAAAGCAATGGCAGCTCGGGATAAAATTTTCTTCGAAAATTTTATGAGAAAACCCATTATTGCCGGGAATTGGAAAATGAACAAGACCATTAAAGAGGCGTTTGAACTCGTTAACGGGCTTAAAAAGAACCTGTCAGGCGTAAAAGGTGTTGATATGGTGGTATGCCCGCCGTTTACGTCATTAAGCGAAACCTCGAATGCGCTTAAGGGTTCATCTATAAAGACAGGCGGCCAGGATCTTTTTTGGGAGGAAAAAGGCGCATATACAGGAGAGATATCCGTTTCAATGCTCAAGGATGCGGGCGCCGATTACGTGATCATAGGGCATTCCGAGAGAAGGCAATTTTTCAATGAGACCAATGACTCGGTGAATAAAAAATTGAAACGCGCCCTTGCCGGCGGGCTTACGCCGATAGTATGCGTTGGCGAAAGGCTGGCTGAAAGGGAGGCCGGTGATACCTTTAAAGTGGTAGAGGACCACGTCCAGGGCGCCCTTAAGGCAATTACCGAAAAAGAGATTTTAAACACGATTTTCGCCTATGAGCCCGTTTGGGCTATAGGCACGGGCAAGACCGCTACGCCGGAACAGGCCGAAGAGGTCCATGCCTTTATAAGGAAAATTATAGGCAGACAGTATTCGAAGGAGGCCGCCTCCGCTGTCAGGATACAATACGGCGGCAGCGTGACGCCCGAGAATATCTCGTCACTGCTTGATAAACCTGACGTTGATGGCGCGCTCGTCGGCGGCGCCAGCCTTAAAGTCGATACCTTTACCGAGATAGTAAGGCGGGCCGCGGATAAACGGGCGTAATCTTAATTAAAAGAGGTGAAAAGGAAATGTACGCGTTACTTATTGTAATTCACGTAATAGTTTCTGTGGTTTTAATCCTTGTCATACTGCTTCAGGCCGGAAGGGGAGGGGGATTAAGCGATACCTTCGGGATCAGCTCAACCCAGACATTTTTTGGGACATCGGCCGCGAAATTTTTGCAGAAGGCGACCTCTGTGAGCGCGGTCATCTTTTTACTTACCTGCCTGAGCCTTGCCGCGCTTTCAACTCACAGATCCAGGTCTCTCATGGAGACCCAGCGTGTTAAAAAGGCCATTGGCGGCGCTGAAACGAAGGCCGCTTTGCCAATCGCTATCCCGCCGGTAAAACAGGAGGCGCCCAAGACTGAATAAGAGATCGTTCTGGATTTATGCCTTAAGCAGCGTCGTATATTTTACACAGGGCATCGAAGGCCTTCCCTCGCAAGGCCTTTTTTATTACCTCAAGGAAACCCTCAATTTCTCGCCCGAAAAGATCATGGTCATCTCCAGTATTACCACCTTCGCGTGGCTGATAAAACCGGCGATCGGCTATGTCATAGATAACTATTTTAATAAAAAAATATGGATCTTTATTTCCCTGGCGCTGGATATAATTATAGTCCTTGTGCTTGGGCTTGCTTTTTTGCCTATCGCCCTTCTAATCGGGCTTATGCTCCTTAATTCGGCGAATGCCGCGTTCAGGGACGTCGCCACCGACGGGATCATGTGCGTGGAGGGTAAGCGCAATAAGACAACCGGAAAGATACAGAGCGTCCAATGGATATCTATTTCAGTGGCGGTGATGCTGACAGGCATAGGCGGCGGATATATCGCTCAAAGATGGGGGTACAGGGAGGCCTTTTTATGCCTTGTGCCTGTCTATGTCATAGTAGGGCTAATCGCTCATTTTTACAGGGAAGACGATGGGGGCCGGAAAATCAGCTCTTCTTTTTTTGCCGACCTGAAAAAAATATTTGCCGATAAAAAAATACTGATCGTCGGTATATTTATATTTCTTTACAAATATTCGCCTTCATTCGGCACGCCGCTATTTTTCATACAGAGGGATGTGTTTAAATGGGGGAAGGTATGGATAGGGACCCTCGGCACCATAAGCACTGTTTTCGGAATAGTGGGCTCTTTGCTTTATTACAAATTCAGCCAGCGGATCAATCTTAAAAAGTGGCTTTATTTTTCAGTTTTTTTAGGCGCCGTGACAACTATTAGCTACCTTTATTATACGCCGGTAACCGCCATTCTCTACGACATATTGTATAACCTCATGGGCATGTTTATCTTCCTTATGATAATGGACCTAATGGCGCGAAAGACGGTGAATGGCCTTGAGGCCACTTCTTTCGCGTTCCTCGCCAGCATAAGCAACCTTGCCCTTGTGTCCAGCAATCTTTCGGGCGCCTACCTTTTACCAATAATCGGCCTAAAAGGCCTCATCATCGCCTCCGCCTTCACCACCTTCCTCTGCCTCCCGCTGATTAACAAAGTAGATTAACGAGTGGGTAAATAGCGCACAGGTGTTATACTTTAAAAAAGTTAGAAAGATTTACTTGACAAATACAAATTATGTGCTATACTCTCTTACAGAAGGCTAGAGATAGACTTAAGAGTACAGATTAATTTTTTTTGTGTTGGTAATAAATTAGTTTAAAAAGATATATAAAAACAAGGAGAACTACAATGAAAAACTTAAAATTTAAGATTTTGCTTGCTGTTGTTAGCTTTAGTATTTACGCGGGATTGTCTGGTATTTGCTATGCGGCGGCTTTGAACTACGCGCCCACTGTCGGCACAATCACGCCTTCTAATAGCTCAAGCATTGCTAACACAACAGTTGAATTTACCACTACCTATATAGACCAAAACGGCTATCAGGACATACAGCATGCCCTATTTTTTGTAAATACCACCTACACAAGCAATACAAACTGCTTCCTTGCATACTATGATCAGCCAACGAACAAATTATACCTACGAAGTGACAATGGAACAGCATGGACAGGCGGGTTTGCCCCCGGTTCTAACAACATAATCAGCAATACACAAGGCTCGCTTAATTGCTTAAATACGACCATTTCTAGAAGCGGCGCCACCCTTACTATAAAGTGGAATGTTACATATAAAGCGGCATTTTTAGGACAAAAGAACATGTATCTATTTGCACGCGATAAACAGGGCGCTAAAAGTGATTATATACTAAAAGGGACATGGAATATTATGTTAAATCAACCACCCACTGTCGGCACAATTACCCCTTCAAGCGGCTCAAGCATTGCGGAGCAAGCAGTTGAATTCACCGCTACCTACAGTGACCAAAACGGCTACCAGGATATAGCCCATGCCCTATTTTTGGTAAATACCACCGCAACCTTTCCAAATGGCTTCGCTGTATACTACAATCAGCCAGAGAACAAATTATACGCAAGTGATGGTGTAGGCTGGACAGGCGGCTATGCCCCTGGTTCAAGCAATATCATCCAGATGACACGGGGCAAGCTTGATTGCTCAAAAACAACCGTTTCAAGAAGCGGTACTACCCTTACCATGAAGTGGAATGTTGCATATAAAGCGGCATTTTTAGGACAAAAGAACATGTATCTATTTGCACGCGATAAACAGAACGCCTATAGCGGCTATGTGCTGAAAGGGACCTGGAGTATAGCATCTTCTGATGTAACGCCCCCTACCGGCTCAATAAAAATAAACAATGACGCCCAATACACAAATTCAGTATCAGTTATATTAAATTTGGCCGCGCAAGATAACCAAGGCGGCTCAGGCCTGGCGGATATGAAATTTTCAAATGACGGCGTAAATTGGTCTACGTCCAGACCTTATTCAACAGCGGCAAGTTGGGGTTTATATACCGGCGATAGCCAAAAAACTGTATTTGTGAAATTCTCTGACAGGGCCGGTAACTGGTCGCAGGTCTTTAGCGATACCATAATCCTGGATACAACCCCACCAACTGTTACCGTCGGAAATTATTCTACCAGCTTAGATGGCCAAATTATAGGAGGGGCAAGAGAGCTCAATGCGCCGATTACAGTTACAGCCCCATCTTTATATGTAAGACCCGTAAGTTATCCTGATACTACAACCTGGAGTTGTTACGTTGGCGATTTTGTAGAAGGAGAAAATACAATTACTGTAGAGACCAAAGATGCGGCAGGCAATTCCGGATACGCGAGTGGGCGTATTTATTACCAACGACTCAGACCAAACATTGATATAAGCCCAAATATTCAAGTGACAAATGATCCCGCTGAAACAATGCCAGATATAGCAATATTTGAAGGCACAGTTTATGCGGTTTGGCAAAATAATAGGGACGGCAAAATTTATTTTGATAAGTCAAATGATGGAGGGATTACATGGAATGTTTTAAGGAAGGCTATTGAAACAGGCAGTTTCCCAAAGATTCGCACAGATGGTAGTGGCAACATCTATATTGTATGGCGTGGTAGTAATGCAGCGTATTTTATTAAATCTACTGATGGAGGGATTACTTTCAGCGATAAAATAGCAGCATTAGCTTATGGTACGTATCCAGATTTAGCCGTATCAGAATCAGGTAATATAGTATATGTGTCAGCCTCAGGTGACTGTGCAAGATCAATAGATGGTGGTTTAACATTTGAACGGCCAGTCAGCGCAGTGGCAGTGGCCAACATTGAGTGCAGCAAAGACGGAAGATTTGTATATGGTGTAGACGTGTTGGGGCCCGTGCCGCCCGAATATGTTACCGACATCAGATTGGTAAGGTCACAAGATTATGGCCTTAACTTTGAAACACCAAAAGTGGTTGATACATATTACGAATATTCTGGCGGATATAACTATGATCCAGATATCGCAATTGGCGCTAATAATGAAATCTACACCATTTGGAGTAAAAAGCATTTTGTTGAGTCCTATGAACATTGGAAATGGCAAACCGTTTGTCTAGCGATAGGTGATGACTATGGCAGAATTATAGATAGCCTAATGAATCCCTTTGGATATAGTGACAGTCGTGCATATTATCGCATGTCCTCTTTAGTTGCGGCTGATAGTGGCAATATCTATGTTACTTATGTAGGGGATTTTTTTGATCCGAGATGGACCTATACGATAAACTTATTGAGCACTGTTATGTACTTTAATTTTTCTGAAGATGGCGGATTGACTTTTGATT
The DNA here is from genome assembly GCA_028715645.1 of Candidatus Omnitrophota bacterium. Lineage (GTDB taxonomy): Bacteria > Omnitrophota > Gorgyraeia > JABMQH01 > JABMQH01 > JAQURK01. Next base: position 26,009 of record JAQURK010000001.1, on the reverse strand, counting down.
CAGTACCTATACCGGTTTATAAGTATGTTAATACTGGTTATACATTCGGGGGTAGCGGCGTTACGAGTGGACCCAAAATTGCCATCAATCCTCAAGGTAATAGAATTTGTATAATTTGGTCGAGTCTCCGGGAAGATGATTTTCACCACAACACTTCTGACATACATTGCGTAAGGATAAAAGTTGGCCAATAGAGTTTGTAGAGTTATTAGTATTAACAGACGTCCTATTTAGGTACACCCTGTCATATAATATGAAGCCACAATCTGTGGCTTCATATTTTTTTATCCTCACCACCTTCCTCTGCCTCTCACTGATTAACAAAGTAGATTAACCCGTGCCGGGACAGCTTGACCAGGGGGCTGCCCTTCGGCTAATTTTGCGGCTCGCTGGAATTGATATGTAGAAGATTTCCCGTCCCGACCAAGTAAGCAAGTAATAATATGTATAAATGTCGGGACTTCATTCAATTCCCACGCTCGCTCGCAAAATCTTTACGCCTCAAGGCAGGCCCCCTGGTAGCTGTCCCTCTCAAGTTGCATAGAGAGAGGTATATATTGCGAGGGGTGTTGTGAGCGGCGCATGAGAATTTTTATCGCCTCATCTGGTATTTACATAATAGGTGTGCAAGGAATTACGGCGAGTGAGTGCAGAAACTGACCGAGAAAAGCCCTAATACTACTCTTACGAGGGAATTTCTGCATACGAACGAGCCGTAAACCGCAGCACACTGCGAAAAAATTATAGCGCCGCGAACAATACCCCGAGCAATAAATACTTGTTTTGGGCAGGTAGCGCTGATATAATAATATCATATGGTAAAGAAAGATGAGATTATTCAATTGGCGGCAAGAGCGAAGGAGGCGGCGGTGGGATTGGCCGCGTTTGAAACCTCTAAGAAAAACGAGTGTCTTCTGGCGATGGCGGACGGCCTGGAGGCAGGCGCTAAAAAAATCCTTGCCGCAAACGCGCAAGACCTTAAAACAGCCCGCGAAAACGGCCTTTCTCCTGCCATGACAGACAGGCTGCGCCTCGATGAGAGGCGGATTAAGGAAATGGCCGGGTCATTAAGGACGATCGCCGGGCTTGAAGACCCTGTAGGCGAGAAGTTATCTTCCGTAAAAAGGCCTAATGGCCTCCAGATAGATAAGGTCAGGGTTCCGATCGGCGTTATATTCATCATATACGAATCAAGGCCGAATGTTACAAGCGACTGCGTTGGATTATGTCTTAAGTCGGGAAACGCGGTTATTTTGAGGGGCGGCAGTGAGGCCATAAATTCAAATACGGCAATATACAACGCGCTATCCAAGGCCGGAAAATCATGCGGTTTGCCCGAGAGGGCGATTATCCTGATCGAAGAAACCGACAGGAAGGCGATAGAAGTCCTGCTTGCCGAAAAAGATTATATAGACCTTGTCATGCCAAGGGGCGGAGAAGAGCTGATAAATTTCGTTTCTTTAAGGTCAAAGATCCCGGTTATAAAGCATTATAAGGGGATATGCCATACCTATGTGGATGAGGACGCTGATTTAAACATGGCTGAATCAATATGTTTTAACGCCAAGGTCCAGAGGCCCGGAGTATGTAATGCCATGGAGACCCTCTTGGTCCATAAGGCAATAGCGTCAAGGTTCCTGCCTTCCATGCTGAAAAAATTCAGGGATGCCGGTGTTGAGATCAGGGGCTGTGAGAAGACTCGCTCGGTTATTTCCTCAATAGGCGGCCCTGCCTTCGGCGGAAAGGATATAAAGGCCGCTACCGAAAAGGACTGGGGCACAGAGTATTTGGATTTAATCTTGTCCGTTAAGGTGGTGGAAAACCTGAATGAAGCCGTTGCCCATATAAGAAAGTATGGCTCCATGCACTCAGACGCGATAGTTACGGATAATCAAAAGAATGCCGATTATTTTTTAAAGAATGTGGATTCCGCCTGCGTATACGTGAACGCGTCCACGCGTTTTACCGACGGAGGTCAATTCGGCATGGGCGCGGAAATAGGGATCTCGACAGAAAAGTTGCATGCCCGGGGCCCCGTAGGATTGGAAGAGTTGACAACGTATAAATATTTGATATACGGTAATGGGCAGGTACGCGAGTAGTTAAGTAAAAAGTCAAAAGGAAAACGGCAAAACCAAAAGTTAAAAGTAAAAAGTTTTAATTATAAGTTTTAACTTTTAAGTTGTGGTTTTTACTTTTTCGTTTTTACTTTTAAGTTAATAAATATGAAAATAGGAATATTAGGCGGGACATTCAATCCGATCCATATCGGCCATTTGATTTTGGCCGAAGAGGCGCTACACAAACTGAATCTTGACAAGATAATATTTGTCCCTTCATATCTGCCTCCGCATAAGGAAGAGGAAGTGATCCTGGACGCGGCCCACAGATTCAAGATGGTGTCCCTGGCGGTAAAGGGGAATCCCAGGTTCGAGGTCTCAAAAATAGAGATCGATGCCAGGGAGAAATCCTATTCGGTTGATACAATAAAAAAATTTAAGGCGCAATTCCCCCCTGATACCGAATTCTTCTTTATTACAGGCTCTGACTCGCTTAAGGAGCTGTTTTCATGGAAAAAAATAGATGAGATACTGGCGCTTTCCAACTTCATAGTGGCCAACAGGCCCGGTTTTCCGATACAGGGCGTACCGAAGGCGATCCAGATGGTGGCCATAACCGGGATGGAGATTTCCTCAAGCGATATACGGAAAAGATTGAAGGAAGCCAGGTCCATAAGGTATCTGGTTCCTGATGCGGTGAGGGAATATATTGAAAAGAGTAAACTCTATATATAAGATTACCCTTGACCGAATGTAAGCGATATGATAGACTTTTTCGTTGAACGCGGAAAAAGTTGTTAAACAAAGAAAAAATCGGAGGATGAAAATGGAAGGATATTGTTTAAAGTGCAAGGAAAAGAGGGAAATGAAGGATCCCGCCAAGGTTACCATGAAGAACGGCCGTGAGGCAATGAAAGGAAAATGCCCGACCTGCGGGACCGGGATGTTCAAGATATTAGGAAAATAAGCAGTTTACTGCTTTTAATAAAACAAAGTGCAGATGATAAGAAGGCCCAGGAGATCATAGCGCTTGATTTGCGCAAGGCCTCTAATCTCTGCGATTATTTTTTTATATGCAGCGCGGGATCCACTCGTCAGGCAAAGGCCATAGCGGACGGGATCATAGAGTCGCTTAAAAAAAAGAAAGTCCGTCCCTGGCATATAGAGGGTTATAACGAAGGCCGGTGGGTCCTTTTGGATTATAATACGGTTGTCGTACATATACTGCATAACGAGGCGCGCTCTTTTTATAAGCTCGAACGGCTATGGGGCGACGCCCCTCATGTGACTTTCCCAAAAACCAAGAAACAGACCCGATGCGCAAGAACCACGGTATCGAAGAAGAAATCTCCCGCCTGATCAGAGATTCGATAATCCAGCTAAAAAAGGAGTTTCAGCGGCTGCCTGACGATGTCCAGGTCCAGCTTGAAATCCCCAAGCAGATGGAGCATGGCGATCTTTTTACCAATATCGCCATGAGGCTTGCCGCCGCCGCCGGGAAACGCCCCGCCGATTTCGCGGCATTATTGATACCGATCATCGAGGAAAATTTAAATAAATCGCCGCTAAAAGGCGCGGTCAGGAAATTTGAGGTTAAACCGCCCGGGTTCATTAACCTTTGGCTCTCAGACGGGATTTTTTATAATTGCCTGGAAGAATTATCAAGCGCTCAGGAAAATTTCGGCCGCCGCTCGATAGGCGCCGGGAAAAAGGTCCTCGCTGAGTTCGTAAGCGCGAACCCGACAGGGCCGCTTACTATAGCCCATGCCAGGCAAGCCGCGTTCGGCGATTCCCTCGCGAACATCCTTGAATTTTGCGGATATAAAGTGACGCGGGAATATTATATAAACGATGAAGGCGTCCAGATGTCTATCCTGGCCGATTCGGTGCTCGCCAGGTACCTTGAGCTTCATAAAAAAGAATTTAACTTCCCCGAGAACGGATATAAAGGCGGTTATATTTATGACATCGCAAAGGCCATGGAGGATAAATACAAATCAAGATTTGTCGAGGCCTCCGACCGCAGGAAGCAGGAATTCCTTCATTTCAGCTGCGACTGGATAATGGGCACGATAAAAAAAGACCTGGACGATTTCGGCATCAGGTTTGACATATGGTACAGCCAGGCAAAACTGGGGAAGTCGGGAAAAATAGAAGCTCAAATAAAATCTTTAAGGGACAAGGAGTTTGTATATGACAGCGAAGGGGCCTCATGGTTCAAATCAACGGCATTCGGGGATGATAAGGACAGAGTTGTCATAAAAAGCGATGGTTCGTATACCTACCTGGCGCCGGATATCGCCTATCATAAGGATAAATTCGCGCGCGGGTTTGATAAATTGATAGATATCTGGGGTCCGGACCATCATGGATATATCCCCCGGCTCAAGGCCGCTATACAGGCCCTCGGCTTTGACAAGGATTCCCTTTCCGTAATCATAATACAGCTTGCGACGCTTTTCAGGGAAGGCAAACCGGTGTCCATGTCTACGAGGCAGGGCGAATTTATAACGCTCAGGGAATTGATAGATGAAGTCGGCAGGGACGCCGGAAGGTTTTTCTTCCTGATGCGGAAGGCCGACAGCCACCTTGACTTTGACCTGGAGCTGGCGAAGAAACACAGCCCTCAGAACCCCGTATATTATGTGCAGTATGCCCATGCGAGGATATGCAGCATCCTTGAGAAGGAAAGGGCTCCAGCGGCCGATGAGAGGCTGATGGCAATGTTAAAGGAAAAGGAAGAGATAGACCTGATTAAGTTCCTCTGGAAGTTTCCGCATGTGATAGAGGTTTGCGGCCTCACACTTGAGCCTCACGGCCTGGTCGCGTACCTGCAGGAACTTGCGGGCGCATTCCACGGCTTTTATGACAGGCACAGGGTGATAAACGATGATGCGGAATTGACTAAGGCGAGGCTCTTCCTTGTGGACTGCGCGCGCATCATTCTTGCCAGCGGCCTTAAACTCCTCGGCGTTTCCGCACCCAACAAGATGTAATGAAGGAGAAATTTTCACGTCCCGCTTCGGCACCACCCCTCGGGGGACCCCTTTACTAGCTGACCGTAAAAATTTCTCTCAATGTGAGCTAAGGGGCAGCTACCGGCGGGTCTGCCTTGAGGCGTAATGTTTTGCGTTGCGGCCGTAGCAATTGAATGAATCCCGAAGAATAACCCAAAAAGATACTACATTCGGGATGACATAACATGACATATCAATTGCAGGCCGCAGCAAAACAAGCCGAAAGGCTGCCCGCCGGTCGAGCTGCCCCGTCACGAGAAACAATTATGTTTGAGAGTATAAAGATATATGTGAAAGAGACGGTGAATGTGATGAAGTTTGTCGAAGGGCTGATAGACTTCGGCTACACGAATGCCGTCCAGGTGTGCGAAGAAGGCGACTTTAGCCGCAGGGGCGAAGTGATTGACGTGTTCCCTGTCACTTTCGAGCTGCCCGTGAGGATACAATTTTCCGGCAGCATCGTCGAGAGGATAAGAGGCTTTGACCCGCAGACCGGAAATTATGCCCAGGAGCATCAGATCGCGATCATCCTGCCCGTCTCGCGCTTGAGGCCGCATAAGATAAGGGCGCCGCTCATATTTACGGAAGAGATCCCCATAAATAATTTTGTCGATATCTCACCCGGCGATCTTGTGGTCCACGTCGATCACGGGATAGGCGTGTACAGGGGTTTAAAGCGTCTTAAGACGGGAAAGGCCTTCCTCGACCATTTTGTTATCGAATATCAGGACAAGGAGATCCTGTATGTCCCTTCAACCGAACTCAACCTTATTCAAAGATATATTGGCTTTGAGGGCAGGCCGCCGCGGCTTTATAAGTTGGGCTCAAACCTGTGGCAGAAGGTAAAAGAGAGGGCGAAGAAGGGCGTTTTTACGCTTGCATACGAGCTTCTGGAGCTGCAGGCAAAACGGGCCTCACTTTCAGGTTTTAGTTTTTCAAAGGACACGGATTGGCAGCGGGAGCTTGAAGAGGCCTTTCCGTATGAAGAGACGCCGGACCAGAGGCGCTCGACCATAGAGGTAAAAAAGGACATGGAATCCTCAAGGCCCATGGACAGGCTCCTCTGCGGCGATGTGGGATACGGCAAGACAGAGGTCGCCCTCAGGGCGGCGTTTAAGGCGGTAATGGATAATAAACAAGCCGCGGTTCTCGTGCCGACCACGATCCTGGCGGAACAGCATTATAATACATTCAGCTTGCGGCTTTCCAGGTATCCCGTAACGGTAAGGATGCTTAGCAGGTTCAGGACGGAAAAAGAGCAGCAGGAAATCATAAAAGGCCTTTCGGACGGCGGCGTCGATATACTGATAGGGACCCACAGGCTGCTTTCGGATGACATAAAATTCAAGGACCTGGGGCTCGTGATTGTCGACGAGGAACAGAGGTTCGGAGTAAGACACAAGGAAAAATTAAAAAGGCTGCGCCTGATGGTGGATGTTCTTACCCTAACCGCCACGCCGATACCCAGGACCTTATACATGTCTCTCATGGGCGCCAAGGACCTTTCCATAATTGCCACGCCTCCTCAGGACAGACTTCCTGTCGAGACGCATGTCAGCGAATATGACGAAAAACTGATAAAGGAGGCCATAGGAAATGAGCTGGAAAGGAAGGGCCAGGTTTTTTTTCTGCACAACCGCATACTGGGAATAGAAAAAATAGCCGCCCACATCAAGTCCCTGGCGCCTGAGGCCCGCGTTGAGATTGCCCACGGACAGATGTCGGAGAAAATGCTTGAAAACGCCATGGCCGGCTTCATAAACGGCCGGATAGATGTTCTGGTATCGACGGCCATCATAGAATCGGGTATAGACATACCGAACGCGAATACGATAATCGTAAACAGGGCGGACATGTTTGGACTTGCCGACCTTTATCAATTGAGGGGCCGCGTAGGAAGATTCAAACGAAAGGCCTACGCCTTTTTTTTAATACCGAATAATATCATCCTGACGAAGGATATAGAAAAACGGCTGCTTGCGATAAAGAATTTTACAGAACTGGGTTCTGGTTTTAAAATAGCCATGGAGGACCTTCAGCTGAGGGGCGCCGGAAACCTCCTTGGTTCCGAGCAGCACGGCTACATAGAGGCCGTGGGTTTTGACCTCTATTGCAGATTGTTAAAAAGCGCGGTTACAAATTTAAAAGAGGAGGGATAAAAAAAGTTGTATTTAAGGGTATGATTATGTTATTATATTAAGAAAATAGGAGGAGAGAAATGAAAGAAAACAAATTTGGAAGGATTGCGCTGGCCGCCGTAACGGTATTATTGGGCGCGGGGCTCGTTATTTTTACGGGATGCGGAAAATCAAAGACTGCCCCGTCCGCGGCGCGGAAAGACGTCGTGGCAAACATTAACGGCGACGTTATTACAATGAAAGATGTGGATGAGAGGATTTCAAAATTGCCGCCTTATTACCAGAACATGGTAAAAGGCCGCAAAAAGGAACTGGTTGACGATATGGTCCTTGAGAAGATCCTTTATAGCGAAGCCTTGAAAAAAGGCCTCCAGAATGATAAGGAGGTCAAGGAGATGGTGGAAGAGGCTCAGCGAAAGATAATGATATCAAAACTTATCAAGGATGATGTAGAGGAAAAGACAAAGGTTTCCGATCAACAGATAGAAGAATATTATAATACCCATAAGGACGAATTTTATGTCCCGGAAAAATGGAGGGCATCCCATATACTCGTGAAAACCGAGGAAGAAGCGGCAGCCATACTGGATGAACTCTCCAAGGGCGCTTCCTTTGAGGAACTGGCGAAGACCAAATCGCAGGATAGTTCGGCCCAAAAGGGCGGCGATCTCGGTTATTTTACAAAGGGACAAATGGTGCCTGAGTTTGAAGAGGCGGTAACGAAGCTCGAGGTGGGGCAGCTTAGCCCGGTCGTAAAGACCCAATTTGGGTACCATATCATAAAATTGACAGATAAAAAACCGGCCGAACAACAGGATTTAAAAAGCGTGTCGGCAAAGATTTCAAACGAGCTTTTGGCAAATAAAAAACGGGAGGCGTTTGATAAACTGGTTTCGGGTCTAAGGGCTAAGGCGAATGTGAAAATAAATGAATCGCTGCTTGAAGAAAAGAAAGAAGAAATTCCGGAAAAATGACCAGGAAAGCGCTTAATTTTTTCTTTATGTTCGTGGCAGCCCATGTGTTATGGGCTGCCACGTGTTTTTCAGCAGTCGTCGATAAGGTAATCGTAGTAGTCGACGGCGAAACAATAACGCAGGCAGAGCTTGACGCGGCCTCCACCTCTCTCATAGAAAAATTAAACAAGGAATTACAGGGCGAGGACCTTGCAAGGCAGACAGAAGCCGTCAAAAAAGAGGTATTGGGCAGAATGATCGAGGACAAGCTTATTCTCGCCCAGGCCAAAAAGAAGGGAATCGAGGCGACCGATAAAGAAATAGAGGATAAGCTAAGCCAGATAAAATCCAATTTTGATTCTGAAGAACGTTTTAATGAGGCCCTGCGCGTGGAAGACGTCGCTCTTAGTGATCTTAAACAGCGCTATGCCGACCAGATAAAGGTTGCGAAACTGGCCGAGATGGAGGTCAGAAACAAGATAGTGATAAAGCCGACCGAGTCTTTTGATTATTATAACAGTCATACAGAAGAATTCAAGGAACCGGAACAGATCAGATTAAAAAATATCCTCATACGGGTGGAAGGCGATTTAAAGGATGAGGACGCGCGGCTTCTTGCGGAAAAGATTCTCGGTTTTTTAAAGGCCGGCGAAGGTTTTGATGATCTCGCGCTTAAATATTCGAAGGGACCGAATGCCGATATGGGCGGCGATCTCGGTTTTATAAAAAAAGGCCAGATGTTAAAGGAAATAGAAGACATAATCTTTAATCTTGACAGCGGCCAGATCTCCGATGTCGTCAAGACCCCGCTGGGTTATCATATCTTCAAGGTTGAGGAAAAAAGGCCCGAGCGTATAAAGGAATTTAAGGAAGCAAAGGACGAAATAGAAAAACGCCTTTTTTATGAAAAAGGCAAGGAAAGATATCAACAGTGGATTGAAGAATTAAAAAGAAATGCCTATATCTCGTACAGATAGGCCTACGATATGTGTTACTGTCGGCGACCCTCGTGGAATAGGCCCCGAGGTGGTCAGAAACGCGATTGCCCACCCCTCATTAAAAAATAAAGCCAATTTTCTTGTTATAGGAAAAGCATCCGCCGCCCGAAAAACTTCCCTTGAGTCTGCCCGCGAGTCAGTGGAATTCATAGACGCCGCCTTTGAGCTGATAATTAAAAAAAAGGCGGACGCCCTTGTTACAGGGCCTGTCAGCAAAGAAGCGATAAACAGCTCAGGAATCAAGTTTAAAGGGCATACCGAATATCTGGCGGATCTGTGCGGCTCGCCGCGGATTGCCATGATGTTTATCTCCGATAAATTGAAACTTTCTCTTGTCACAAGGCACATGGCGCTCTCGGAGGTCAGCCGGGCCATTTCAATAAAGGCGGTATACGATACGGCAGAGTTGACCTGTAAGGCCCTTAAAGACTGGTTTTGGATAAACAACCCTAAGGTCGGCATCAGCGGTCTCAACCCGCATTGCGGCGAAGGCGGGCTTTTCGGCGGGGAAGAGGAAACCGTTATCAGGCCGGCGGTTGAAAAACTGAGTAATTATTTCAAGGGTGTCGCCGGGCCTATTCCCGCCGATACGCTTTTATACGAGATTTATAATAAAAGATATGACGCGGCGGTTTGCATGTACCATGACCAGGGCCTTGCCGCTTTTAAAATGATCTCGAGAAACAAGGGGGTTAACCTTACGCTTGGGCTGCCCTTTATCCGTACCTCTCCCGATCATGGGACGGCGTTTGACATCGCGGGAAAATCAAAGGCTGACCCCGGCTCGATGATAGAAGCCCTTAAACTCGCGATAAGGCTGGTAAAGGCGTGCTGAACCTTACAGAGGTCAAACGCCTTATGCGGGCAAACGGCCTTAGGCCCAACAAAAGGCTGGGCCAGAATTTTTTGATCGACAAGAATATCGTTGAAAAAATAATAGCGCTCTCTGAGATTTCGCGCGAGGACACAGTCATTGAGCTTGGCGCGGGCATGGGCAACATAACGGCCGATATAGCGGTTGCCGCAAAAAAGGTTATAGCGGTAGAATTCGATAAGGGCCTCTGCGGCGTCCTGCGCGATATCATTGTCGAGACTAAAAATATCGAGCCGGTTTGTTCCGATATCCTGAAATTGGATCTGGAGCGGCTTGCGAGAAACGGAAGGCTCAAGGTAATAGGAAACCTTCCGTATTATATAACGACGCCTGTATTGGAGCGCTTAATAGGGGCCAGACAATCCATTAAAGACGCCCTATTGATGGTGCAGAGAGAGCTGGGCGAAAGGCTGCTGGCGCCGCCCGGTTCAAGGCGATGCGGCTCGATAAGCCATTATCTGAGGTTTTACGCGGAAATGGAGTCCAAATGCCTTGTCAGAAAGACCTGTTTTTTCCCGAGGCCGGATGTGGATTCCTTACTGCTTTATATCAAGTTCCGGTCCCGGCCGGCAGTCGCCGTCAAGAACGAGGAGCTGCTTTTTAAAATCATAAGGGCCGCTTTCAATCACAGGAGGAAAACGATCCTTTCTTCGCTCTCATACAATGAGCAGATCGGCCTTGCGCGCAAGCGGTTTACGGATATCTTGGATACTTGCGGAATCATGCCGTCAAGAAGGCCTGAATCGCTGACCCTGGAAGAATTTGCGAGGATATCAGATGGTATCAAAGGATAATAATAATAAAAAAAGCGAGATTGATGTCGGTTACGTGGCCAAGCTTGCCCGCCTCGCCCTGACTGCCGATGAGATAAAACGCCTTGGCAAACAGTTAAACGACATCCTTGGCTACATCGGGAAATTAAACAATGTCGACACGGCCAAGGTCCAGCCTACCAGCCACGTGCTCCCTTTAAAAAATGTAGAAAGAACGGACAAGGTCGTCCCGTCGCTTCGCATAGAAGAGACATTAAAAAACGCGCCTTTAAAAGAGAATAGTTTTTTTAAGGTTCCCAAGGTGATAGAGTAAAAAATGGATTACACAGATTATTATAAATTGACCTGTTCTGAAATTCAAAAATTATATAGGGAAAACAAGGCGTCTCCTGAACAAGTAGTAGATTCCTATTTGAAACGAATAGAGGCGGTCGACGGGAAACTAAACGCCTTCGTAAAGTTAAACAGGGAATCTATTGATAAACAGCTCAAGGACTTAAAAGAGAAAAAGGAGAAGCCCCTCTACGGTATTCCGGTTGTAATCAAGGACAATATCTGCGTCAGGGATGAGGAGACCACCTGCGCCTCCGCGATATTAAAGGGTTTTAAACCGCCATATGACGCGGCAGTAATCGAAAGGTTGAGGGAGGCGGGGGCCATATTACTTGGGAAGGCAAACATGGACGAATTTGCCTTTGGCTCTTCATGCGAGACCTCATGTTACGGCCCGACAAAAAATCCCTGGGATCTTGACAGGATCCCAGGCGGATCGAGCGGCGGTTCCGCCGCGGCTGTCAGCGCCGATGAGGCGTGTCTTGGCCTTGGTTCAGATACCGGCGGTTCCATCAGGCAGCCCGCCGCGCTTTGCGGCGTTGTAGGCTTGAAGCCTACCTATGGCAGGGTTTCCAGGTACGGTCTTATAGCCTTTGCGTCAAGCCTTGACCAGATAGGGCCGATCACTAAGGATGTAAGGGACGCCGCGCTGCTTCTGAATGTGATAGGCGGGCATGACCCGCGGGATTCTACGTCGGTAAACGCGCCGAAACCGGATTATACGAAGTCATTAATTAATGATATAAAAGGGCTAAAGGTCGCGGTGCCAAAGGAATACTTCGTCGGCGGGATCGATAAGGAGGTTTCGCTATATATAGGCGAGGCCATAAAGACGCTTGGTTCCCTCGGCGCGAAAATAGGCGAGGTATCGCTGCCGCATACCGACTATGCCGTAAGCGCGTATTATATCATCGCCCCGGCCGAGGCAAGCTCGAATCTCGCCAGATTCGACGGCGTCCAATATGGCCTTAGGTCCAAGGCCGCCAAGGATTCTTTGCTGGAGATGTATAACCGCACAAGGGCTGAAGGTTTTGGCAGCGAGGCAAAGAGGCGCGTCATCCTCGGAACATACGTACTTAGCAGCGGCTATTACGATGCCTATTATCTGAAAGCGCTTAAGGTAAGGACAAAAATAAAGGAGGACCTGGAAGCGGTTTTTAAGGAATATGACTGCATCGTAACCCCGACGTCCCCGACGCCCGCTTTTAAGATAGGAGAGAAAAAAGAGGATCCCTTAAGCATGTATCTTTCCGATATTTTTACGATCCCTGTTAATCTCGCGGGCATTCCGGCAATATCCGTGCCATGCGGTTTCACCAAGAACGGGCTGCCGGTCGGCTTGCAGATCCTTGGAAAACCCTTCGATGAAGAGACCCTGTTTAAGGCCGCCTATGCCTATGAACAAAATACGGAGTGGCACAAGAGGAGGCCTTCGCTGTGAACTATGAGACGGTAATAGGCCTCGAGGTCCATGTCCATCTTAAGACAGCCTCAAAGATGTTCTGCGGCTGCAGCACCAAATTCGGAAGCCCTCCTAATACGCAGGTCTGTCCTATATGCCTGGGGTTTCCGGGTGTTTTACCCGTGATAAACAATAAGGCCTTTTCACTTGGAATAAAAACGGCCCTGGCCCTTAATTGCAGGATAGCGGAATTTACCAAATTTGACAGGAAGCATTATTTTTATCCCGACCTGCCTAAAAATTTCCAGATTTCCCAATACGATAAGCCTTTTTCCCATGACGGTTTTCTTGATATAGAAACAGCCGAGGCCGTTAAAAAGATAAGATTAAAACGCATACACCTCGAGGAGGACGCCGGCAAACTCGTTCACAAGGAGGAAGACGATTACAGCCTGGTGGATTATAACAGGGCAGGCATACCACTTCTTGAGATAGTCACTGAACCGGACATTGGTTCTCCCTCGGAAGCCTACGAATTTCTTGTTAAGCTTAAAAATATTCTGGAGTACCTTGAGGTCTCAAACTGCAATATGGAGGAAGGCAGCCTTCGCTGCGACGCGAATATTTCTGTTCGCCCCATCGGCCAGTCTGAGCTCGGGACGAAAATCGAGCTGAAGAACATGAATTCATTCAAGGCGGTAAGGCAGGGATTGGAATACGAGGCCGAAAGGCAGACTGCCGTCCTCAAGGAAGGGAAAAAAATAGAATTCCAGGAGACCAGGCTTTGGGACAGCGAGCAGCTCGTCACTTATACAATGCGGTCAAAGGAAGAGGCCCATGATTACAGGTATTTCCCTGAGCCGGACCTTCCGCCCGTCGTTCCGAATGCCGCGCTTATAGAAGAGATCAGGAAAACCCTCCCGGAGATGCCCAAGCAGCGCCGTGAGAGATTTATAAGGGATTACGCGCTTTCCGGTTATGACGCCCAGATACTTACAAAGGAAAAAAAATTGGCGGATTTCTTTGAGGCCTGTCTCAAGATTTTCAATAAACCCAAGATAGTGGCAAATTGGCTGATGAGCGATATAGCGGCGGCGCTTGGCTCAAAGGGTATGTCTATCGGCGAGGTTTCTTTTAAGCCTCAGGACCTTGCAGAGATCCTTGGGATGATCGAGAGCGGCGCGATCAGCGGCAAGATGGCAAAAGAACTCTTAAAGGAGTCTATAGATACGGGGAAAAGGCCCGCGGAGATCGCGAAGGTAAAGGGCCTTTCACAGATAAGCGACAAGAGCGCCATATCAGCCGCTTTAGAAAAGGTCCTGTCCATGAACCAAAAAGCGGTCTCAGATTACAAGACCGGCAAGGGAACGGCTCTTACTTTTCTGGTCGGCCAGGTAATGAAGGAAACTAAAGGGAAGGCCAACCCCGCGCTGGTAAATGAACTCTTAAAAAAAAGGATGGGAGGCGCATGAGGGCAATGAACCGTAAAAGGCTGGCATATTCGACAGCGCTTGTCATTATGCTCCTGGGGTTTGGCACCTTTATCTTTGCGAAAGACGCAAGGCCGAAAAAGGGTGAACTCTACAAGCAGGTAGAAATATTCGCTGAAGCCCTGAGTATCGTCAGGAGCGAATATGTTACCGAGGTTAATCCAAGGGACCTTATTTATGGGGCCTTAAAGGGCATGCTTATGTCCCTCGACAGCCACAGCCAGTTCCTTGATCCGGATGCCTATAAGGAGATGAAGGAAGAAACAGAGGGCAAGTTCGGCGGGCTTGGCATCGAGGTAACAATAAAGGACGGCGTCCTTACCGTTATCTCTCCGCTGGAAGATGCCCCTGCCTTTAGGGCCGGGATAAAGCCCGGTGACAAGATAGTGAAGATAAACGGAGAACCGACCAAGGAAGCCAGTCTGGACGACGCGGTGAAAAAATTAAGAGGGGAGCCCGGGACCTCGGTCGGCCTGACCATCCTGAGGGAATCGGAAAAAAAGCTTTTAGAATTTAACATTACAAGGGCCATCGTAAAGATAGCCAGCATCAAGAAGGCCGCTATCCTTGAGGATAAGATAGGGTATATAAAATTGGTCGAATTTCAGGAGAGTACGCCGAAAGACGCCGCTGGGGCAATCAGCGAATTACGCTCGAAGGGCATGGACAGCCTGATCCTTGATTTGCGTAATAATCCCGGAGGCCTTCTCTATATCTCTGTGGCAATCGCGGAGATGTTCCTGCCTGAAGGGTTGACGGTTGTTTCAACGAAAGGGAGACAGCCTTCACAGAACGCGGTTTATAAATCGAGGAAGAAAGGCGCCTGCGCGGATTTACCCATGATAGTGCTTGTAAACGGCGGAAGCGCAAGCGCCGCCGAGATAGTCGCGGGGGCTATAAAAGACAATAAGAGGGGTATTATTGTAGGGGTAAAGACATTTGGCAAGGGTTCCGTTCAGACGGTTATCCCGCTGGCCGATAATTCCGCGCTAAGGCTTACGACGGCCGAGTATTTTACGCCAAGCGGCGCGGCGATCAACAATATCGGCATTATACCCGATGTTGCCGTTTTAGAAAAGGAACAAGAAGGTGAAACACAGCCGCCTGATATACAGTTGGAAAGGGCGGTTGATCTCCTAAAAGGCATAAAGGCGTATGAGGCGCTCAAGGCGGAGAAAAAATAAGACTAAGGGAAAGAAAAGGGCGCTCCTTTTTTTATTGGCCGCGGCCGCGGTTATTTCAATCGCGATAATTTTTTACAGGCCATATAGACCGGCCCCGGCACCGGCGCCGGCCAGGGCAAGGCCAACCCCAAAGATTTATTATAAGGTTGCAATCGTGCTTGACGATTTTGGCTATAATAATAAGAATGTAGCCGCGGTGCTTAGTTTAAAAAGGCCGATTACCTTTTCGATCCTGCCGTTTCAGCCTTATTCGCAGAAAATAGCGGAAGACGTTCACCAAAAAGGGTATGAAGAGATTCTTCATCTTCCGCTGGAGCCGTACGTAAACGACAAGGCGGTTAAGCCGGAGGCCAACACCATAACGGTAAATATGAATGAGGCAGAGGTGCTTGAAAAATTAACGGCGGCCCTGAAGGACGTGCCTTATGCAAATGGTATTTCAAATCATCAGGGCTCAAAGGCTACCGAATCCCCCGCCCTTATGAGCGCGATCTTTACCGAGCTGAAAAAAAGACGGCTGTTTTTTTTGGACAGCCTTGTCACCAGAAAATCCGTTTGTAAAAAAGCGGCGGCCAACGCCGGCATAGGTTATGCCAGGAGAAGCGTCTTTCTTGATAACAGCGGCGATTTTGAATATATAAGGGGACAGATGAAGCAGCTGATAAAAATCGCAAAGAGAAATGGCTCAGCCATCGGCATCGGCCATGACCGCGAAAAGACCGTCCAGGCCCTGCTAACGCTGGTACCGGAGGCGGAAAAGGAAGGGATAAGGTTTGTATTTGTTTCGGAACTGATACGATATGATAACACTAGGGATTGAAACCTCATGCGATGAGACGGCGATAGCCATTATTAAGGATAGAAGAATCTTGTCCAGCGTCGTCTCCTCGAGCATGCACCTGCATAGGCGCTATGGCGGAGTTGTCCCTGAAATAGCCACCAGGTACCACGTCGAGGTCATAAACTATTGCCTCAAGGAGGCGCTAAAAGAGTCACGTCTTGATTTAAAAGGTATAGATTTGATTTCAGTGACTCAAGGCCCCGGATTGATAGGCGCTCTCCTGATAGGCATATCTTATGCGAAGGCGCTGAGTTTTTCCCTGAACTGTCCCGTGATAGGCGTAAATCACGTCATTGCCCATCTATGGGCGAATTATTTGACCGATAGCCGCCCGCCGCTTCCATTTATAGGGCTTGTTATTTCAGGGGGTCATACCAGCCTCTTTGAGGTGAAGGCGCCGGATAAATACAGGCTGCTGGGACAGACCCAGGATGACGCGGCCGGCGAGGCCTTTGATAAGGTCGCCAAAATCCTTGGGCTTGGATATCCTGGAGGCCCGATAATCGAAAAAAGCGCGGCTCAATGGGATTTTTCTGACTGGCCTGTTTTTTCCATACCATCGGCCATGGATGGCCGTTTGCTGGATTTTAGTTTTAGCGGGATAAAAACGGCGGTCCTCTACCATGTGAGAGCAAAAGGCGGCCCTGAAAAACTCAAAAAGAAGCAGATCTCGGGCATAGCCCGAGGATTTCAGGAGGCGGTCTGCGATGCGTTAACGGCCAAGGCCGTCTCGGCCTGTTCAGCCGCGGGGATAAAAAACCTCGCCATAGGCGGGGGGGTAAGCGCGAATATGACCCTTAGGCGAAAACTGGCGGGGGCCGCGCGGTTAAACGGGCTTAAACTTTTTATCCCGTCGCCGGCCCTGTGCCTTGATAACGGGGCAGGACCGGCCATACTGGGTAATTCACTTTTTAAAAAAGGCATCAGGTCAAGCGAGTATATGAGCGGCTTCGCTGATTTCGAGAAGCGCTCCTAAAGGAAGGTTCTTCTTCGCTCTTCGAAATGTAAAACTGCGGTGGAGCTTCGAAGAAACAATTCCTACGAAGCCGCACCAGAATCTTACGTAATTGAGCGGCGAAGTAGAAAGGAGGGATTATGCTTTCACATTATCAGATCTTGGCAAGGCTGCTTCTTGCGACTCTCCTTGGCGGGGTTATCGGATTCGAAAGAGAGGCGCGCGGCCGGGCGGCAGGTTTCAGGACGCATATCCTGGTCTGTATCGGCTCTGCCTTGTTTATGATGACATCGATGTTGCTCTTTGAGTTGTATAAGGATATCTCGAATATCGACCCCTCTAGAATGGCAGCCCAGGTGGTAATAGGGATAGGCTTCCTGGGCGCGGGCACGATCTTTAGGACTGGCCCGACCGTTAAGGGCCTTACTACGGCGGCCAGCCTCTGGGCGGTCGCAGGAATTGGCCTTGCGGTTGGCAGCGGATTCTACTTTATGTCCTTGTCTGCGACTATTCTTGTTTTTATAATTCTGGTTGTGTTTTCAAGGATAGAAGAGGCGTTGGCGTTAAAAGGCTATAAGAAAGGAGGCACTAAAGATGATAGGTAAAAGGGCAAAGAGGCCGGAGATGGAAGAAAAGCAGCTGGATGTAGATGCCAGCATGCAGGGGAATATGGTTTTTAAGGACCCGGTTAACCTTAAGATAAACGGCACTTTCGAAGGCAGCCTGACAACCAAAGGCAACCTTACCATAGGCGAGACGGCCGATGTCAACGCCGATATAATCGGCGAAAACATCATAATCGCCGGCAGGGTAACGGGCGACATCATAGCGGAAAAGACGCTCAAACTGGTATCACCCGCGAAGGTGACAGGTGATATCAAGACCCCGAACCTGGTCGTTGAGGAAGGGACGATCCTGCACGGCTATTGCCATATGATTTTTGACGAAGCGGCCCTCGGCAAGCTAAACGAGAAGGATAAAAGGGGCCTTATGTCGCTGGAAGAGGTTGCCGCGTATCTCGAGGTCGATCCGGCCACTGTCAGCTCATGGGCGGATTCAGGCAGGCTCAGGGGCAAGCGCGAATCAAGCGGCTGGAAATTTGAAAAGGCCCTCGTCGATGAATGGGTCAAGAACGAAAAAATAAAATAAGTTGATGGAAACCCTTTTAAATGAAAAAGAGGCCGCCGCCTTTTTGGGGATAGACGAGCCCAGGCTGAAAGAACTCGTCACGGACAAGGTTGTCCCTGCGTATATGATCGCCGGGCAATTTATGCGCTTCAAGAAGACGGAGCTTAACAGCATCAGGGAGATTCTGGGCAAAAAAGGCTCGGGTGATGATGAACGCGTCCTTACCAAGGCATTTTCAAAGGTAACGGGCCTTGAGAGGATTAAAGAGATAATCCGGGCAAACGACGTTTACATTGTTATCGGGATTTGTGTATTTATTATTCTGATGTTTATAGTTTTCAAGGCGGGATAAGCGCGTTTTTAAATGTACAAACATACGATTCGTAAAATCCTGAGGCGGCTGGAAAAAAGGGAGATGCCGCTAAATAAGGCATTCAATCTTTTGAAGGACCTTCCCTATGAGGACTTGGGTTTTGTTAAACTCGACAGCCACAGGCAGATCAGAAAGGGTTTTCCCGAGGTCGTGTATTGCGGCGGGAAATCCCCCCGTCACATAGAAAGCATAGTGAACCGGCTCATTCAAAAAAAAGGGCCGATACTGCTGACCCGCGCCTCGGCCGAATTGTTCGATCAGCTTAAAAAAGGCCGCCCAGGCCTAAGGTACAACGAACTGGCAAAGGCCATATATGCGAAAACGCCCGCGCGCAAGACGGGTAAGGGGTTTACGCTTATAGTCACGGCAGGGACAAGCGATATCCCGGTCGCTGAAGAAGCAAGGGTTACGCTGGATATAATGGGAAAGGCAGTAAAGGTCCTCTACGACGTCGGCGTCGCCGGGATACACAGACTTCTTGATAGAAAGGCGTTGTTAAACAAGGCGAATATCATCATTGTTGTCGCCGGGATGGAAGGGGCGCTTGCCAGTGTTGTCTCGGGTCTCGTATCAAGGCCTGTCATAGCCGTACCTACGAGCGTAGGTTACGGAGCAAGTTTTAAAGGGCTCTCGGCGCTTCTTACGATGCTTAACTGCTGTTCGCCCGGGGTTGCTGTCGTCAATATTGATAACGGATTCGGCGCCGGTTATTTCGCGGCGTTAATTAATAAATAAAAAAATAAATCGGTGATAAGAATGAAAATAGCGTATTTCGATTGTTTTAGCGGCATCAGCGGCGATATGACCGTTGCCGCATTTTTGGACGCCGGCCTAAAGACGGCCTTCCTTAAAAAGAAACTCGCGTTGTTAAATATCGGCGGCTATAAAATAGGCGTCTTTAAAGACAGCCGCAATGGTCTCTCCGGGACAAGATTTATAGTAAATATAAACGCAAGCCGTAAAAGGCCGTTGACTTACAGAGAAATAAAAAAAATAATAACTCGCAGCCGGCTTTCTCAAGAAATAAAATCTACCGCCGCCGCTATCTTTGAGAGGCTGGCAGCGGCTGAATCGCGGATACATAACCAAACCGTAAGGCATGCGCATTTCCATGAGATAGGCGATCTTGATTCACTTATAGATATAGTTTCGGCCGCGATTGCCTGCCATGAACTGGATATCAAGGAATTTTTCTGCTTGAACCTGAAGGCCGGAAAGGGAAGCGTGCTATCGTCTCACGGCAGGCTTCCCCTACCCGCGCCTGCCGCGCTCGAGATATTAAAAGGCAAGCCGGTTTCTTTTATTGATGCCGAATATGAATTAATTACTCCGACGGGAGCCGCCATACTGACGACGCTGGTAAAGGATTTTAATAAAAGGCCGGATATTGACATAGAAAGAATTGGTTATGGCGCCGGGAGTCTTGAGATAGAGGGCAACCCGAACCTTCTGAGGCTAATAACAGGGACAACGGCAGAAGGCGGTTTGAATGAAGATGAGGTGGTTGTCCTTGAGACAAATATAGACGATATGAACCCCGTTTATTATGAATATCTTATCGAAAAATTATTTAAAACAGGCGCGCTTGATGTATACCTGACCGGGATATACGCTAAAAAGACGCGGCCGGCTATACTGCTTACGGTCCTCGCAAGAGAGGAGCTTTCAGACGGGCTTGCGAGGGTAATAATGAAAGAGACGACCTCATCGGGAGTGAGGTATTACAAGGCGCGCAGAAAGATACTAAGAAGGGCAATAAAGGCCGCGCATACCAGGTTTGGGCCGGTAAATGTAAAGATCAATTTCGGGCCTGGAGGCATAAAAACCATCTCGCCGGAATATGAAGACTGTAAAAGAATCGCGGAAAAAACAGGCCTGCCCATAAAGCGGATATTTCATGAGGCCAGCCTTAAAATTAACTTGAAATAAGTTCTTCATTTTGTTATAATTATAAAAGATGAAATACGTTCTTATCCTGCCTTTATTTCTCCTTTTCATAATATGCGGAATTCTTTACGCCGATGCCATTCTTTTAAAGGATGGACAGGAGCTTAAGGGTGTTATTGTCGAGGATTATGCCGACAGGGTTGTATTATCAACGGAAGGCGGTCAGGTTTGCCTGCTTAAGGACGCGATCGAAAAAATCGATTTCGAGGATCCCGAACAAAATCTTGTAAAATTGGGCCGGGCGTACAGGGAAAAAGGAGATTATAAACAGGCGATGTATTATTATAAGTCGGCATACAGGCTAAATCCCAAAATGAAAGAAGCTTCAGACGGTATCACCTCCGTCACAAACATGGCATTTCGCCAGGGCCACTCAGAGCTTGAGAAGAAAGTAGCCGGGAGGCAGGACCTGGAAGAGAAGCGCGGCAATGTCTTGACGGCGGCAGGCGCGGAGACGGAAGCCCCGTCAGAGGCGGAGCAAAATGAATTATGGAATGGGATGGGAATAGCCATAGGAACAGAGGGGCCCGATATAAAGGTCACTAGGGTTTTAAACGGCTCCAGGGCAGATTCGGCGGGCATAAAAGAAGGGGACATAATCGTTTCTGTCTGGGGAAAATTGATAAGATATATGGACCTGCGTGATGTTTACGGCCTCATTCTGCACAGCGGCGCAAGCGAGATCAAACTCGCCCTTGCCCGTCCAAAGACGATAGCCTTAAGGAGGAATCATATATTCAGGGGCGCCGAATACATGCTGGGCGCCAGGCTGTCCGTCGCATTTGAAGGCCTGATAGTGAATGTAGTTGAAGAGGGCGGGCCCTTCTATAAGGCCGGCATAAACAAGGGTGACAGGATAACGCGGCTATCCGGCGTAACGACGATGTATATGCCGCTTGAGACCGTATACAAGTCGATTGAGGATATGAAGGATGATATATTATATCTGGATATCCAGAGAGAGGCTGTTTTATAAAGAGAGGTAAAATAATGGAAAAACCCAAACGGATAAGGCGCAGGCAATATCTGATAAAGACAAGGTTCCAGTTAAAATATACCGGGATCATAATTCTTTTCATGTTTGCCGTTGCGTGGGCGGCGGGATATACAGTCTATTATACCGGATGGCTCCTCATGGGCGAAAAACTGGCAAACGTGTATCCTCAGGGCAGGCTTATCGCCATAATGAGGACGATAAATGCCACGCTTTTGTTGAGGGTGCTCCTGATCGCGCCGTTTATAGCCCTTTTATCTGTTTTTCTTTCACATAAGGTGGCCGGCCCGCTATACAGGATCGAACGCTTCATCAAACAGGTTGCCTCGGGAGATCTGAGCGCGAAATTGAAACTGCGCCGGGGCGATGACTTAAAAGACGTGGCCGAGGCGATCAATCAGATGACGGACGATTTAAAAAACAGGGTGAACAGGTTAAAGGCAATAACGAACACCGCGGGGCTTGAGATCGGGAGATTAAAGACAAGAATTGGCGAAAGCAACCCCGATATAAATATCGTAAAAAAGGAGATTGAGGAACTGGCGAAGAATATTAAGGATTTGGATAACCACCTTTCCGAATATCGACTCAGCGCCGAAGATTAATGGCTGCCCTTCATTTTACCCCAAATACAAGTGAATAAAAAACTTTTTTTGATTGACGGCAATTCTTTTTGTTACCGGGCGTTTTATGCCATAAGGAACCTTTCTAATTCCAAAGGCCAGCCCACAAACGCCGTCTACGGATTTATTACCATGCTTAATAAACTGCTTAAAGCGGAAATGCCCGATTACCTGGCGGTCGCCTTTGACATGAAAGGCCCGACCTTCCGGCACAAGAAATTCGATGAATATAAGATTACCAGGAAGCCCATGCCTGACGATCTTGTCTGCCAGCTGCCGCTTATAAAAGAGGTCTTAGAGGCATACAGGATCCCGATTTATGAGATGCAGGGTTATGAGGCGGATGATATCCTTGCCACCATCGCAAGGAAGGCGACCGCGGAATCTATAGACACTTTTATCGTCACGGGCGACAAGGACGCGCTTCAACTTGTTGATGACCACGTGAAGGTTTATAACACGCATAAGGACGGGCTCATATTCGACGCGGAAAAAATCGAGCAGGAATTTAAGGTCGGGCCGGAAAGGATAATCGACCTTATCGCGCTGATGGGCGATTCCTCGGATAATATACCGGGCGTCCTGGGCATCGGCGAAAAAACCGCGGTCCAGCTCATCTCCGAGTTCGGCAGTCTTGAAGACCTGTTCTCTAACCTGGAAAAGATCAAATCGCAGTCAAAGAGAGAGCTCCTTAAGAAATACAGGGAGAGGGCCGAGATGAGCAAGGACCTGGCCCGGCTTGACTACGACGTACCGATTAAAGTGGATTTTGAGACAATGAAGGTAAAAAACGCGGACACCGCGCGCCTTGCGGAGATGTTCAGGGAGCTTGAATTTAAGACTTTGCTTGAACAGGTCACGGTGAGGAAGGAGCTTAAGGCCGATTACAGAATGATTGCCCCGCAGGGCCTTAGTGATTTTTTGAAGAGATTATCCGCTCAAAAGATATTCGCGTTTGATTTCGAAACCACAAGCGCTTCCCCGCTTCAGGCCTCGCTCGTAGGCGTTTCCTTTTGCTGGAAGACAGGGGAGGCCGAATATCTGGATTTCGGCGGCCAGCAAGGCATTGACCTGGATTCGGCCCTTAAGGACCTTAAGCCTATATTCGAGGACCCGTCGATAAAAAAAATCGGCCAGAACATAAAGTATGAGACAATGGTCCTTACTAATTACGGGATAAGACTGGAAGGGATATATTTTGACACGATGATCGCTTCGTATCTCTTAAATCCCTCAAAGACGACCCATAACCTGGGCGCCATATCGCTTGAATACCTGAACCACAAGATGGTCGATATCTCGGACCTTATAGGTAAGGGAAAGAATCAGATCACAATGGACAAGGTAGAGCCTCAAAGGGTATGCAGGTATTGCTGCGAAGACAGCGACGTCACTTTCAGGCTTAAGGCCATATTGGAAAAAGAGCTGAAAGACAAGGGGCTTTTTGAACTTTTTAGCGAGGTCGAGATGCCGCTGGTCAATTGCCTTGCCGGTATGGAGCTCGCGGGTGTGTCGCTGGATACGGAATATCTAAAGAAGATGTCCGATTCCATGCATAAAAAACTGGACGAGCTCACCGCAAAGATATATGAAACCGCCTGCTGCGAATTTAATATAAATTCTCCCAAGCAGCTGCAGGAGATTTTATTCGTTAAACTGAAACTGCCTTGCGTGAAAAGGACAAAGACCGGGATGTCTACCGATGAGGAGGTCCTTTGTAAACTGGCCGTTAAGCACATCCTTCCCCGCCTCCTCTTGGAATACAGGGAATTGGCAAAGCTAAAATCGACATATATTGACGCCCTTCCAAGGCTTATACATACCTCGACAAAAAGGGTCCATACCTCTTTTAACCAGACGGTAACTTCGACAGGCCGGTTGTCTTCAAGCGAGCCGAATCTCCAGAACATTCCCATTAAAACGGAGATGGGCAGGGAGATCAGGAAGGCGTTTATTCCCAAGGACAAGGGTTCCTTTATAGTTTCGGCGGATTATTCGCAGATCGAATTGCGCATACTCGCGCACCTTTCCGGGGACGAGACCCTTATAAAGGCCTTTAAAGAAGGCCTGGATGTCCACAGGCACACCGCCTCGCTTATATTCGATACGAAGGAGCCCGCCATCACGGATGAGCAAAGATCCCAGGCAAAGACGGTTAATTTCGGGATAATTTACGGGATGAGCGCATACGGCCTTTCAAAGGACCTCGGGATAGAAGTCGCGAAGGCGCAGGCATTCATAGATTCCTATTTCGAAAGGTACCCAAAGGTAAAGACATTCATTAATGACTGCATAGAAAAGGCAAGAAATGACGGTTTTGTTACCACCCTTTTAAACCGCAGAAGGTACATACCCGAGATAAACAGCGAAAATATGAATATAAGGATGTTTGCCGAAAGGACGGCCATAAATACGCCCATACAGGGCTCTGCCGCAGACCTCATAAAGGCGGCGATGATCGGGATATGCAGGGAGCTTGCGGCCGGCCGCCTTAGTTCTCTTATGGTACTTCAGGTACATGATGAACTGGTCTTTGAAGCGCCGAAGGACGAACTTAAGCCGGTTATGGATTTGGTAAAAAACAGGATGGAAGGAATAATGAAACTTTCGGTGCCCGTACGGGTAAATATTTCTTTTGGTAAAAATTGGCTTGAGCAAAAGCCTGCCTGACGGCAGGCAGGGAGGTTGCATGAAGATCTTATTTGTTTCCAGCGAGGTTGTCCCGTTCGCAAAAACCGGGGGGTTGGCCGATGTAGCGGGGAGCCTTCCCATTTTCCTTGAAAAATCAGGCGTCGAAATAAAGATCGCCATGCCCAAGTACAAGACTATAAAGGTTAAGGGTGACCGCGCGACCCTCGGCAAGGGCGTCGAGGTTCTTTTTATAGAAAACGATAAATTTTTTAACCGTGAACAATTATATGGCGACAAATTCGGGGATTATCCTGATAACCTCGAAAGGTTCTCGTATTTTTCGAGGCAATGCCTTGAGTTGATTAAAAAGATCGGCTTCAAACCTGACGTTATCCATTGCAATGACTGGCAATCCTCGCTTATCCCGGTTTATCTAAAAACGCAATATAAGACAGACCCGTTTTATTCTAACATCAAGACCATGCTCACCATCCATAACCTTTCTTATCAGGGCCTTTTTGACGCCTCCCAGTTTCAAAAGACAGGCCTTGACGCGGGCCTCTTTGGCATGGATGGGCTGGAGTTCTATGGGAAGGTAAACATCTTAAAGGGCGGGATACTTTTTTCCGACATAATAACAACTGTGAGCCCCACCTATTCCAGAGAGATACAGACTAAGGAATTCGGATATGGCCTGGAAGGCGTCTTAAAAAGCCGCGCAAACCGGATTTACGGCATATTAAACGGCATTGATTATAACCTTTGGAACCCCAAAATGGACAGGCATATAGCGAAAATGTATGACGCCGCCCATATCGATGATAAGGGCGCCAATAAGGAGAACCTTCAGAAAGAAAGCGCTCTTACGGTGAACAGAGATATCCCCCTGATAGGTTTGATATCGCGGCTGGCCGATCAAAAAGGTCTTGACCTTATTTCCGCCGTCATCGGCGATCTCCTTAAGACGAAAATCCAGTTTATCTGCCTGGGGACAGGCGACGAAAAGTACCATATCCTGTTTGAAAGGATTGCCAAATTATATCCCAAGAAAGCCTCGATAAACCTTAAGTTTGACGCGGTACTGGCGCAGAAGATTTATGCGGGTTCAGACATGTTTCTGATGCCTTCGAGATTCGAACCATGCGGCCTTGGCCAGATGATCGCCCTTCGCTACGGCACGATACCCATAGTCCGGCTTACAGGCGGCCTTAAGGATACCATCCAGGAATATGACCCTGCAACAGGTGAGGGCAACGGTTTTGCCTTTTCAGGGTATTCATCTGACGAGCTCCTGG